>NZ_JAKCFI010000004.1:0-317851 GCF_021412625.1 Myxococcus stipitatus | reverse complement strand
CGCCGCCCCGACATCCGCACGAGCGAGTCATGCGGCATCGTGGGCACCCGCCAGCACGGAGCCATCGCCCCGCCGTGCATGGACGAGGTCCACCGGTCCGCACCTCGCGAGGCACCACGTCCTCACGGAGCCCCGTCTCGGAGCAGGTCGAGGCGTGGCGACGCGCCACGGGCCACGCTCCTCACGAAGCGCGCCCGGGAACCGAAGGGACACCGGGGCAGCGACGCCGCCGGGCCCGAGGGCCCACGGCGGCGGGGCCGAGCCTACGGCGTGAAGAGCTTGTCCGGCAGCGTGGCCCGCGCATCACCCTTCAGCGCGGTGAAGCGCACGGCGCGCTGTCCTCCACGCCACACCTCGATGGTGCGCGGCATCGCGTCACCGATTGCGGGCGACGTGTAGTCGAGGAAGCGCAAATCCCACGCGGTGTTCGTCGAGTCCGTGTAGCGCAGCCGCGCCGGCCGGAAGCCGTCCTTGTACACCCAGAACTGCGGGCGCCCCTCGGCCATGTCGCCAAGCACGTACGCGACCTCTCCACCGAAGCGAGCCAGCCCCGTGCGCGAGGTGTCCACGCCCAGCCCCTGCAGGTGCGCCTGCACCGACTCCTTGAGCTGCTGCACCGGGCCGCCCCCGGCCGCGAACAACGGACACACCTGCGCCAGCATCGCGGAGAGGGACGGAATCTCGTGGCCCTCCACGCGCTTGCGACCGCTGACCTGCACCACCGCCGCGCGCGCGTTGCCGTCCGGCACCACCGCCTCGAAGCGGCAGCGCCCCGGGATGCGCAGGTACAGCGCGCCGTCGCCCTGGACGTCCGGCCGGTCCGTCGCCGTGCCCAGCGCCGCGCCCGCCTCCTTCACCGCGACGCCGCTGAAGCTCAGCGACCCCTCCACCCGCACACCCGACAGCTTGAGCTCGTCGCGCTCCGTCACCATGCGCCGGAGGATGGAGCCCCCCGGCAACACGTAGGCGACGGCGACACACGACACCAGGACCGCGACGACTGCGACGACTCGCTTCACGGCTTCTCCGTCTTCACGACCTCACGCAGGTACTCCAGCAGCCCGCCGCGAAGCTCGGGGCGCTTGAGGGCGTAGGCGATGTTCGCCTTGAGATAGCCCACCTTGTCGCCCGCGTCATAGCGCTGACCCTTGAACTTGTAGCCCAGCAGACCGTGCGTCTGCTGGAGGGTGGCCAGACCATCCGTGAGCTGGATTTCACCGCCGACGCCCGGCGTCTGCTTCTCCAGGATGGGGAAGATTTCCGGGGGCAGCACATAGCGGCCGATGACCGCGAGGTTCGACGGCGCGGTGCCCTTCTTCGGCTTCTCCACCACGCGGTCGATGCGCATGACGCCGTCGCCCAGGTCCGTGCCGGCGGCGATGCCGTACATGTGCGTCTCGTCCTCGGGGACCTCCATGAGGGCGATGACGGCCTTGTTGTGCTGGCGGTACACGCGAGCGAGCTGGCGGATGCCCGGCTCCTCGGCGTCGATCATGTCGTCGCCCAGCAGCACGCCGAACGGCTCGTTGCCGATGGCGCTCTTGGCGCACAGCACCGCGTGGCCCAGGCCCTTGGGCTCCTTCTGGCGGATGCTGACCACGCGCACCAGGTCCGCGATGGCGCGCAGCTTGTCGGCGTCCGCCGTCTTCCCGCGAGCCCGCAGCGTGGTCTCCAGTTCGAAGGCGATGTCGAAGTGGTCCTCGATGGCGCCCTTGCCGCGGCCGTTGACGAGGACGACGTCCTCGATGCCCGCGGACACGGCCTCCTCCACGATGTACTGGAGGGTGGGCGTGTCCACGATGGGGAGCATCTCCTTGGGCACGGACTTGGTGGCGGGGAGGAAGCGAGTGCCCAGCCCGGCTGCCGGGATGACGCACTTGCGAATAAGGGGCTCTGTCTTCGGCGAGTTGGCGGACATGAGAGCAAGGAATCTATTGGTGGCCCCCGACCCCTTCAAGCTGGATAGGATGACCGCCTCATGTCGCTCCGTCCCGTCGTGCTGGTGCTTGCCCTGAGTCTGTCCACCGCCGTCATGGCCCAGCCCTCGGAGGACTTGAGGGATGTCATGAGCGCCCGGGCCTACGGCATGGGTGGGGCATACCGAGCCCTGGGGCTGGGCACGGAGGCCGTCCTCGGCAACCCCGCAGCCATGGCGCTCTACCCGGCGTATCGCGTCGAGGCCACGGGCGCGTGGGACACGCGCGCGAAGGAAGGTCTGCTCGGCGTCTCCGTCATCGACGGCGCCACCAGCCGGATGGCCATGGGCCTCGACTACCACTGGGTCAGCCTGGGTCGCGGCGGCGCCAGGACGAGCGCGCACCTGACCTCTCTCGGCGTGGGGTTCCCCCTGACCCCGGGCATCCTGATTGGCGCCGCGGCGCGCTATCTGCGGATGAGCGGGATGGACCGATATGCCAACTCGGTGACAGTCGACACCGGCCTGCTCATGCGGCTGTCGCAGTCGTTCGTGGCCGGCCTGTCCGCGCACAACCTCGTCAACACCGACAACGTGGAGCTGACCCGGTACTACACGGCCCATGTGGGGGTGATGTCCGGGATGCTGACGCTGGCGGGCGACGTGCGCGGTGACTTCACGACGAACGACAAGACGACGCTCACGTACAGCGCGGGCGCGGAGTACCTGCTCGGGATGATGATGCCGGTCCGCGCGGGCTACACGTATGACGGCTTCACGAAGACGTCGCGGGTGAGCACCGGCCTGGGCTTCATGACGGAGACGGGCAGCGGCTTCGACATCGCCTACCGGCACGAGATGGGTGGGGAGAAGAGCCGGCTGCTGGCGCTCACCATCCGGATGCAGATGAACTGACCCGGGCGTCGCGGGGCTTCAGCGCACGGCCCGCAGGGCGAGGTAGCGCTCGGAGGCGGCGAAGCGCAGCAGCTCCACGAGTTCGGATTCCTGGAAGCGGCGCGAGCGAATCACCGTCACCGCGGAGCCCACGCCCCCACACGCCACGAGCCCCGCGCGATTGGCGGAGTCCCGCGCGGCGTCCGCGAGGGCGGAGGCGTTGAAGTCCCGCGTCCCGGGCTCGAGCAGCTCGCGGGTGCGCTCCAGCGCGCGAGGCGAGAGGGATTCGCGCACCAGGCGCGCGTCGGCGCTGGGGTCCTTGGGGTCCTTGAGCACGGTGGCCAACAGCGCGAGGGCGCGCAGGAGCTGGGCGCCCTTGAGGGCCCGCAGCGCGAGCAGGTCCGGGGAGAGCGACAGCAGGGCGCGCCCGGCGTGGAAGCGCAGCTCGGCGGCGGACAGTTCCTGGCGCACCACGGCGCGCCCCACGAGCAGGCGCGGGGAGCCCGCGTGCACCGCGGAGAACGGCGGCGCGTCGTCCTCCGAGAGGATGAGCTCCGGCAGGTTCATGGACAGCACGCGCGCGGAGGAGTGCAGCGCGTCGAGCACCGCGGGCGCTCCCGGCCCCGACGAGGCGCGCAGCGGCTCGGACGCGTCCGCCGCGCGGCCCTGTGCGGGGAACAGCCTGCACAGGGCGATGCCCGCGCACGCGAGCAGCTCTCCCGAGGTGGTGCGCAGCCCTGGGTGACGCAGCCCCGCGCGCTCCTCGATGGACAGCGGCGAGCGGTGCAGGCGCGGCTCGGGCGCCGCGCGACCCTCGAGCGCGTCGACGATTTCGCGCATCAGCGCGGCGCGTGGCGCGTCGCCTCGCGTGTCGAAGAAGGCGGCCAGCTGGGTGTACGCCACCGTGTCGAGCGGGCGCTCGCGGAGCTGTCGGAACGCGTCCGGCTCGGTGTCCGCCGGGGGCGCGGGCTCCGGGACGACGGGGGACTCGCGTGTCTCCGTGGAGCCCACCGTGGGAGCGGCGGGCTTCGAGAACATGGAGCGCCCGGGAGCGGGGCCAGCGGCGGTGCCCTCGGGGCGGGAGCGGATGACCCGCCGCACCGGGTCCATGCGTCCAGGAGGCGCTTCCCAGGAGATGACCCGCGTCTCCGGCACCGGAGCGGCGTCGAGGTCGAGCTCCGTTCCGCTCATCAGGTCCATTCCCTTGCCGCGACCACCACTGGCTCCGGGAGGAGGACGGGCGGCGGGAGCCGGAGCCTTGGCGACGCGAGCGTCCGGCTTCTCCGGGTGCAGCACGGGGATGTCCGCGCCGAAGACGACGGTCGAGCCCGAGGCCACGGACTTGTCGAGGGACTGGCGCGCATCGGGACGCGACGTGGCCGGCGGAGCATCGGGAGATGCCGCGGGCTTCGCGCCGCGTGGCCCGGATGCGGGGAGAGGTTTCTCCGCGGGCGGTGAGGCCGATGGACCGGGGGACTTCTCGCCGCGATTGCCCTTGGCTCCAACGCCCTCTGGCGGAGCACCCGCTCGCTCTCCGCGAGGAGGTTGCGCGGCCTCGCTTGAGGCGTCTGCGCGGCCACGCGGCGCCTGTGCACGCGCGGCATCGTCTGGGGCATCGGAGCGCCGACCACGCGGAGCCTGCGCTTGCGCGGCATCGTCTGGAGCCTCGGCGCGCTCGCCTCGCGTTGGAGACGAGGCCCCCATGGCAGGTGCCGAGGCTCCGGGCTTCTCCCCTCGGGTTCCTCGCGCCCCCGCGTCACCCGTCGTGACCTCGGGCCGCCCGCCTCGCTGCGGCGATTGCACGCCTGGCGACACTCCGCGAGCCGACGCACCGGCCTGGGCCCCCGGCGCATCTCCTCGTGGAGGATGAGCAGTGGCCTCGGCCACAACGCCCTGACGCTCCTGTCTGGCGTTCGAGGGCTGCGCGTCCGGACGCGGCTTTCGCGGTGTCGGTCCGGCGTTGCCATCCTCGGGGCGCACGACCGTGCGCTCGTCCTGGAACACCGCGTCCGCCGCCGTGCGCGATTCACGACCACCCGCCGGCGCGCCCGCCTCGTCGGTGCTGGAGGTCACCTCCTCCGAGAGGTCGTTCGAGCCCGCGCGCACCAGCGAGGTCGTCGCCACCGGAGGCGCCACCAACGGGGACCTCGGACCACTCGGCTCACGGCGCGGTGTCGCGCTGCGGGGAGGCTCCGGCGGAGGCGACACGAGCGGCGACCTCGGGCCACTCGGCTCGCGTCGCGGCGTCGCGCTGCGGGGAGGCTCCGGCGGCGGCGGTATCTCGCGCTCCGCTCGCGCGAGCCGAATCCCCTCGGCACGCCGGGCATAGACCTGGGCCCGCTCGGGATTGCCGAGCGACTCACGCCACATCCGGGCGAGTCGATCCCAGGTCTGCTCCCGCTCCAGCTCGTCCTCCGTCGCCGTCGCCGCGTGCTCCAGCGCCCACGCCGCCTCGCCCTTGTTGCCACGCGCTTGCAGTCGCTCCACCAGGAGCAACCACGCCTCCTTGTGCCCCGGCTCGTAGCGCACCGCCTGGCGCAGCTCGGTCAGCGCTCCTTCCGCGTCCCCATGGGCCTCCAACGTGGCCACCAACTCCAGGCGCGCCTGACGCGCGACGGGCCCACGCGGTTCCTGGGTGATCTGCGCACGCAGCAATTGCCCCAGGGCCTGCGTGTCCCCCAGCTCGCGCGCGAGCGCGAGGAGCCGGCTTCGCGCCTGCTCGCTCTCGGGCGACTCCACGAGGACCTCGCTCCATGCCCATTGGGCCAGCCGCGCGTCCTTCAACGGCTCCTCCGAGGTGCGCGCGAGCACGCGCAGCGCCTCGAGGCGGTCGGAGGCGCGACGCGGCGTCTGGGCGAGCGCGGCCCGTAGCCGCAGCGCGACGGACGGGCGTTCGGTGTCACCGACGCAGAGGAGGAGTCCCGCGAGCACGGCCAACATCCCCGGCACCAGCGCGTCGGCCGCCTCGAAGTCCGCGCGGGCCTTGGCGAGCTCGCCCATGTGGAGCCACCGCTCGCCTCGCGTCAGCAGCGCCGTGGCCCGCGCCCGTCCCGTCTTCGCGCGCTGGATGGCCTCGTCGAGCGCGCGACGCACGAGCGACATATCGTCCCGGGAGGACAACAACCGCACCTGCTCGCGCAGGGCCGCGCGGTCTCCCGTCAGCTCGACGATCTCCCGGTACATGCGCGCGGCGCCAGCCGGGTCGTTGAGCTCGTTCTCCATCACCTCCGCGAGCCGCGTCAGCGCGTCCGCGCGGGCCGCCGCGTCCCTCGCCCGGTCCGCCCGCTTCAAGTACAGCTGCGCCAGCTCCTTCCACGCACGACGCGCGACGAGCTGCGCCTCCAGCTTCTGGGAGCGAGCCAGCTCCTCCGCATCCTCCCTCGCGCTCGCCTTCGCGTCCGCCACGGGCCGCGAACCACCTGACGTGGCCACGCCCTCCGGACTCGCCACGGGCACGCCCCCGGACAGGCCAGGCTCCACGCCCGAGGAGACCTTCCTCGCGGGCTCGACGCTCGCGCCCGGCACGCCCCCGAGCGCGGCGAACAGGTCCGCGAGCGGGACCTCCGTCGTCTCCGAGCGAGGTGACGCGCCATCGTCACGCGCTGGGATGGCGACTTCCCGCGTATCGGAGCGCTCGCCCCGCGACTCCGTCGTCCGAGGAGGCGCAACAGGGTCGAGGACGGGGATGTCCCTCCCCGGGCCTTCACCGCGGACGGGCGCCGCGGCGCGGCCAGCCATCGGCTCCTGACCGGGCGGCTCCGCGCGCTGCTCGGGCCATGGGACGGACAGGTCCTCATTCCCCTGCCCCACCACCCGCACCGCCGGCATCTCCACCACGGTCCGAGCCGCCGGCGCGGGACCTTCGGGGATGGCCACGAGTGGCATCTCCACGACGGTCTTCGCTCGCGAATCCTGGGGCGCGCCATGCCCCTCTCGCGCTCCCCGCCGCGGGTCCTCGGGCGCACCGCGTCCCTCTCGCGCCCCCCGCTGCGAATCCTCGGACGTGCCCGGCCCCTCTCGCGCCCCATGCTTCTCGGGCGAGGGCCCCTCTCGCGCTCCCCGCTCCTCGGGCGAGGACCTCTCTTGTGCCCCCGGCACTTCGGGCGAGGGCCCCTCTCGCGACTCCCGCGCCTCGGGCGAGGGCCGCTCCTGTGCTCCCGGCACCTCGGGCGAGGGCCCCTCTCGCGACCCACGCTCATCAGGCGCGTGCCGCTCTCGCGCCCCCCGCATCTCGGACACGCGCCGCTGCGAGAGTCCAGGCTGTGACTCCGGCGCAGCTGTCTTCTCGCCCGCCTCGGAGACGCCTTGCGCCGGTGACGAACTCGAAGCGCCCGCCTCCACGAGCCGCTGGGACACCACCCCCACGCCGGACTCCGGCGAGGCGACGCCGGCACCGGCCTCCGCCAACGACAGGGGCGGTGCCGACGACAGGGGTTCACCCGACGACTTCGCGCCAGACGAGGCGCCCGAGTCGGACTCCGCACCGTCGCCCCATGGAACCATCGGCCCCGGCGACACCGGGCCCCCGGCGGCCCTCTCCCCCTCGACCTTGGAGGAGAGCCCCTCCGTCCCGGAGGCAGCGGTCGCTGACGCAGCCTCTTCTGGAGGCAGCACCGTCCGCGACTCCGCCGCCGTCGGCGTGGCATCCGCGACCTGGGTGGCGTGCGACGCCGCGTTCTCGGACACGCCCGCGTCCGGGGCACGCGGTGGGCTCACCGTCGTCAACCCCAGCGGAGGTCCATCCACCCGGAGCTGGGCCCAGGGCAGCTCCATCGTGAACGAGCGCGGCGGAGCGGGCGTGACCGGAGGAGGAGCGAGCGCCCCCGTGGCGTCGACCACGGTCTCCGCGCGGACGTCCACGTCCTCGTCCCAGACCGCCGAGGCGTGGACCCCGGACTTCAGCGTGGGGAGGCGCGCCAGCACGGAGGCCGAGGCCGCGGGCGTGTCGGCGCGCTTCATGCCCACCCGTCCTCGCAGCACCTGAAGCACCCGCCGCGCGCGCCGGTCCTCGGGGGACTCGACGAGCAACGGCTCCAGCGTGGCGATGGCGCGAGGGAACTGCTCCACGCGCCGCAACACGCGCGCGAGCTGTCGCCGCACGGCGTGCTGGACGTCGGTGGTCGACGTGGCGAGCGAGGCCTCCAGCAACGTGATGGCCGCGGCCTCCGTCCCCGCCAGCCGCGAGAAGCGCACGAGCGAGGCGGCGAGCCGGGCGGACATGGGCAACGCGCGGCTGGCGCGGGCGAGCTCACCGAACGCGCGCGCGGCGGAGCCTTCCCGCCACAAGCGCACGGCGCTCCGGAAGTGGCGCTCCACTCCGTCCGCCACATCGTCGGTCTTCCCCACCTCGAGCGCGCCGGATTGCGGCGCCTCGGGTCGGACGGCTGGGGATTCCGGCGTCCCGGTCCCATTGCCGTTTCTCACGCCACCCATGGGTGCGGCAGTCTACACACAACGATGCCCATCCCGGTTGTCACCGTCCTGCTTCCCGCGCGAAATGCCGAGTCCACCGTCGCCCGAGCAGTGGACTCCCTCCTGGAAGGCACCCTCACCGACCTGCGGGTGCTCGCCATCGACGACGGCTCGACCGACGCAACCCGTGCGGTCCTGAACGGATGCGCCGCCCGCGACCCGCGCGTCGAGATACTTGACGGTCAGGGCAAGGGGCTGGTGGAGGCCCTCAACCTGGCGCTCCAGCGGGTCACCTCGCCCTACGTGGCCCGGATGGACGCGGACGACGAGGCCCTCCCGCGTCGGTTGGAGGCCAGCGTCAGCGCGCTGGAGGCCCACCCGGAGCTCGACGGCGTGGGCACCGGCGTCGAGCTGTTCCGCGACGACCAGCCCGTCAGCCCCTCCCTCCAGGCCTACGCGACGTGGCTCAACAGCCTGACCACCCCCGAACGGCTCTTCCGTGAGCGCTTCGTCGAGAGCCCCCTGTGCCATCCCTCCGCGTGCCTGCGCCGGGATGTCCTCCGCGCCACGGGAGGCTGGCAGGACGGCGACTTCCCCGAGGACTATGCGCTGTGGCTGGAGCTGTTGGAGCGGGGACACCCGCTCATGAACCTGCCGGAGATACTGCTGCGATGGAGAGACAGCAGCAACCGGATGACCCGTACTGACCCGCGCTATGCGCTGCCGCGTCTGATGTGGACCAAGGCCCGCTACCTGGTGCTCGAACGGGGGCCGTTGTCGAACGGGCGCCCCTGCGCCATCTGGGGAGCCGGCCCCAGCGGGAAGACGCTGACGCGCTTCCTGCGCGAGCGCGGAGTGGAGGTCCGCCGCTACGTCGAGGTCCATCCCCGCAAGGTCGGCACCCGCCTCAACGGCATCCCCGTGGTGGGGGCCGCGGACCTCGGTCCGCCGGGGCAGGAGCACCTGCTCGTCTGCGTGGGCGTGCGCTGGGCCCGCGAGGAGATCCGCGCCGACCTGGTGGCGTGGGGTTGGGTCGAGGGGCGGGACTTCACCTGCGTGGCCTGAGCGCTCACGCCTCTTCGAGGGACGTGGGGATGGCGCCGCGGGGCACCTCGATGCCCGCGCGCGCGAAGAAGCGCAGCAGGTCCTCCGGGACGCGGGCCTCCAGGCGCAACGGCGCGCCCGTGCGCGGATGTCCCAGCTCCAACGCCTGCGCGTGGAGCAGGCACCGAGGCGCGTCGACACCCGCCGCGCTCCTGGCGCCGCCATAGCGGGAGTCCCCGAGGATGGGCGCGCCCAGCGCCGTCAGGTGCGCGCGGAGCTGGTGGGTGCGCCCCGTCTGGGGCAACAGCTCCACCACGCAGAAGTCCGGCCCCGCGTACAGCGTGCGGAAGAAGGTCAGCGCGGGGATGCCATTGGCCGCGCGGCTCGCCCGCCAGCGCCCGGGGCGCGCGGGGTCCTTCGACAACGGCAGGTCCACCGTGCCGGATGAGGGCAACCCCGGTCCGGTGGTCGCCACGTAGCGCTTGCGGGCGCGCCCCTCGCGGAACTCCGCCGCGAGCGCCGACGTCGCCTGAGGCGTCTTGCCGAACACCGTCACGCCCGACGTCTCGCGGTCCAGCCGGTGGACCAGCCCCGCCTCGCGTCCCAGGTACGCGCCCACCTGGTCCACGAGGCTCGCGCCCACGCGCGCCTCCGTGGGCTGCGCCGGGAGCCCCGCGGGCTTGTCCACCGCGATGACCTCCGCGTCCTCGTGCAGCACCTGGAACGAGGGGGCCGGCGCGGCCTCCGCGAGGGGGCTCTGGCCGCCCTCCTCCAGCACCACCGCCACCACCTGCCCCGCCGAAAGCCGCGCCTTCGCGTCCCGACAGCGCCGCCCCGCCACGTACACCGCGCCCACGTCCACGAGCCCGCGCGCCTGCTCCTCGGGCAGGCCCAGCTCCGCGGCCACGGCCTCGGCCACGGGCCTTCCCACCCGCGCCCCCTCCGCTCGGAACGTCCGACGCTTCACCGCCATCCCTCCGTCGACAGCCAGTCCGCACCGCTGGCTACAGAACGACGGGGCGAAAGCCAAGCCATTCCCCCCAGCAGGCCCGTCCCCTGTTACCTTCCGCGCCCCCATGGACCGTCCCCTGCACTCCGTGCGCACGCGGCTGGACGACTTCCTCGCCGAGCTGGCCACCCTCCAGTACCGCCACGGCGCGGGCCTCGAGAGAGAGCTGCCCGTCTCCAGCCTCCACGCGTCGTTCCCCGAGCTGTCCTCCCCCGATACCTTCGTCGCCGCCAACGAGGCGCTCGCCAAGGCCCGGACGAAGGACGACCCGCTCACGGTGCGCCGCATCCAGCTGGTGCGCGAGCTCATCGCCACGCAGGTGGAGGAGGCCCTCGCCGCGCGCCCCGCGGAGGCCGTCGCCGGGCTGGAGGCCCGCGCCACCCTGGCCGTGGACGAACAGGCGCTGGGCTTCGGCGAGGCGCTGGCCCGCCTGCCGCACGAGCGCGTCCGCTCCCGCCGCGCCGTCATGGAGCGCGCGCTGGGCAACTTCCTCTGGGACCACCGGGGCCCCTACGGTGACCGGCGCGAGGCCGCCCTCCACGCCGCGGAGCGCCTGGGCGCCCCGGGCTATGCCGCCCTGCGCGAGGACGTCACCGGCGTCTCCTACACCGCGCTGGCCGAGGCCGCTGCCCGGACGCTGGCGCTCACCGAGGACGCGTACCGCGACGTGCTGGCCTACGTCCTCAAGAAGCTGGACCCGCTCCTGCGCCCGCTGCCCGGCGGCGACGCGCGCCGGCATGACTTGCAGGCCGCGCTCCAGGCGCCGTGGATGGACGAGCTGTTCCGCCGCGAGGACGCGTGGCCCGCCGTCACCCGGTGGCTGGGCGAGTGGGGCCTCCTCCCGAACGCGCAGGGGCGCATCCGCATCGACGACGAGGAGCGCCCCGGAAAGTCCTCCCGTCCGTTCGTGGTCGCCGTGCGCGTGCCGGACGAGATTCGCCTGGTGCTCCAGCCGCGCGGCGGCATGGACGCGCTGGGCAGCCTCCTCCACGAGATGGGCCACGCTCAGCACCGCGCCCACGTGTCGGCCACGCTCCCGGTGGAGCTGCGCCGGCTGGGCGACGCGGCGGTGACGGAGGCGCACGCCACCGTCTTCGAGCGCCTGCTGCTGTCCTCCGACTGGCTCAAGCGCTACCTGGGCATGGCCACCCAGGCCGCGCGCGACACGGCGCGGCTGGCCACCTTCCAGGCCCTCACCCTCCTGCGGCGCCACTGCGCGAAGCTGCGGTACGAGCTGTCCCTGGTGGCGCGCGGCCCCTCCACCGAGCGCGCGGACGAGTACGCCGACGGCCAGCGCCACGCGCTGTTCACCGAGCCGCACCCGGGCTTCTTCCTGTTCGACGTGGACCCGCAGCTCTACGTGGCGCACTACCTGCGAGCGTGGGCCCTGGAGACCCGGCTCACCGCGCGCCTCACCGAGCGCTTCAACGAGGACTTCTGGAGGAACCCGCAGGCGGCCACCTGGCTGAAGGGGCTCTACGCGCGGGGTGGGACGGACGACGCGGAAGGATTGGCCACCGAGGTCTCGGGCACGCCGCTGGCGCTGCCCGAGGCGGGAGAGCGCCTCGTGGCCATCCTCAACCGGTAGTAGGGCCCCGAGCGGGCGACTACTTCTTCTTGCGCAGCGCGCGGACGATCTTGTCCTTGGTCGGGTTGGCGGCGGACTCCCGGGGCGCGGCGGCGACCGGGGCCTTGGTCGCGGTCGCCGCGGCCTTGGCGCCAGCGCGAGCGCGCATCGCCTTCATCAACTGCATCTCGATGACGAGCAGCTCGTCGGCCAGCTCCGCGTTGTCACCGGCCGCGCGGGGCAGCGGGGCCCGCGTGCTGGAAGCGCCGGCGCCGTGCCGCATCCGCAGCACCTTCTCCTCCTCGGCCGTCAGCGTGCGCGTCTTCTCCAGCGCCGCCTTGACCTCCTTGGCCGTCACCGTGCTACTCCCGACCTTGCGCTCCATCTCCGCTCCCTTGTTGTGCAATCCGCTGAACATCCGAGCATGTCGGACGCGTCCGGGCCGCAACCGTCGAGGATTGTAGAGGACGCAAGAGACAGCGCAAATTTTCTTCCAACAGGTCGCTGCCGCCCTGTAGCGCGAGGGTTCAACCGTCGTCGCTAGAGGTGCATCCCGAGCCCCAGGAAGAAGGAGGTCAGCCGCTGCCGCTCCCCCGCGAACGGGTCGCCGCTCGTGGAGAAGTTCTGGAGCCGGGCCTCGCCGGACAGGAAGAGCTGGCGCCCCAGCTCCACCCCCACCCCACCGCAGAGCTCCAGGCCCATCTGCAGCGAGCGGGACGTGTCCTCCTCCGGACGGGCGTGGACGACCATGAAGCTCAGCCCCAGCCCCAGGTAGGGACGGACCCGGCCCCAGGCCCAGGGCGTCAAGCGGAGGGACAGCGGCGTCGCCTCGGTGAGGCGGCGGCTGGAGGCCACGTGCCCGCCCACCTCCAGCATCGACTGCGCCCGGCGATAGCCCCAGGACAGGCCCGCGCTGTAGCCCCCCTCCTTGCCCCCCTTCCCATCGGAGAGCAGATACGCGCCCACGGGGGACACGGTGATGCCCAGGCTGCGCGAGGGCGCCTCGGCCGACGCCGCGGACGCGACGAGGCAGCACAGACAGCCCAGGAGCAGATGGAAGCGAGGCATGCCTCGCCGGAGAGCAAGGCACACGCCACACGGAACCGGCCTAAATCCAAGGGGTTGCGGGGCCCCAGGAGGCCACCTGTCATGGATGTCCGGGCAGAGGGGTCAGGGCAGGCGACCAACCCCGGCCCCTGACGCGGGTGCCCCAGAGGCGCGCCGGTCGCGTCGGGCGCCTCGACGCGGGTCCCTCCCCCGCACCAGGGCCTCTCCCGACGGGGGCCTCCGGCGCATGGACACCCCGAATCAACCCACGTTGCCCCAGCGGGGGCCCCTCCGCGAGGACGCCCCGACTCAATCGACGCTGCCGAGCGGAGGCCACTGCGCGGGGAGCCGCGACGTCCCGGGGGACCGCAGCCCACGGGCCGCGATGGGCGCGACTACTCCCCGGCGGCCTCGTCCTCGGGCTCGGGCGGAGACTCGGAGCCCGTGGCGGCGTCCTTGGCCCCGTCCGGCTTGGCGCGGGCGATGCCGAAGCGGTCCAGCGCGTCCGCGATGCCCTGGGGCTTGTCGGCGTCCGCGAGGAAGTTCTCCGGCGGCGCCAGCTTCGGGTCCGTGCCGATTTCGGAGAGGGAGGACTCCAGCGTCATGCGCAGCTCCGCCGCCTCGGGCGTCTTGTCCCCGGGCACGCCGATGCGCCCGTCCAGCCGGGCCTTGAGCACCACCGACGTCGCCGAATCCACCCACACCTCCCCATCCAGGGAGCGCGGCAGCCGGTGGGCGAAGAAGTTGGCGCGCCGGCGCGTCGTCTCGTCCACCCCCGCCTTGGGCTGGAGCAGCTTGGGCAGCGGCCGGGACGTGTCCGCCTCCGCCGCCGGGGCCAGCGTCACCACGTAACGCCACGCGGTGCGGCCCTCGTGGGTGACGGTGCCCTGGGGCGTCAGCTTCAGCCGGCCCTGGAAGAGGCTGTCGAAGTCACGGATGGCGCCGGTCAGCTCCGAGCGCGTGCGCTCGGCCATGCCGCGGTCGCGCAGACGCTGACGGAACGGGCCATACCGGTTGCGGGCGAACACCTGCCCCCCCACCCGCATCACCTCCAGGCCCTGGTCCCGGGAGTTCTCCAGCACGCCATGGAAGTCCCCGCTGACCCCACCGGGGCCCGCGCGGAACGAGCGCGTCTCCGTGAGCTTCACCGGGTTGGAGTCGGCGGCCGTCCACTCGTAGCTGACGGTGGACTGGAAGCGATGGGGCCCCAGACGCTCCGTCACCTCGGCGGCGTCCATGCCCAGGATGCGGCGCGCCACCTGAGGGTTGTCCGCTACGTCCTCGGGGGGGAGCTTCTGCTGGGCGGACGCCACCACCTTGGGCGGGTCCTCCGGCGAGAAGATGCGCGCCTTGGCCGCCTTGTCGACCGGGTCCGAGCAGCCCGCGGCCGCCAGGGCCAGGGCGAGGGTGAAGACGGACTTCTTCAGACGACTCACGGCTCCTCCGGAGGGGGTACCACGGGGGCGGCAAGTTACGTGGCGCATACAGGAGCGGCAAGCAGCGGCTTGCGTGCGGCCGTGCAAGGGATAGAACGCCCATCTCATGCAGAACCTGCGCGACAAGTTGTTGAAGGCGGGCCTCGTCACCGAGGAACAGTCGAAGAAGGCTGATGCGGCGGCCAGCCAGGCGGAAGCCCGGCGTCCGTCGTCCCAGGAGGGCGGGCGTCCAGGCGGCAACCGTCCGCCTCCCCGCCGTGACGAGAACCGGACAGCCGGGGGCGCGCCCCGGGGTGAGGACCGTGGCCCTCGCGAAGGCGGCGGCGGTCGCCCTGGCGGTGGTGGCGGTGGACGGCCTGGCGGTGGAGGTCCTCGCCATCACGGCGCGCCCCGCCACGGCGGTGGCCCCTCGCACCACGGACGCCCCGCGGCCGCTCCCGCGGAACGTCCCATCCCCAAGCTGCCGCCCATGCCGGGCTCCAAGGCCTATCAGCGCGCGGAGTCCAAGCGGCAGATCGAACTGGACCGCGCCCTGCGCGAGCTGGCGCTCGGCGCCCAGGTGACGCTGGAGCCCGGGGAGACGGCGTTCTACTTCATGACGCGCAAGGGGAAGCTGCGCCGGCTCGAGCTGAGCCCGGAGCAGGCCAAGCGCCTCGAGGAGGGCGAGCTGGCCGTGGTCGAACGGCCGGACCCCGCTCAAATCGAGCACTCCCTGGTCCCCGCCGCGACGGCGGAGCAGATGTTCGCGCTCTCGAAGAAGGCGGTGCGCTTCCTCAACCGGAAGGACAGCCCCATCGGCTTCATGAACGACGAGGAGCTCAAGGCGCAGCAGGCGGCCGAGGCCGCGGGCACCGCGCCGGAGCTCTCCGACGAGCCCGAGGCCGACGCCGAGGCCCCGGCGGCCCCCGAGGCCTCCGAAGCCCCCGCCAGCACCGAGCCGACGCCGGACAACGGCTGATTCCCCCTCACACGAAGCCGCCTCCCTCCCCCTGTCCCGGGCGGAGGGAGGCGCCGTGCGAGCGCGAGGCGTCCTTTCAGTCGAAGGCATCCAGGCCGGTGATGGCCTTGCCGAGCACCAGCGTGTGCACCTCGTGGGTGCCCTCGTAGGTGAAGACGGACTCCAGATTGAGCATGTGGCGCACGGGCGGGTACGCGTCGGTGATGCCGTTGGCGCCGTAGATGCTCCGCGCGACGCGGGCAATCTCCAGCGCGCTCTTCACGTTGTTGCGCTTGGCCAGGCTCACCATGACGGGCGTCACCTGGCCCTCGTCCTTGAGGCGCGCCACGCGCAGCGCCAGCAGCTGCGCCTTGACGATCTCCTGGAGCATGTCCGCCAGCTTCTCCTGCGTGAGCTGGAAGCCCGCCACGGGCTTGCCCTGGAACGAGGCGCGCGACAGCGCGTACTCCCTCGCGCCCTCGAAGCAGGCGATGGCCGCGCCCGTGACGGCGAAGGCGATGCCCAGCCGCGCGTTGTTGAGGCACGACAGCGGCCCGCGCAGGCCCACCACGCCGGGCAGCACGTTGCGCGCGGGCACGCGCACTTCCTGGAAGGACAGCTCGCTGGTGACGGAGGCGCGCAGGGAGAACTTGCCGGGGATGTCGCGCGCGGTGAAGCCCGGCGTGCCCTTCTCCACCAGGAAGCCGCGCACGGACTCGGGGCCGCCGTCGTCCGTCTTGGCCCACACCACCGCGACGTCGGCGATGGCGCCGTTCGTGATCCAGGTCTTCGTGCCGTCGAGCACGTAGCCGTCGCCGTCCTTGCGCGCGCGCGTGCGCATGCCGCCCGGGTTGGAGCCGAAGTCCGGCTCGGTGAGGCCGAAGCAGCCGATGACGCGCCCCCGGGCCATCTCCGGCAGGAAGCGCGCCTTCTGCTCGTCGCTGCCGTAGGCGTGGATGGGGAACATGCACAGCGAGCCCTGCACGGACGCGAACGAGCGCAGGCCGGAGTCGCCCCGCTCCAGCTCCTGGAGGATGAGCCCGTAGCTGACGGTGTTCATCCCCGCGCAACCGTGGCCCTGGAGGTTGGCGCCGAGCACCCCCATCTCCGCGAGCTGGGGCACCAGGTGGAGCGGGAACGTCCCGTCCCGGAAGTGCCCTCCGATGATGGGCAGCACCTCGCGGTCCACGAAGCGGGCCACCGTGTCGCGAGCGGCCTTCTCCTCCGGGGACAGCAGGTCGTCGATTCTCAAGAGGTCGGTGATGTCGGCGCGCGGCATGCCGCCCTCCTAATGCCCGCCTCCCGGAGCGTCAAACGCGGGGCGCGACCCGCGCGAGCCGCCGGCGCTGGCATCCCGAAAGTCCGCGGGCACGCGCCGGAAGGGTGGGGCTCGGGCTGCGCGTCACCCGATTCCGCCAGGCGGAACGCCGCGCGTCTACCGCAAGACACTGGCGCCCGGTCAACCGCGCAGCGAGGCGTGGGCCGCGGGGCTGGGCGCGTCGTCTTCACGCCCACCTTCCATGCCATGCACCACGCGCGGCACCAGGGACACTCCGGGCTTTTCACCCCGGTGCTGGACCACTGGCGGGGCACGGCCTTCGAGGACTCCCCGCGGGTCCACGCCCGGGCGAGGGATTGGAGCGCGTTGGCAAGCGGGTACAGGCCGCCGGAGCGCCTCCCGCCACGCTTGCCCCCACGGGGTGAGTGTTTGCAATCCAGCGGGTGCCCACGCGGCGCGGCGGCGCTAGGCTTCCGCGCATGACGACGACCCAGAAGACCGTGGTGGTGACAGGCGCGAGCCGTGGCATCGGCCGCACCGTGGCGCTGTCCTTCGCCCGCGAGGGCTATCGCGTCTGGGCGCTCGCGCGCGCGGCGGACGCGCTCGAGTCGCTCGCGAAGGAAGGTGGCGAGCGCATCCGTCCGCTCGTCGTGGACGTGGCGAACGAGGAGGCCCTGCTCGCGGCCACGAAGACGATTCTCGCGGAGGGCCCGCCGACGGTCATCGTGAACAACGCGGGCATCACCGTGTCCGCGCCGCTGACCAAGACGAGCACCGCCGACGTGGCGCGGGTGATGGCCGTGAACGTGACGGCGCCCTTCCTGCTGTGCCGCGAGCTGATGCCCGCCATGGCCAAGGCCGGCGGCGGTCGCGTCATCAACATCGGCTCCATGGCCGCCGAGCGCGGCATGAAGTACACGTCCATCTACTGCGCGTCCAAGCACGCGCTGCTGGGCCTGACGCGCGCGCTGGCCGTGGAGTACGCGAAGAAGAACATCACCGTGAACCAGGTGAACCCGGGCTGGGTGGAGACGGACATGTTCGCCAATGCGACGGCGGCCATCAGCCAGACCACCGGGCGCTCCGGCGACCAGGCCCGCGAGGCCCTGGCCTCGATGAACGCGCTGGGCCGCATCATCCAGCCGGAGGAGGTCACCGCGCTCGTCATGTTCCTCGCCTCGGACGCGGCGGCCGCCATCACCGGCGCGGCCTACGCCATCGACGGCGGCGAGCTGGGCTGAGCATCACGCGCGGCACTTCGGCACTGATGACACCTTCGCTCGACGCTCGACTCGCCAGCGGCGAGGGCGAGCCGGGCCGCCCGCATGGCGCCTCGGAGCGGCGGGTGGCGCTCGACGATGGCGCTCCGACAGCGGGGGCGAGCCGAGTCCCCGCCCGACGCCTCAGAGCTGATAGCGCCCGACAATGGCGCTCAGCTCGCCGGAGGCGGCGGAGAGCTGGATGGCGGCCTGCTCGCTGGCGGCCATGCGGTCGACGATCTGGTCCGCCACGTCCGCCATGGAGCTGAGCGCGGCGAAGAGCTCCGCGATGCCGGCGTCCTGCTGCCTCACCGCGTCGGAGATGCTGCGCACCGTCTGGCCGTTGCTCTGGATGATGCTCGCCAGCGAGCGCAGGCTCTCCCCAGCCGCGTGGACCTGCTCCAGGCCCCCCTCGACCTCGCGCGCGCCGCCCTCGCTGATGCGCACCGCGTCGCCGATGGCGCGACCGATGTCGCCGAGGATGCCCTGCACGCGCGTGGTCGCCCCCGCGGACTGGTCCGCCAACGAACGCATGTTCCTCGCCACCACGGAGAAGGCGCGCCCCGAATCCCCGCTGCGCGCCGCCTCGATGGAGGCGTTGAGCGCCAGCACGTTGGACTGGTCCGCCAGGTCCTTCACCGTGCGGGTGATGTCCCCCACCTGCCGGGTGCGCTGGTGCAGCTCCGCGATGGTGCGGCCAATCTGCTCGACGTACGAGCGGATGTGCGTCAGCCCTCCCACGCTCCCCAGCACCGCCGCCTCGCCCGCCTCGCCGAAGCCGCTGGCCTTCTCCGCCTCGCGCTGGATGATCTCCACGCGCTTCGCCGCCGCGCGCGACGACTCCTGGAGCTGCTGCGCCGCCAGCTGCGTCTCGTGCAACGCCACCGCCTGCTGCGACACCGCCTCGTTCTGCTCCACCGCGGTCTCGGTCAGGTGCGTCGCGGCCTGCTCGAGCTGCTCGGCGGAGCCCTTCAACGCCATCAGCAACGAGCGCAACTGCGACATCATCTCCACGAAGGACGCGGCCAGCCGGCCAATCTCGTCCTGGGAGCGCACCTCCAACGTGCCCCGGAAGTCGCCCTCCGCCACCACCCGCTCCGTCGCCGCGGTCAGCTCGCGCAGCGGCCCCGTCATCCGCCGCACCAGCAGGAAGATGACGAACCCCGCCGACAACGCCGTGAAGAGCCCCAACGAGACGATGAGCCACACCGCCGTCCCGAACCGCGACGCCTCCGCGCTCTCGTCGCGCGCGAGCACCAGCTCCAGTCCACCTCCCAGCGGTTGACGCGCCACCCGGAAGCTCGCCCCCTCCACCTCCACCCGCCCCTGGGCCTCCACGGCCTCCGCGTCCACCATCACGAGCAGCGCGTTCGGCGACACCGTGTCCAGCGCCTGCGCCACCACCCGCGCGCCCGCTCGCAGCACCAGCTCCACGCCCCGCTGCTTGCGCACCTCCTTCAGCGGCGCGTCGTCGAACCGGCTGCCCAGCACCAGGTGCCCCAGCCGCCGGCCCTCCTGCTCCACCGGGCGCGACACCACCCAGTACGGCGTCGGCCCCACGAAGAGCACCCCGGGCGCATCCGTCGCCACCCGCTCCGCGAGCGACCCCAGCTGGTCCGTGAAGCTCCCCGCCAGCGGCCGGCCCTCGGCGTCCGCCACCAACAGCAGCTCCACGGACACCACCGCCTTCTGGGCCATCGTGAACGCGCGCAGCGCCTCCACGTCCACCTTCTCCCGGGCGAGCAACGCGCCCAGGCGGGGATCCGCCGCGAGGCCGCGCATCAGGACCTTCAGCGTCCGGGCCTCCTGCGTCACCAGGCGGCTCCAGGCGGCTTCGTCCTGCGAAAGGGCAAGGGCCAGCTCCGCGTTCATCCGGGAGCGCAACACCACGCCCGTGAACGTCACGCACAGCGCGGTGAGGACCAGGATGACCAGGGTGATGGCGGCGGTCAGGCGCGCGGCAAGGCTATGCGTCATGCGCTGCGATGTCGGACGAAGCGGGGGAAACAGCGAGGCCAGGAAAGCCTTGGGTCTCCACCCTACCCCAACCCCCGGACCTTGCGCAGTATGGCGAGGATGACCCGGCACTCAGGGTATGACCCGCCCCGCCAGGAAGCGTGCGAGTCCCCCGAGCTCAGGCGTCCGCGACGCGCACCACGACGGCGGTGATGTTGTCCTTGCCCCCCGCCTCGAAGGCGTCCGCCACCAGCGCGTCGCAGATCTCCCGCGCGTTCGCGAGCGTCAGCCGGCGCGACAGCCCCTCCAGGCCCAGCGGCTCGTAGAGGCCGTCCGAGCACAGCAGGAAGACGTCGCCCGGCTGCGTCTGGAGCCGCTGCAGCGTGGGCTCCGCGTTGTCCGTGCCGAGCGCGCGGGTGATGAGGTGGCGCCAGTTGGACGCGCCCCCGGGGGGCTCCATGCCCACGTCCTTGAGCTCCTCCAGGAAGGAGTGGTCGCGCGTCAGCGGCTCCACCCGGCCCCCGCGCAGCCGGTACAGGCGGCTGTCGCCCACGTGCGCCACCGCCGCGCCCGCGGGCCCCAGCGCCACCGCGACCACCGTCGACGCCATCTCGCTCAACCGCCCCACGCGCTGGGCCTGGAGGTTGCGCTGCGCCAGGTGCGAACAGGCGGCCAGCAGGTTCTCCTCGCGCGAACGCCGTGGATCCGCCACCTCCGGCCAGACCGCCTCGGACTCCCGCTCCCAGCGCTGCCCCAGGCCCGCGAAGGTATCCACCACGCATCGGCTGGCGACCTCGCCACCCTCCTGCCCACCCAGCCCATCCGCCACGACGTACAGGCCCAGCTCCGGCAGGACGCAGAACGAGTCCTCGTTGTGGGGCCGGCGACCGATATGGGTCTGTCCCGCGCTGTCGATACGCAGCATCACACTGCCTCCTCGAACCGCTTCCTCCAGCAAGCTGGAGGCCAGCCCCCATCCCCAGGTGGGCGCCCACTACGGATACCTCGCTTTGTGCGGCGGCTGTGACCTGAGTGCCATTGGACCTGGGAGCGGTCCTCACACTCGTTCGGTGGCCGACGTTGCAATGCGCCGCATCCGGGCCGCATGTCGGGTTCGTGGGGTTGCCGCCCCACACCTGAGGAGGGGGCTCACCATCCCACCCGGTGGACGCCATGCCCACCCGGCGCGGCTGGCAACTTCCCACGGCCCCTGACGACAATACGGATGCAGCCCGAAGTGTGCCTTCGTCCGAGGTGACGCATGACGTCCATCCGCCGCCTGTCCTCGAGCCTCCTGTCCTCGCTGCGGCGCACGTCGCTCGACGTCGATACCCACGTCTCGCCCCTGGCGAAGCAGGAGCCGCTCGAGCCGGTGACGAAGGTGCGGCGCGGCTTCTCCGACGAGAGCGACTTCCAGGCGGACGGCGCGGATGGCGCGGACTCGGTGTTCGCCGCGTTGGATCTGGACGGGCTCGACGAGGGCGCCTCGCGCCGCGACCTGGAGCACGAATCGCTGCGCGTGTTCTCCGGCGAGAGCTCCTTCGAAGCCGCCGCGCCCCGCTACGCGCAGCGGCTGGGCGCGCAGCTCCCCTCGTCGCTGGGCGCGCCCCGCGAGCCCGTGGGGGCCATGGCGGGCGCGACGTCGCGCCGCGGCACCAGTGCGCCGGACGCGGCCGACATCCTCTCCCCGGACGACGCGGCCTGGGAGCTGCACAACCTGGACACGTCCAGCTCCGGCGTGACGGACCCGGAGGACCTGCTGTCCATGCTCGGCGCGCCGACGCCGTCGGGACGCGCTTCGCCCGGGCTGGCGCTGGACCAGGACTTCTTCGAGGAGGGCATGGAGTCCCTGACGCCCTCGGAGGCGCGGTGGACCCCGCCCGACACGCGGCCCGCGGGCCCCGAGGAGTTCCTCGCCGACACGAGCGACCTGGGCGACATGGTGGTGGACGAGCCGGGTCCGGCGGACGCGGCGTTCGCGGGCGTGCTCGGCTCCCTGGCGGCCGACCCCCTCGCGGCCAGCGTGCCGGCGAGCTCCGCGCCGGGGGCCCAGGGCGTGGACGTGGTGGCGGCGACGCAGGACACGTGGGAGGCCGGGTTGGAGCCGCGTCAACTGGCGGCGGCGCGGATGCTGGGCGCGCCCATCCTCGGCCAGGACGCGGCCCCGGACGACTCCGTCGCGGTGGCGGCGCGGCCCGAGCGCTGAGCGCCGCTCACGGCGGGGACTTGTCGCCGTCGCCCGGCGGCGGCTTCTTGCCCTCCTCCTCCGCGACGAGCAGCTCGAGCTGGCGCTGAGCGTCGAGGACGTCGTTCGTGTACTCGTCGATGTAGCGGCGGCGCACCTCGCCCTGCCACTCGTCGGGGGAGAAGGAGGAGGCCTGGTAGTCGTGCGTGGTGTGGACCTCGCCGCGCAGCGTGGCCATCAACTCCCGGTCCGGGTCTCCGGACTCCTTGAGCAGGAAGCCCTCCACGTCACGCAGCTTCAGCGGGAAGGAGGGGTCCTCGTCGCGGATGAGCTTGCCGAAGACGGTGAGCTTCACCTCCTGCGCGCCCTCCTTCAGCTCCTCGTTGAAGGACACGTGCGCGAAGGGCTCGCCCCCTTCCGTGTCCACGCGGCCCGCCACCACGTACCGGCCCGCCTTGCGGACATTGATTCCCAGATAGAGCAGCAGCGAGCCGGCCGACACCTCCTCGCGCACCTTGCCGGTGAACGTCGCCGGCGGAGAGGGCGTGTAGAGGATGTCCAGGAAGGCCGTGCCCTCCGCCCGGTCCGAGCGCACCACCACGTCCACGCGCAGCGTGCCGGAGAACAGCGGGAAGCCCTGCTTCGACGGCTGGAGCCGGCCGGTGAAGACCCCGTCCTTCGCGACCGCGTCGCCGCCCACGCCGTCGTCCGTGAAGACGACGGGCACCGCGGGCATCATGCCCGCGCCCTGGACGTACTCGGCCTCGTGCGCGGAGGCGGACAACACCTGGCAGGGCCGTGGCTGGCGCTGCGCGTCCTCGCAGGACACGAAGAAGTGCACCGCCTCGTCGCCCACCACGAACACGCGGTCCTGCTTGAGGCGCAGCTGCAGCTCCGGATGCTCGCGGCTCAACGGCCGCAGCCGCTCGGGCTCGGCCAGCGTCACCTGGTCCGGGTGCTCCTCGATGGGCCGGGACTGCGGCGGGTAGCGCGTGGCCGCGACATAGGACTCCAGCGTCCGCTTCGCGCGCTCCAGCCGTTGCCGCCACAGCGCCTTCAGCTCCTCGCGCTCACGCTCCCGGGGCGTGGGCGAGTCCCGCCCCCCCGGCGCGCCGGAAGAGGCCGCGGCGACGGACCCGCCCGCCGAACCGCCTCCCCCCGAAGCCTTCCCGGGGGACGCGGCCATCGCGGGGCCCCGCCTGCCCACGGCCGTGGCGCCCTCCGTCCCGGAGGCTCCTGGCGCGCCCTCGGCGTCGCCCCCAAGCCCCCACCACCCCACGGCGCCCAGCACCACGCACAACGACAAGACAGCCCACCCGGCGCGGCGCGCGCGAGTGGCAGCGGAGGAGGCGGAGCTGGTGGGGGTCATGGTGCTTCAGCGCGCGCGACGGGCTCAGTAGGCGTACTTCACCACGTCCTCGCGGACCTTGGCGACGATGCCACCCCAGTTGCCATTGGCGTAGTGGTTGAAGGACTCGCCGTCGTCGCGCAGCGACACGGTGTGGAAGCTCCACTTCGCGCGGCCGTCGCTCGTCTTCGAGGTGCCGGTGGTGAGCGTGCCCCCGCAGAACCAGTCACCCGGGTTGCACTGCGAGCTGCCGGCGTCGCCGGAGACGCCGCCCGTCGAGTGGTAGGAGACCGCCTCGTCGTCCTGGCCCGGGAGGAGCCCCGAGTACAGCGTCCCCTTGGCGCCCGCGAACATGTAGAACCAGACGCCGCGCGTGGCGTTGTGGTCGTACATCGCCCGGGCCGTCGTGGTGACCAGGTCGCTCACCAGCGGCTCGTTCACCGCCCACTCGCCTACGTCCGCCAGCTCGCTGCCACCGCCAGCGCCCGACGCCACGTTCACCCACTTGATGTTCCAGCCCGTCTGGGTGGTGCCGTCGGTGTTGCCACAGACGCCGCTGGCGTTGGGCGTCGCGTTCTTCTTGTAGCGCGCGCTGCCGCCATACAGGGCCAGCGCGTAGCCGATCTGGAGGTCCCCCGCGCTGTGCGCGGCGATGTAGCACCAGTTGTCGCCGGTGCAGAAACAGTCCAGCGCGTCGCGGATGCGCGCGTTCTGCCCGCCGACGCGCTCCTTGCCGTTCCAGTTCACCGCCTTCTTGTTCACCCCCGCGGCGGTGCCCGCCGGCCCCCAGTAGCTGAAGTCGCCGTAGTTGCCCGCCTGCGTCGTCCCGCCGTTCCGGCCGTGGATCCACAGCGTGTAGTTGGTGGCGGCCGCCTCGGTGCCAACCATCAACGTCGCGGCGACGACCGCCGTGCCGATCAGCTTCTTCATCTTGAGCGCCTCCATCTCGAGGTGGGGAAGAGCCCTGCCGGGTGGGGGACCTGTCAGGGGAGCGCTCACTCTAGGGCGGCGGGGTGTAAAAGGTCGAGGACACGGAAACCCCGCACCCCGGGCGAACCCTGACGCGTCGCGTCGCCCTCTGGGACGGGGCGTCGAAGGGGACGACGTGCCGCATCAATGGCCGGCGCGGAGTGTGTCGGAAACGAAACGCTCCAGGCGAGAGAGGGCGTCCGGGAGGTTGGCGCGGCCCAGGCCCAGCCGGAAGTGGTTGCCGGGGAAGTCGTAGACGTCGCCGGGCAGCAGCAGCACGCCCTCGCGGTCGACGAGCGCCTGGGTGAAGCGGGCCACGGGCTCGTCGCGGAGCAGGCGCGGGAAGGCGACGCTGCCCGCGCGCGGGCGCACCCACTGGAAGGTGTCCGCGTGCCGCGCGAAGAAGGCGTCCAGCAGCGCGAGGTTGCCGGCGAGCAGCGCGCGGCTGCGCTCCAGCACGCGGGCCTTGGCGCGCAGGGCGATGAGGGCGAGCACCTCCACGGGCGCGCCGTTGCAGATGGTCGTGTAGTCCTTGTAGGCCATGCAGCGGCGCAGCACGTCCGCGTCGCGGCTGGCGAGCCACCCCACGCGCAGGCCGGCCAGGCCGAAGGCCTTGGACATGACGCCCAGGCTGAAGGCGCGCGGCGACACGGAGGCGGCGGGCGGGAGCGTGTCGCGGACGTCGTACTCCAGCAGGCGGTACACCTCGTCGGACAGCAGGTGGATGCCGCGCTCGTCGCACAGCGCGCACAGCGCCTCGAACGTCGCGCGGTCCGGCAGCGCGCCGGTGGGGTTGTGCGGGAAGTTCACCACCACCACGCGCGTGCGCGGCGTCAGCGCGCGGCGCAGGGCCTCCAGGTCCAGCGCCCACCCCTCCTCGGCTCGCAGGGGCAGCAGCGTCACGTCCGCGCCCGTCGCCCGCGCCACCTCGTACAGGGACTGGTAGCCCGGCCAGGTGACGACCGCGTGGTCGCCTGGGCCCAGCAGCACGTTCATCAGGACGAACACGGCCTCCTGCGCGCCGGCGAAGGTGAGCACGTGGTCCGCCGAGAGGCCGGGGTACAGGGCGGCGATCTCCTCGCGCAGCGCGGGCAGCCCGGTGGACTCCGTGTAGCCGAGCGTCAGCGCCTCCCAGCGCGCCTGGGCGTCCGCGTCGGCGAGCGCCAGCAGGTCCTTCATCCTCCAGCCCTCGATGTCCGAGGAGCACAGCAGGTAGGGCGCGGAGAATTCCCAGCGCGCGAAGTACCGCTCCAGCTTGAAGTCGGGGATGCGCATGGGGTGAGTGTCTGCCCTCTCCCCGACCGGGCGTCCAGCGCCACGCCGCCCCTCCCCCGCGTCCCGGCGGGCGGACGACCCGGCGCTCCCGGACGTCCGGGGCGCTCCGGCGGATGCATAGCTTCAGAGGCGACCTTGGGATGAAGCCCAACCCTTCGAGGAAGCCCGCATGCCCACGCACGACATCCCCCTCACGCTGCTCGACCCGGATGGCGGGTGGATCAACGCCCCGGTCCACGTCTCGGAGCTGGACGAGCTGCCCGTGCTGCTCCACTTCTTCTCCATGAGCGCGGACGCGGACACCAACGACTTCGGCTCGCTCGAGCGCTTCCGGCGGGAGTTCGGGCCCCGGGGCCTGCGCGTCATCGGCGTGGACGTCACCCACTCCGCCAGGGAGTTGCGCGACACCAACGCGGTGGAGTCCTTCGCGCGCGAGCACGGCCTGACCTACCCCATCGCCGTGGACGACGGCTCCATGGCCCAGGCGTACGGCGTGAAGCAGACCCCCGCCTGGCTCCTCTTCGACGCCGACGGCCGGCTGCGCCACCACCTGTGCGGCAAGGGCGCCGCCCGGCGGCTGCGCCCCGCGCTGGAGCGCTTCACGCAGTACGACACCTCCGCGGCGGCCCCCGCCCCCGCGCACTGAACACCCCACCCACGCGACGCGAAGGAGCTCCCCATGGCTGACAGGCGCAAGGATGGACGGGCGCGGCGCTTCACCCCGGGCACGCTGGTGGCGGCCGGCGTCGGCGTGGCGCTGGGGCTGGGCCGGGCGCTGCGCCGCACCCGCTATTCGTTCCAGGGCCGCGACGTGCTCATCACCGGAGGCACGCGCGGCCTGGGGCTGGTGCTCGCGCGCCAGCTCGTGAGGCAGGGCGCGCGCGTGGCCCTGTGCGGCCGGGAGGAGGAGTCGCTCCAGCGCGCCCGCGACGAGCTCGAGCGGGAGGGAGGCGAGGTGCTCGCCCTGCCCTGCGACGTGCGCGACCAGGTGAGCGTGGAGGCCGCGGTCTCCGCGGTCCACGAGCGCTGGGGCGGCGTGGACGTGCTCGTCAACAACGCGGGCGTCATCCAGGTGGGGCCGCTGGAGTCGATGACGCTGGAGGACTTCCGCGAGGCGGTGGACACGCACCTGTGGGGGGCGCTGCACACCACGCTGGCGGTGCTGCCGGAGATGAAGCGGCGCGGAGAGGGGCGCATCGTCAACATCGCCTCCGTTGGCGGGCGCGTGGCGGTGCCGCACCTGGTGCCCTACGCGGCCAGCAAGTTCGCGCTGGTGGGCCTGTCGGACGGGCTGCGCGCGGAGCTGCGCCAGGACGGCATCCGGGTGACGACGGTGTGCCCGGGCCTGATGCGCACCGGCAGCCCGCTCAACGCCCGCTTCAAGGGCAACCACGAGGCCGAATACGCGTGGTTCTCCGTGAGCGACTCACTGCCGGGCATGTCCGTGAGCGCCGAGCGCGCCGCGCGCATCATCCTCGCCGCCGTGCGGCGGGGCGACGCGGAGGTGCTGGTGGGGCTGCCCACGCGGCTGGCCGTGTGGGGCCGCGCGCTGGCCCCCGAGCTGACGGCGGCGGTGCTGGCGTGGGCCAACCGGCGCCTGCCCCAGAGCAGCCTCCAGGACCGCCACGCGGGCGTGGACAGCCAGACGCCCCTCACCCGCTCCTGGCTCACCGAGCTGTCCCGCCGCGCCGCCGAGCGCAACAACGAGACGGACGTGCCGCTGCACTGAGGGGGCCCGTCAGTCCTGGGCCCGCTCCATGGCCCAGTGGCCCCGGTGCTCGTACGCCAGGGCGAGCTGCTCGCGCAGCGCGGAGAGCATGCGCGTGTTGCCCTCCTGCTCGTAGCCCTTCAGGGCCTCCTGGCAGCGGGGCACGCGCGACAGGAACTCCTTCAGCGCGTCCACCGTCAGCGTCTTCACGTACATGCCGTAGCCCAGCTTCTCCAGGTAGAGGGCGTTGATGATCTGCTCGAACTGGCCCTCCAGGGGGATGCTGAGCATGGGCTTGCGCAGGTACACCGCCTCGCTCATCAGCGTGTAGCCGCCGCTGGCCACCACGCCGCGCGCGGTGCGCAGGTCGTCGATGAAGCCCTTCTCGCTGAAGGGCCGGTATGTGAGGTTGCCGTCCACCAGGTCCTCGGTGAGGTCGCGGCGCAGCCCGTACACCTTGCAGGGGATGCCCGCGGCCTTGAGGATGTCCGGCAGCGCCGTGTTGGTGGTGGACGTCTGGTACACCAGCAGGTGCTCGCCCGGCTCCGACCTCGCCTCCAGGATCTCCGGCCGCAGGATGGACGGCGCCAGCGTGGTGCGGCGCTTGCGCACCGGCGGGTAGAAGAACGTGGTGACGAGGTAGTGGAAGGCCCCGGGCAGCTTCGCCTTCACGATGGCGCGCGAGGTCTCGAAGCTGTCCTCGTACCCCGCCAGCAGCGCAGGCTCGTGCTGGCAGCGGTTGATGACCTGCATGTTGTCCACGCTGATGACCGGCAGCCGGTGCGCCCGCGCGAACAGGTAGCTGAACGTCTCGAAGTCGCTCACCACCACGTCCGGCTTGAACTCGTCCACCAGGTCGAAGTAGCGCCGCACGTTCTGCGGCCAGCCCGTCACCGCGCCGGTGAGGTTCTGCAGCACCGTCTGCCACTTCTTCACCGAGTTGCCCTCGTACGCGAGGGTCAGCCCCCAGATGCCGTGCACGTTCTGGAACCGCTTCGCCAGGTAGTCCTGGGCGCGGCCGGAGACGACGATGTGGACCTCGTGCTCCTGCGTCAGCGCCTCGAGCAGCACGCGCGAGCGCGTCGCATGGCCCATGCCCTCGCCGACGACCCCATAGAGGATTCGCATGTCCCCGAGCATACGCGCCCGCCGCTCCCGCGTTGAGCCCGCCCGCCCCTCGAGGCTATAGCGCCCTGCATGTCCGCCTCGACAGAGCCACCACGCAAGCCTTCCCTGCCCCGCGCGGCGGCCCTCGGGCTGTGCGGTGGATTGCTGCTCGGCGGGCTGTACCTGCTGGGCATCGGCCTGCGCGGCCTGTTCGGCGCCCAGGACTGCGCCGGACTGACAGGCCCCCAGTGCGACCTGCTCCGGCAGACGCACCACGAGCTGGGCCGCGTCCAGTCCACCTTCGGCGGAGCCCTCGTCTCGCTCGCCGCGGCCCTGCTCGTCCTGCTCCGGCGCCGTGCGTCATCCCCCCCCGCGGACAGCCCTTGAGCGCCCCCCGTCCACGGCCGACTCGCCGCGCGGGGCCCCCCCTTGCCCGCCGCCCATCGGCCAGTCAACCCGCCGGGTTAGAAGCATTGGCGGCGCGGCGAAGCCGGGCTAATTAGTTGTGGCCTGAGCATTAGGTTAGGAGTAGGGAGCGGCCATGCAGCTCGAGTCCCTGAAAATGTTCTGTGACGTGGTGGAGACCGGCTCGTTCTCGCGCGCGGCCCAGCTCAACCACGTGACGCAGTCGGCGGTCAGCCAGCAGATTCGCGCGCTGGAGAACCGCTACGAGCAGAAGCTCCTGTCGCGCAGCGCGCGGCAGGTGACGCCGACGCCGGCGGGCGAGCGCCTGTTCCGCGGCTGCAAGGAGATCCTCGCCCGCTTCTCCGAGGTGGAGCAGGAGATTCGCGAGCAGGCGACCGAGGTGGCGGGCACCACCACGGTCTCCACCATCTACTCGGTGGGGCTGCACGAGCTGAACACGGTGCAGAAGCAGCTGCTCAAGTCGCACCCCAAGGTGAACATGCGCCTGAACTACCGGCGCAACGACCAAGTGTACGACGACGTCATCCTGGGCGCGGCGGAGATTGGCATCGTCGCCTACCCGCAGCCGCGCGCGGGCGTGGACATCCTCCCGTTCCGCGATGACAAGCTCGCGGTGGTCTGCGCGCCCGGCCACGCCTTCGCCAGCAAGCAGAAGGTGACGCTCACCGCGCTGTCCGGCGTGCCCTTCATCGCGTTCGACCGCGAGGCCCCCACGCGCAAGGCGCTGGACCGGCTCTTCCGCGAGAAGAACATCGACATCAACCCGGTGATGGAGATGGACAACGTGGAGACCATCAAGCGGGCGGTGGAGATGGGCCTGGGCGTCGCCATCCTCCCCATGGCCACCGCGCAGGGCGAGGTGAAGGGCGGCTCGCTGGTGGCCAAGCCCATCGCCGAGGGGCCCGTGTCGCGCCCCATCGGCCTGCTCATCCGCAAGGGCAAGTACCTGGACCGCGCCTCCGCCGCCGTGCTGGAGGCGTTCAAGGCCGCGGCCAACCTGCCTCCCTCCGACGACGCGTGAGCGACGCGTCGTCGCCGGCCGCGCGTCAGTAGAGCTTTCGCAGGCGCGCGGCGAAGAAGCCGTCGAAGCCCTCCGGCCCGGGCAGGGTGCGCAGGTATGCCTGGGTCAGCGGCAGCTTGAGGCCGGGCAGCACGGGCGGCTCCGCCGTCCACTCCGGGTGGCTGCGCAGGAACATCTCCACCTGGTCCTGCCCCTCCTGCGGCTCCGCCGTGCACACCGCGTACACCAGCAGGCCCCCCGCGGGCACCGCCTCCTGGCAGTTCTCCAGGATGCGCCGCTGGAGCGCCGCCAGCCGGGGGATGTCCTCCTCCTTGCGGCGGTAGCGCAGCTCCGGGTGCCGGCGCAGCGTGCCCAGCCCCGAGCACGGCGCGTCCACCATGAAGGCGTGGAACTCGCCCCACTCCTGGGGGAACGGCTCCGCCGCGTCGTGCGCGTGGGCCTTCAGCCGGGCCGTGAGCCCCAGGCGCCTCGCCTCGGATTCGATCTTCCGGAGCTTGTGCGCGTGCAGGTCCACCGCCACCACGTCGTGCGACTGCGCCAGGTGGCACGCCTTGCCGCCGGGCGCCGCGCACGCGTCGAGCACGCGGGCGGACTCGGGGATGGCGCCGTAGACGCCCACCAGCTGCGCGGCCTCGTCCTGCACCTGCCACAGCCCCTCGGCGTAGCCGTAGAGGTCCTCCACGCGTCCCACCGACGGCAGGACGATGCCCACCGGGGAGAGCGTCGCCGCCTTCGCGTCCACGCCCACCTCCTGGAGCTGGGCGAGCAGCGCGTCGCGCGTCACCTTCGCCGTGTTGGCGCGAATCACCACGGGCGGGGACTGGTTGTCCGCCACCAGCATGGCCTCCGCCCGCTCGCGGCCGAACTGGCGCAGCCAGCGCTCGACGAGCCACTGGGGGTGGCTCTCGCGCACGGACAGGTGGAGGGCCACGTCGGACGCGGGCGGCAGCGGGGGGCCGGGCAGGTCCGCCAGCTTGCGCAGGATGGCGTTGACGAAGCCGGCCGCGCGGGTGAGGCCCACCTCCTTCAGGGCCTGCACCGTCTCCGCGACGGCGGCGCGCGCGGGCACGCGGGTGTGGAACAGCTGGTAGGCGCCCACGCGCAGGGCCGCGAGCACGCGGTCCTCCATGGCGTCCAGCTTGCGGTCGGCGAAGCGGGTGATGGCGTAGTCCAGCGCGAGCTGCCGGCGCGTGGAGCCATACGCCAGCTCCGTGACGAGGCCCGCGTCGCGCGGGTCCTTCGGCGGTGACTCGGACAGCATCGTGTCGAGCACCACGTTGAGGTAGGCGTCCGTCGCGCGGACGCGCGCCAGCACGAGGATGGCGAGGGCGCGGGGATTCATCCTTCGTCCAGCCGGGTCATCAGGTCCACGAGCTGCTCGTCCGACAGCCGCGTCGCGGGAAGGTGGGACAGGGTGAGGCGCAACAGACTTTCCTCCAGGAGCGCGCGCTGGCCCTGCTCCGCGGGGGCGCCACGCTGGACGGCCTCGTAGCGCGAGCGCGCCCAGGCCGCCAGCGCCTCGTCACCGAGCGTCCCGGCCAGCCGCTCCGACACCTTCTGGCGCACCAGCGCGCGCGTGAGCAGGTCGGACATCGTCGCGGAGGCCCTGGCGCCCCGCCCCAGCGTCTTGCCGGGCCTGCCCTCCGCGGCCGGCTTCGCGGGGGCGTCGCCCCGGCCCAGCGTCTTCACCGGCGCCACCTTCGCGAGCGCCTTCGCCGGCACCAGCGCCAGCGGGGCCTTCTCGGCGGACTTCGGGGACGACCGGCCCAACGACTTGCCGGGAGGATTCACGGAGGCGGCGGGCGACGCTTCGGTCGGCTTCTTGCGCCCCAGCGTCTTCGAGGGCCCGGGCGTGAAGACGCCGCTGGCGAAGGTCTCCAGCGCCTGGAGATAGGGGTCGAAGCCCCCCGTCGCGCCGTGCACCTGGAGGACGCAGGCCTCGGCCACCACGGACTCGCGGGCCGGGGGACGCAGCATCACCTCGATGGCGGGCAGCCCCACCAGCTCCAGCGCCTCCTTGAGCGCGTAGGAGCCGAAGAAGGCCCCGGGGTTGATGAGGATGCCATCCACCGCCTCGCGCTCGTCGGAGAGCGCGTCCAGCAGGACGCCCTCGTGATTGGACTGGAGCACCTCCAGCTCCACGCCCAGTTCGCCCGCCCGCGCCCGCAGCGCGGCATCCAGGTCCGACAGCCTCCCGCCGGGCGCGCCGTCGCGCGCGCCCAGCAGCTGGAGGTTCGGCCCATGCAACACCAGCAATCTCATGCCCGTCCCGTCTCTCCTCGAAAAACGCCGCGTCGTCCCGTCCGGAGCTAGGCGCCGAAGGGCTGGCTGCCGGGAGCGAGCTTGTTTCCCGAGAGGAAGTCCAGCGCCTTCATGACCCGCTTGCCCTCCGGCTGGACCTCCAGGAGCACGAGCGAGCCCTCCCCACACGCCACCTCGATTCCGTCCACGCCCGCCGACAGCACCGTGCCCGGCGCGCCCTGGCCCCGCGCCACCCGCACACGATGCACCTTCAGCAGCTTGCCGCCCAGGGTGGTGAAGGCGCCGGGCCACGGGGTGAAGGCGCGCAGGCGCCGCTCCAGCGCGACGGCGGGACGGGTGAAGTCCAGCCGCCCCTCGTCCTTCTCGATGATGGGCGCCAGCACCACGCCCTCGGACGGCTGCGGCACGGGCTTCAGCTCGCCGCGCAGGTACGCGGGGAGCGACTCACGCAGGAGCTCCCCGCCGAGCGCGGCCAGCTTCGGGTAGAGCGTCGCGCTCGTATCGTCCGGAGCGATGGGCAGCCGCTTCATCGCCAGCATCGGGCCGGTGTCGAGCCCCTCGTCCATCACCATCAACGTCACCCCCGTCTCCGTGTCCCCGTGGGCGATGGACCACTGGATGGGCGCGGCGCCCCGGAAGCGGGGCAGCAGCGAGCCGTGCACGTTGACGCAGCCCTTCGCCGGCAGGTCCAGGAGGTCCTTGGGGAGGATGCGGCCGTAGGCCGTCACCACGCAGACGTCCGGCGCGAAGCGGCGCAGCTCCTCGGAGAACGGCGGCGTGCGCAGCTTGACGGGCTGGAGGACGGGCACGCCGCGCGAGAGCGCCAGCTCCTTCACCGGAGGCGCCGTCACGGTGTTGCCCCGGCCCTTGGGCTTGTCCGGCTGGGTGACGACGGCCACGACGTCGCCGACGTCGAAGCACGCCTCGAGCGAGGACACGGCGAAGTCGGGCGTGCCCATGAAGATGATGCGGGGTCTGCTCATGGTCCTGCGGTTCTCCTGTGGCCCGCGACTCAGGCCACGGACTTGAAGGTGCTACCCGTGGGATTGTCCACTGCCTGACGCTTGCGCGTGTGCAGGGCCGAAAGCGTCTCCAGCGCCTGGCGCGCCTCCGGGGTGGTGGCCACCGGGGTCAGCGCCGCCACCGCGGCCTCCAGCGCGTGCGCCTCCTCGGCCTCGCGCTGGCGGATGCGGTCCACCGCCTCGCTGAAGCGGTCGAAGAAGCGCTTGAGTTCGTCCTTCTTGCGCAGCGGGCGCAGCCGGGGATACCGCCCCGCCGCGAGCGCCGCGACATAGAGGCTCATGACGTGGACGGGCCCCGCCACCCGGTGGGTGAAGAGCAGCCCGAACACCCCCAACACCCCCGCCAGCCCCAGGGCGCCCACCCCCGTCAGCCACAAGAGCGACGCCCCGCCGTCCACGCCCGACGACACGGCGGACACGTGGAGCCGGTGCGCCAGCCCGCCGAACACGCCCATGCTGACCGCGCCGATGCCGGCCAGCAGAAGGATGTACTTGAGCTGGAATTCGCGGTCGAGGAGGTACGTCCGGCGGGTGTGCCCCGGACGCGGCGGCTTGTGAATGTCGTCGGACATGTCGTTGACCAGCGTACCCCAGGTGACCCGGGTGGTTTGATTCCTTCGTGACAGGAGGTTTACGACGCCAGACAGGACAACCCCGCAGACCCGATAGGAGATTGCATGAGCCGCTCTCTCGCAGCGTGGTGTGCCGCTGTCGCGTTCATCTGTCTGACAGGCTGCAAAGGCGACTCCGCCACCCCGGACTACTGGGAAGCGAACCTCCAGCAAGCGCGTCGCGCGGAGGACCGGGTCCGCCTCATCGAGGCGATGCGCAAGTCCGGCAAGGTGAACGAGACCTTCCTGCCCATGCTGCACGAGCAGCTGGCGGGAGAGCGCAAGCCGGAGGTGAAGGCGGCGCTGGCGCGCACGCTGGAGGACCTGCACCACGTCTCCTCGGTGGAGCCGTTGAAGGCGGCGCTGGACCCGGCCGCGGCGGACATGTCCTCGCAATTGGCGAACAAGGCCATGGTGACGGCGCTGGGCACCATCGGAGACCCGCGCGCCGTCCCCGCGCTGGTGCCGCTGTTGCGCGCCAAGGACAACTACACGCGCATCGAGGCCATCCGCGTGCTGGGGACGATGAAGGCGAAGGAGGCGGTGGATTCGCTCATCGCGCTGGCGGGGGACGAGACGGTGGAGCCCTTCCTCAACAAGAAGGCCATCGAGGCGCTGGGGCACATCGGTGACGCGAAGGCCGCGCCCACGCTCATCCGCATGCTGACGAAGGAGCGCAAGGGCAAGTCCTTCTACGTGGAGAGCAGCTTCGCGCTGTTCCAGCTGGGCCAGCCCGCGGCGGACGCGCTGCTGCCCGCGCTGGAGGGGCGCGACCCGGACCTGCTGGAGTGGGCGAAGAAGAATGGCGTCAACCCCGCCAGCTATCCCATGAAGGCCGCGACGGTGCTCGGGGACCTGCGCGAGAAGCGCGCGGTGGAGCCGCTGCTCAAGCTGCTGGCCTTCCAGCATCCGGAGGCGCAAATCCAGGCGCTGGTGCGGATGCAGGCGGCGGAGGCGCTGGGGCGGATGCGCGTGGCGGACGCGGTGAAGCCGCTCAGCGCGATGGTGGCGGAGCCGGACCCCACCGTGCGCGACGCGTATGTCCGCGCGCTCGTCCGCCTGGGGGGCCGCGACGCGCTGCCCGCCCTGGAGAAGGCGGCGACGACGGGCGAGTGGGACTCGCGCGAGCTGGCGGTGAAGGGGCTGGTCATGCTCGGTGACGCGCGCGAGCAGCCGGTGCTCGAGAAGCTGGCCGCCTCCGAACCGGCGCGCACCGCGGCCGACTGCAAGACGACGGGCGAGGAGGGGTGCGAGGACGCGGCGGCGCTGGGCAAGAAGCGCGCGGCGACCATCACCCAGCACGCGACGCTGCTGGAGGCCGGCCAGAGCTGCGCGGGCAACGCGGGCTGCTGGGTGCAGCGGCTGGACAAGGCGAGCAAGCCGCTGCTGGAGCGCGCCGCGCTCGAAATCGGTCGCACGGGCGGCGCCGAGCACGTGCCCGCGCTGACCGCGCGGCTGGGCGAGCGGGACACGGAGGTGCGGCTGGCCTTCATCCTCGGCACCAGCTGGCTGGTGGACGGCTCGCAGGACGCGGCGAAGAAGGTGCGCGAGACGGCCCTGCCCACGCTGCGCAAGCAGCTCCAGGACGAGCAGGGCGTCACCCAGCTCGTCACCGTCAACGAGGACCTGCGTCGCCTGCTGGCGCGCCTCGAGAACACCTGAGCCGTCGAGCGACGTCCCCGCACGGGACTCCGGCGCGTGGGGCGGCGGCGGAGTCCGTTCGCCGCCCTCTCACGAGGCCAGGTGCGGCGCCACGCGTTCGGTGGCGTTGTGCAGCACGGTGAGCTGGCGGATGAGCCGATCCACCTGCGCGTGGGAGAGCGCGTCCCCCATGCTCGGCGTCTTCGCGGGAGGCAGCGGCGTGGGCTTGCGCCGGTGCTCCACCGCCAGCGCCAGGTCCTCGAGCGCGCCCCCCGCGTAGCTCGCCACGGCGGACAGGTCCTGGGACGCGTGCCACCCACGGCTCGCGGCCAGCGCCGTCACCGCGGCGCCGAAACGACGCGCGTACGCCAGCATCGCCATCACCGGCTCGAGCTGTCGCGCGGGCCCCCGCCACTCGGTGAGCAGGCGCTGGAAGGACGCCTCCGCCGACAGCAACTCCAACCCCAGCTTGCGCCGCGCCTCGCGCACCTCCGGCTCCGCGTCCGAGCGGGCCGACACCACGCGCAGCAGGTATTCGCGGTCGGCCCGGAGCGCGCTGGCCACCTGCTCGGGGAAGCGCAGGTGCTCCGGGCTCGGCCACAACAGGCGCGCGCCGACGAGCGCCAGCACCCCACCCAACAGCGTGTTCGCGATGCGCACCCCCGCCAGCTCCCAGTCGCCCGACTGGATTTCGGCCAGCAGCACCAGCGCCGGCGCGAGCAGCACCTGGAACGCGGAGAGGCTCAGCGGCTTCACGCTGATGGCCACCGCGAAGAACAACATGATGGCCCCCAGGATGATGGCCGGGTCCCTCACCAGCACCACCAGGCCCGCCGCCAGCGCGCCCCCCAGGAGCGTCCCCGCCGCGCGCTGCAGCCCCCGCTGGAACGTCATCCCCGAATAGGGCTGGAGCACGACGATGACGGTGATGATGACCCAGTAGCCATGGTCCAGCTTCAGCCCACCGACGAGCGCCGTCGCGAGCGCGGCGATGAACCCCAGGCGCATGGCGTGGCGGAAGATGACGGAGCTGGGGCTCAGGTTGTCGCGCAAGGGCTCCAGCAGCGGGCGCCCCTGGAGCACCGCGGGGTGCGGCCCCACGGGCAGGTCGGACTCGACGGGCCTGCCGTCCTCCAGCCGCTCCGCGACGTCCAGCAGGGCGCGCGAATACTCACGCATGCGCCCCACCAGCGCCTCCGCGTGGGTATACGCCGCGCGCGCCGCGTCCGACATGCCCCCTTCCGCCACCTGCGCCTCCAGGGCCCGGCGCACACGCTCGGCGCTCCACCTGGAGGGCTCGGTGTCATTGCCCTCGCGCACCAGGGCCCGGGCAACGGCCCGCGTATCCGCGGCGAGCGAGGCCAGCGCGCGCTGCACCTCGGCGCGCAGCGCGTGATAGCGCCCCTCCCGGGGCGCGACCTCCAGCGTCTCCGGCAGGGCCACCAGCAACGCGAGCAGCGCGTCCACGCCCTCGATGAGGACGAGCAGGTGCTCGCCCCGCCCGCTCTCCCCCGCCCTCACGCGACGCGTGGAGGCCAGGACGGAGCGCGCGTCCTCCAGGCACTGACGCGCGCGCGACTCCCAGTCCACGCTGTCCACCAGCGTCGTGGGAGGCAGCGGCCCCTCGAGGGCCCAGCTCGAGACCTCCTCCGCGCGCTCCGACAGCAAGCGGTAGCACCGGGAGATGGCGGAGCGCGCGGGCCGGTAGGGCCGCAGGGGCCAGAGCAGGAGCGCCAGGAGCATGGCCCACGCTCCGCCCAGCATGAACAGGCCGGAGCGCGTCAGCGCGGCGGCGAGGCTCGACGCGGGCAGCGCCAGCGACACCACGGTGTAGTTGGCGAGCACGACGCCCATGAGCCCCGGCGTGTCGCCGTACGAGCGCGCGAAGCCACACGCCGTCACCCAGACGAGCGTGAGGAGGACGGCGCCCCAGGCCGGCGGGTGCAGCGCGGACACGAGCCCCATCGCCGCGCCCAGCAACGTCATGGCGCCCATGGCGAGCGCCCGGGCGCGATAGGGACCGCCCCGATCCACGAGCGTGACGAAGAGCGCCGCCAGGCCCACCCACGTCGCGGCCGGCAGGTGCCGGGTCGCGGCGATGACCATGGGCACGCCCACCGCGAGCGCCGCGCGCAGCCCCGCCCCCAGGGCGGGACGGCCGGGCTCCACGCGGAAGAAGGACTCGAAGTGACGCTGGAGGGCGTTCATGGAGCCGACGGGTCCATCCTTTCAACCGAGGCCACCGGGCTCCCCCGTCCACTCCAGCACCCCGGGGCCCGCGGCTGCGCGGAAGCAGTCGCGGAACCACGCCACGGAGAGCCGCGTGGCGCGGGCCCACGCCGTGTGCTCCGGGAAGCCCCGCGTCGCCCCCTCGACACGCTGGAGCGCCGCGCGAGTGCCGGACGGCAACGCGTCCCGGACGCCTTGGACGAGCGCCACGCGGTCCTCGTCGGCGCCCGCCGCCAGGAGCAACGTGGGCACGCGGACGTCCGCGACCAGCGCCCCCGCGAGGTCCGGCCGACCTCCGAGCGCGACGACGGCCTGCACACCCTCGGGCTGATGTGCCGCCGCGACGAGCACGGCGGCGGCGCCCAGCCCCGCGCCGAGATACCCGACGGGCAACAGGCTCGAGGTCGCGTCCCGCTGGAGCCAGTCGCGCGCGACCTCCAGCCGATGCGCCACCAGCTCGACATTGGAGTTGGGGCGCAGCGCCCAGTCCTCGGCCGCCAGCTCATCGGCGGTGCGCAGCTCCAGCCACAGCGTCCCCATCCCCGCGACGTGGAGGGTGTCGCGGAGGAAACGGGCCCGCGCGCCATCGGGAGCCACCAGGTCGTCGCCCGCCAGAATCACCAACCCCGCCGCCCGCTCGGGCACCGCGAGCCGCCCACCGAGCAGGCGCCCGCCCACCCCGACCTCAACGTCCCGCTCGCGCACACGCATCGCCACACCTCCCGGAGAGGGGCACACCCCACCCGGCAAAGCTGGTGCCCGTCCGCGCCGCTGGCCGCGCGCTCTCGCTCGGAGGCAGGGTGGGCCAGCGACCGGGCGCCGCGTGTGTCTCCGTGCCGAGCACGCGCGGCACCGCGCTCCGGACACGAAGTCGACGCCGCCTCGCTCGGCGGCCTCGGTCCGACTCCAGGCGGGGCCCCGGGTCCTCCGCCCTACCCGACCTCGCGCTCGGGGACGAAGTCCTCCTCGCTCTCGACGTCGTCCTGCTCGGGGGTGGGTGACTCGTCCTGGAACGAGCTGGGCAGCAGGCTGAAGGGCAGCACCTTGGCCAGCGCCGCCAGCAGCAAGATGCCCCCGGGCGCCGCGAAGATGGCGAGCGCGGGAATCGCCTTGGCCACGTCGATGAGCTGCGCGCGCATGCGCTTGCGCTCGTCCGACGTGAGCTTCTGGCCACGCGCCGCCTTCGTCAGCAGCACCGCCAGGTCCCCCGTCTCGCGCACCTCCTGCATGAGCCGGTGGAAGTTCTTCTCCAGCGTCTCCTGCATGCTCGCGACCAGGTCGTCCCCCATGGCGCCGGCCGCGTCGGACACCGTGAAGACATCCACCACGGAGCGGTGCCGCGTGTAGAACTCCGCCATCTCCAGCTCGAGCCGGCGCAGCTCCTGCTTCGACACCTGCAGCGCGTCCGCCAGCTCGTCGATGAAGGCCCGCTCGCGCCGCGTGCGCCGCCCGTCCACCAGCGCCGCCAGCAGCGTCTGCTCCAGCAGGAAGTGCCGCATGTCCTGGCCGCGCACCCGCCGCACCACGTCCCGCACGCTGCGCCGCCGCTCGAAGGACTGCTTCACCGCCGCCTTCAGCTCCGCCGACGTCGCCGCCGGCAGGCGCAGGTCCTCCACCTGCTTGAGGATGGCCCGGCGCGCCAGCGTCCCCGGCTGCCGGTCCACGCATGCCAGCCCCGTCAGCACGTCCACCAGCAGCGCCTTCTGCCGCGCCGCGAAGTCCAGCCGCCGCCGCGCCTGCGCCTTGCGGAACCGCCCGGTGGCGAAGAAGTCGATGGCCTGCCGGCAGAACAGCTGCGCGTCCGCGTACTGCGCGCCGTTGTGCAGCACCAGGCCATACACCGGATCGCCCGCCAGGGTCGGCTCGCGCCTGCGCAGCGCCGCCTCCACCTTCGCGACCTGCCGCTTCGTCACGGCCTTCCCGTCCACCAACCGCTTCGCCAGCGACTCCGCCAGCGCCAGCTCCCCACCCAGCACGGCAAAGAAGACCAGGAGCTGCTCGCCGCGAGGCCCGTCGGGCGCGCCCACCTGCCGCGCCAGCTCCAGCGCGAGCGCCGCCAGCGTGCGCACCACTGCGTGGAAGAGCTGGTCCTCCAGCGCCCGGGCCTGCACCTCCGTCGCGGGCTCGGACTCCAGGGACGCGGGAGGATCCGCGGGCGTGCCGTACAGGAGGCCGCTGGCGCGCAGCGTGCCGCGCAGGTACGCGCGAGCCCGGGCCCGGCCGGGACGGAAGGACGGGACGGACGCCTCCGGCGCGGGCGCGCCCACATGGGTCGCGACCGCCTCGTTCAGCAGCGGGGTCAACCAGCCCGCCTTGGAGAAGTCCACCACCGAGATACCCCCGGACCCGCCGCCGGTCTCTCCGTGGCAGTCCGGTCGGATGTAACCCACCGGCTCGCGGGTTTCCACCCGAGCCACCACGCGGTGTCCGTCCGGAGTCAGCGACCACAGAAACGCCGCTTCTAGCCAACGCCCATGCTGGCGCCGCCGACCCCGGGGGGAGGACGACCTACAGTGCGGTGGCCTTGCCCGGCTCCAGGTCCAGGACCTTCGCGGAGTTCTTGAGCTTCTTCAGCTCACCGCGCAGCGCGTCGGGGGTGCCCTGGAGCAGCGGGAAGGTGCCGTAGTGCATGGGCACCACGCTCTTGACCTTCAGCAGCCGCGCCGCCTGGGCCGCCTCCGCGGGGCCCATGGTGAAGTGACCGCCAATGGGCAGCATGGCCACGGTGGGCTTGAACTGGGTGGCGATGAGGGCCATGGACTCGAAGGCCCCGGTGTCGCCCGCGTGGTACACGGTGGGGCCCTTCTCGATTTCAATCACGTAGCCCAGCGGGGCGCCCGCGTACTGGGCGGCGCCCTTGGGGTCCGCCTGGTAGCTGCTGGAGTGCACGGCCTCCACCAGGTGGATGGTGGCGTCCTTCACCTGGAAGGTGCCGCCCGCGTTGGCGCCCACCGCCTGCGCCTCCGGCAGGCCCAGCAGGTTCACCAGCTCGAAGGAGCCGTACACCTTCGCGCCCGTCTTCTGCGCCAGGGCCTTGGCCTCGCCCACATGGTCGAAGTGGCCGTGGGTGATGAGGATGGCGTCCAGCGCCTCCGGCTGCGCGACGTCCTTGGGGGCCTTGGGGTTGGTCAGCCACGGGTCGATGGCGATGACCGCGCCGCCCGGGGTGCGCAGCACGAAGGCCGCGTGCCCCCACCACGTCGCCTCCGCCTTGCCGGCCGCCGGCGCCTTGGCCCCGGGCTTCGGCTGGGCCGCCGCGTCCTGGGCCGCCGCCGCACCGCCGAAAGCCACCATCGCCCCCACCGCGACTGCCACGAGCTTGTTCCGCATGGTCGTCCTCTCTCGGGTCGAAATCACCGCATGGGCCGGAGCCCCACACCGGGTTTCTCCGGCTGAACCGCCGTTCACCTTCCGGGCGGGCCGCCGAGCGCCTGGGTCCAGCGCCTGCCCGGCGGGGCGAGAGATGCACCTCCGCACGCCCGGCCGCAATCCGAAACGACGGTGGGAACGCCAAGGTTCCTTCCCCGCCGGGGGTGTTCCGTGAGCTAACCTCGCCGGAGCCGTGGACCACCGATTCCAAGTCAGCCTTCGCGGGGTCATCGACCTCCTGTCGCATCACCTCTACAGCTCGCCGGGGGTCTACATCCGGGAGCTGCTCCAGAACGCCACCGATGCCATCCGCGCCCGCCAGCACCTGGAGCCGGGACACCAGGGCACCGTCCGGCTGGAGCTGGTGGAGAAGCAGGACGAGGGGCGCGCCACCCTCGTCTTCACCGACGACGGCGTGGGCCTGACGGAGGAGGAGATCCACCGCTTCCTGGCCACCATCGGCGAGTCCTCCAAGCGCGAGGCGCTGGAGGCGCGGCGCAAGGACTTCATCGGCCAGTTCGGCATCGGCCTCCTGTCGTGCTTCATGGTGTGCGACGAGCTGCTGCTGGTGACGCGCTCGGCGCGGGGCGACGGCCGGACCCTGGAGTGGCGCGGGCGGCATGACGGCACCTACGCCGTGCGGGCCTCCGAGCACCCGCTCCCGCGCCCGGGCACCCAGGTGTTCCTCGTCGCGCGCGCGGAGATGGCGGAGTGGTTCACGCCGGAGCGGGTGCGCCAGCTGGCCCGGCACTACGGCGGCCTGCTGCCCTTCCCCATCCACCTGTCGGTGGGAGGCGAGGAGGAGCGGCTCGACTCGGACGGCCCGCCCTGGCGCCGCCAGTACGACAGCCCCGCCGAGCGGCGCAAGGCGCTGCTCGAGTACGGGCGCGACGTGTTCGAGACGGACTTCATCGACTGCATCCCGCTGCGCTCGCAGGCGGGCGACGTGGACGGCGTGGCGTTCGTGCTGCCGGCCTCGCCCCACTTCAACGCGAAGCAGAAGCACCGCGTGTACCTCAAGCACATGCTCCTGTCGGAGAGCGCGGAGAACCTGCTGCCGGAGTGGGCCTTCTTCGTGAAGTGCGTGGTCAACGCCAACGCGCTGCGCCCCACCGCCAGCCGCGAGGCGTTCTACGAGGACGGCGCGCTCGGCCAGGCCCGCGAGGCCCTGGGCCAGGGGCTGCGCAAGTACCTCATGGACCTGGCGCACGACGACCCGCGCGCGCTCCAGCGGTTGATCGGCCTGCACGGGCTGAGCGTGAAGTCGCTGGCCCTGGACGACGATGACTTCTACAAGCTGGTCATCGGCTGGCTGACCTTCGAGACGTCCATGGGCGTGACGACGCTGGCCGAGTACCGGCGCGCCTACCCGGTGGTCCGCTACACCGCGACGCTGGACGGCTTCCGCCAGGTGTCCCGCGTGGCCGCGGCGCAGGGGCTGTGCGTCATCAACGCGGCCTACACGCACGACGCCGCGCTCCTGGAGAAGCTGCCGCACGTGTTCCCCGAGGCGCAGGTGGAGCCGTTCTCCTCGGCGGACCTGCCGCAGAACTTCGAGGAGCTGACCCTGGACGAGCGCGACGCCGTCTTCCCGCTCCTGCGCACGGCGGAGCAGGTGCTGGCGCCGTTCCACTGCGGCGTGACGGTGAAGAAGTTCTTCCCGGCGGAGGTGCCCACGCTCTACAGCGCGGACGAGGACGGCTCCTTCCGCCGAGACGCGGAGCGGGCGCGCGACGAGTCGGACGACCTGTACGCCAGCGTGCTGGAGAACGTGATGGCGGCGGCGGGCGCGGAGCAGGCGCAGCTGTGCTTCAACCTGCACAACCCGGTGGTGCGGCGGCTGGCGGCGGTGTCGGACCGGCACATGATGAAGCTGTCGGTGGAGATGCTGTACGTGCAGGCGTTGCTCCTGGGGCACCACCCGTTGAACGCGCAGGAGATGACACTCTTGAACCAGGGCCTGTTGGGACTCATCTCGGCGCAGCTCGGCGCGGGCGGAACCCCGGGCCCGGACGGCGGCGAGGACGAAGGCGGCCCCGGTCCTCGGGGGTTCCACTGATGGCCGGCGACTGGCGCGAGGAGGCCCAGGCCCTGTGGGACCGGGCGACGCGGCAGAAGGCCAGCGAGAGCAAGGTGCGGCTGCTGGAGGAGGCCGTGCGGATGGCGGACGCCCACGGCGACGTGGACCTGGGCTACCAGCTGCGCGACGACCTCATCGACGCGGCGACGTTCGGCGGCTACCCGGACAAGGCGCTCGTCGCCTTCGCGTGGTGCCGGGGCCAGCAGAAGAAGGACCCGGAGCGCTTCGACCCGGAGGGGCTGCTCTGGAAGCAGAAGTGGGTGGTGGGTCGCATCAAGGAGTTCCCGCACATCACCCGGAAGCAGATCGCGGACGCGCTGGATGACATCGAGCAGTGCTTCGCCCGGGTGGACGCGGGCAAGCGCTCGGTGCTGAAGCTGCGCTACCAGACGCTGCGGGACATGGGCGACAGCCGCGAGGAGGTCGAGCGGCTGTGGAGCGCGTGGCTCTCCGCGCCCCGGGACCACCTGACGGACTGCCGCGCGTGCGAGCTGGACGACGAGCTGGACCACCACATCGAGAAGGGCGAGTGGGAGGTGGCGCTGAACAAGGCGCGGCCCATCCTCGAGGGCCGCGTGAAGTGCGCGGAGATTCCGCACCTGACGCTGGGCACGCTGCTCTACCCCGCCTTCAAGCTGGGGCAGTTGGAGCGGGCGGCGGAGTTCCACCGGCGCGGCTATGCGATGGTGCAGAAGAACCGCGACTTCCTGGCCACGGTGGGCAACCACATCGAGTTCCTCGCGCTCACTGGGAACCACGCGCGCGCGCTGACGCTGATGGAGAAGCACCTGGAGTGGACGCTCGACCACGGCAGCTTCAATGACCGCTTCCTCTTCTTCGTCGCCGCCGCGTTCCTGCTGGAGCGGGTGATGGCGACCGGGGAGCGGGACCTGCTCAACCTGCGCCTGTCGAAGTCCTTCCCCGAGCACCGCGCCGACGGCGGCTACGAGACGAAGGCCCTGCACGCGTGGATGCTCCAACAGGCCACCGGCATCGCCACGAAGTTCGACACGCGCAACGGGACGACCCGCTACAGCCAATGGATTGGCCGCAACCAGCGGCTCGCGCAGGAGGTCGCGGCGTTCCCGCTGGACTGAGACGAGGCCCACCCGGCGGCCTCGCCTCGCCCCCCCGGCGTTTCAGCGCTTCAGGTTGCGGAACGGGTTGTTGAAGGGCTCCGCGCCCTTCTTGTCACCCGAGCCGGAGGAACTGGAGCCACCGGACGACGAGCGCGGTCCGCTCGAGGACGCGCCAGCGCCCGAGCCCGTGGGACGCGGCCCCGCGCCTCCGCGTCCACCCGCGCCGCCGCCCTGGGGACGCGCGCCCGTGCCACCCCGGTCCGTCATGCGGCCCGCGCCCGTCGCGCCGCCCACGGCCGGACGTCCCGAGGGCTGCGCCGCCGAGCCCTCCTGCACCGCGCGCACGGACAACGCCAGCCGCTTGCGCGCCAGGTCCACGCTCAGCACGCGGACGGAGAGCCGGTCCCCGACCTTCACCACCTCGGACGGGTCCTTCACGAACTTCGTGGACAGCTGTGACACGTGGACGAGGCCGTCCTGGTGCACGCCCACGTCCACGAACGCGCCGAACGCGGTGACGTTGGTCACCACGCCCTGGAGCACCATGCCCTCCTTCACGTCCTCCAGCGTGCGCAGGTCATCGCGCATCACCGGCGCCGTGAAGTCGCCGCGCGGGTCGCGGCTGGGCTTCTCCAGCTCCGAGAGGATGTCCTTCAGCGTCAGCTCGCCCAGGTCCGGCCCCAGGTAGCGCTTCGGGTCGATGCGGCGCACCAGCCCGCGGTTGCCCACCAGCGCCCCCACCTCCACGCCCAGGTCCTTCGCCATGCGCTCCACGACGTCGTAGCGCTCCGGGTGCACCGCGCTCGCGTCCAGCGGATGCGGGCCGTGCACGCGCAGGAAGCCCGCCGCCTGCTCGAACGTCTTGGGCCCCAGGCCGCTGACCTTCAACAGCTCGCGGCGCGTGGTGAAGCGCCCCTTCGACGCGCGGTGCGCCACCAGCTTCTTCGCCAGGGACGGCCCCACGCCGGAGACGTGCTCCAACAGCTGCGGCGACGCGGTGTTCACGTCCACGCCCACCGCGTTCACGCAGCTGTCCACCACCTCGCCCAGCTTCTTCTTGAGCAGCCCCTGGTCCACGTCGTGCTGGTACTGCCCCACGCCGATGCTCTTGGGGTCGATCTTCACCAGCTCCGCCAGCGGGTCCTGGAGCCGGCGGCCAATCGACACCGCGCCGCGCAGGCTCACGTCCATCTCCGGGAACTCGTCGCGCGCGACCTCGGACGCCGAGTACACCGACGCGCCCTGCTCGCTCACCGACACCACGGGCACCTGCGAGCCCAGGGCCTTGAGCGTGTCGCGCACGAAGCCTTCCGCCTCGCGGCTGCCCGTGCCGTTGCCCACCGCGATGAGCTCCGGCTTGTGCTTCTGCACCACCGCGGACAACAGCTTCGCCGCCCGCGCCCGCTCGTCCGCGCTCCGCTCCGAGTAGAGCGTCAGCGTCTCCACCACCGTGCCCGTGGTGTCGAGCATCGCCAGCTTGATGCCCGTGCGCAGCCCCGGGTCCAGCGCGAGCACCGCGCGGGCCCCCGCCGGCGGCGCGAGCAGCAGGTGGCGCAGGTTCTCACCGAAGACGCCGATGGCGCCCCTGTCCGCGCGCTCCTTCAGCTCCGCGCGCAGCTCCGACTCCAGCGACGGCCCCATCAGCCGCTCCCAGCCATCCTCCACCGCCGCGCGCAGCTCCTGGGCGAACAGCGACTGGGGCCGGGTCACCACGCGCGCGGCGAGCAGCGCCTTCACCTCGTCGTCCGGCATGGCGAGCTTCACCTTCAGCACGCCCTCCTCCTCGCCGCGCAACAGCGCCAGCACGCGGTGGGACGGCGCCTGGGACAGGGGCTCCTCGTGGCCGTAGTAGTTCTCGAACTTGGTGGGCTCGCCCTTCTTCGCCGGCACCACGTCCGAGCGCAGCGCGCCCCGCGTCGCGCACACCTCGCGCGCCTCGCGGCGCAGCCCCGCGTCCTCGGCCACGCGCTCCGCGCAGATGTCGCGCGCGCCTGCCAGCGCCGCCTCCAGGTCGGGCACCTCCTTCTCCGCGCTGACGAACGGGCGCACCTTCGCGTCGCGGTCCTCGCCCTTGCGTCCCTCCTGCTTCCACAGCAGGTCCGCCAGCGGCTCCAGCCCGCGCTCCCGGGCGATGGCCGCGCGCGTGCGCCGCTTGGGCCGGTACGGCAGGTACAGGTCCTCCAGCTCCGTGCGCGTGCGGGCCGCCTTCAGCGCCTTCTCCAGCGCCGGGGTCAGCTTCCCCTGCTCCTCGATGGAGCGAAGAATCGTCTCCCGGCGCGCGTCCAGCTCCTCGCGCTCCGTGGCGCGGTCGAGGATGGTTTGAATCTGGACCTCGTCCAGCCCTCCAGTGGCCTCCTTGCGGTAGCGCGCGATGAAGGGGACGGTGGCCCCCTCGGCGTTCAGCGCGAGGACGCGGTCCACCTGCTCGGGCCGGAGGCCCAGCTCCTGAGACAACTCAGCGGCGTAGGGGTGCATGGCGACCGTTTCTATAACCCGGTCCCCACGCGGCTCCCAGCGCGCGTCACCCGCTCCGCCGCGCCTCCCACTCCCGGCGCGACAGGCCCCAGAATTGCTGGTCCTTGCGCTCGCCGTGGAGCATGCAATGGCCGCGCAACGTGCCCTCCAGGGTGAAGCCCACCTTGCGCGCCACGCCCTGCGAGGCCAGGTTCTCCGACAGCGTCGTCAGCCACAGCCGCTGGAGGAAGGGGAGCTGGAAGACCTCCTCCAGCATCATCGCCACCGCGCGCGTGCCCAGCCCCCGCCCGTGGTGCGCCTGGGACATCATGTAGCCCACCTGCGCCCGGCCATGCTCGCGCGACACGTCCCGCGCGGACACCGTGCCCACCAGCGCGCCGTCGTACTCGACGAACCAGCGGAAGCCCTTCGCCCGGGGCGCCCCCACCGGCCCGGTCTCCAGCACGCGCCGCACCAGCGACTCGCGCGAATCGTCCTCCGTATCCACGAAGCGCCGGGCCGCGGGCTCCGCGCGCAGCGTCATCCAGAAGTCCACATGCTCCACGCGCGCGGGGACGAGCCGGAGGTCGAGGGTCCTCATGGAGCGCCACCATAACTCCCGGACGACAGCGGGCCGCCACCGGAAAAGGGAGCGAGCCTGAAAGGCTCCCTCCCGGCGCGGCCCTCGTCCCCCCGCCTGCCCTGCGGAGGTCACCCGCGTGACACTAGATGCGGGTGATGTCCTCTTCGGCGATGCGGAAGTCCACGCGCGTGAACCTGGACGCGAGCTCCTCGGGGGCGCGCTTGGTGTAGTCCTTGCCCACCTCCGAGCTGGGGATGAGGTGGAAGGACGCCTGCGCCTGGGCGCCCTTGAGCTCCACCACCACGAAGCCGTGCGCGTCGCCGTTGGCGTAGCGCATGCCGGGGTTGGCGGCCATGAGCGACTCGTTGAGCTGCGTGACGATGTACTTGTACACCGCGCTGCCCTGCGCGTAGCCGGCGCCCAGCAGCGCCATGCCCGCCAGCTCCTTGATGGAGCCGGAGGTGATGGCCGGCGCCGTCAGCGTGGGCACGCCCGGCACCTGCGCGGCGGGCGACTCCACGGACGCGAAGGACGCGTGGATGTCACCGGAGATGAACATCGCGTTCTTGATGTCGTTGGAGCGGATGTAGCCCAGCAGCTCCTTCTTCTTCGTGGGGAACCCGTCCCACTGGTCCACGCTGAAGTAGAAGGCCTGGCGCAGCGTCTCGTCCGGGACGTCCGTCTTCTGCGACAGGTCGAACACCATGGACGACAGCGACACGGAGCTGACGACGATCTTCCACGTGTTCGTCGACCGCAGCTGCGTCTGCAGCCACGTCTGCTGCGCCTCGCCCAGCGCGTCCTCGCTCGTCCCGTTCGTCAGCCCGTAGCGGATCTGCGCGTACAGGTCGAAGACCGGCTTCACGACGATGTAGCGCGAGCCCTGGATGTTGAAGAGGGCGCCCTTGCCCATGTGCGCGTAGGCCACGCCCCGCGACGTGCCCTCCAGGCCGAACGTCGGAATCGGCTGCGCGCCCGCGGCGACGCGCGCCTTGTTGACCGCGTCCAGCACCTGGTTGACGTAGAAGAGCGCCTGCGGCCCCTTCACCCAGAGCCCCGCCTTCTGCGTGGCCTCCTCCTGCGTGAGGCCCGCGGCCATGGCGCCCTGCACGTACGCGCCCTGCAGCGCCGCCTTCTGCGCGGCGAACGCCGCCGCGTCGATGTCCACGTAGGCGAACGTGGCGGACTGGAACGCCGGCAGCGCCCCCACCTGCGCCAGCACCGCCTCCGGCAGCACCACCGTGCCCGGGTACGCGTCCTCGGGGATGAGGTGGTCCGGACGGTACGTGCGGTAGTCGGTCACCAGCAGCTTCAGGTTCTTGCCGAACTCGAAGTCGCGGTAGATGCGCGTGTCCGGGAACACCGGCGCCGCGCCCACGTCGATGGCGCCCTCGTCCGCGCCGGTGTTGTCCAGGGGGATGTATTCGAAGAAGGCGCGCTCCGCGTTCTGCTTGCGCTCGAGCTGCAGCTCCTGCGCGCGGCCATCCAGGTACGTGGCGTTGGCGCCCCACGCGTCGTCGGAGAACTCGTGGTCGTCCCAGGTGACGATGAACGGGTAGCGCTCGTGCACCTGCTGCATGAGCTTGTCCGAACGCACCGTCTTGTACAGGTCGCGGTAGTTGGACAGGGAGTTGGCCGCGAAGAACGCCGACAGGCCCTCGCCCTGCCGCAGCGCCTTCTCCGGCTCGCTGAACACCACCGTGCGCTGGCTGTTGGCGGACTGGAAGGACGCGTCGCCCGTCGTCTCGTACACGTAGTCGCCGAGGAACACGACGAAGTCCAGGTCCTCGTCGAGCTGCAGCAGCCGCTGCCAGGCGTTGTAGTAGCGGCCGATGTAGTCCTGGCAGCTGGCGAACGCGAAGCGCACCGCCACGTCGTCACCCGCGGCCGGCGCCGTGCGGGTGCGGCCCGTGGCCGTGGTGTACTTCGTGCCGCCCACCTCGAAGGTGAAGCGGTAGTAGTACGTGGTGCGCGGCGACAGGTTCGTCACCTTCACCTTCAGCGCATGGTCGTTCTCCGCCAGCGCCGTGAAGCCGCGGTCCAGCACCAGGCTGGTGAACTCCGCGCTGGTGGACACCTCCAACCGCAGGGGGGCGTTGGCGCTCGCGTTGTCCGGGTCCACCGCGCGCACCCACAGCACCACGCTGTCCGGACGCGGATCCCCCGACGCCACCGACTGAGGGAAGTACTTCGAGCCGTCGGACGGCGTGTCGTCGTCGGAGCACCCGAACGCGGTGCTGGCCGCGACGGCCACCACGGCCTGCAGGAAGGTGCGGCGAGTCTGTGTGTCGAACAAGGCGAGACCCCAGGGATTGAGCGCGGCCTGGAAGACCGGCGCGCGCGAAGTCTAAGGCGCCCCTCCATCCGTCCGGCAACATCCCCGCCACGCCCTGGCCACAACGCGACGTGTCAGGGGGGCTGCGCGTCGAAACACGTCGAAACGACACAGGGGCCGCCCCGCCCGCATGGCAGGACGACCCCTGGTCGCGAAGCCGGTGGAGCCCCGAGGCCCCGGGCCCGCTACTTCACGGCCTTCACGCGCTGGCGCTTCTCGCTCGCGCCCTCGGCGGCGGCCTCCTCGGCGGCGGGCGCCGCGGCGGCCGCGCCCTTGGTGATGCCGTACTTCTCCAGCACGCGCGCTTCGATCTCCTTGGACACCTCCGGGTGCTCCTTGAGGTAGTCCTTGGCGTTCTCCCGGCCCTGGCCGATGCGCTCCCCGTTGAAGGAGAACCAGCTGCCGCTCTTCTCCACGATGTTGTCGTTGGAGGCCAGGTCGATGAGGTCGCCCTCACGGGAGATGCCCGTGCCGTACATGATGTCGAACTCCACCTCCTTGAAGGGAGGCGCGACCTTGTTCTTCACCACCTTCACGCGGGTGCGGCTGCCCACCACGTTCTCGCCGTTCTTGATGGCGCCGATGCGGCGGATGTCCAGACGCTGGGACGCGTAGAACTTCAGCGCGTTGCCGCCCGTCGTCGTCTCCGGGTTGCCGAACATCACGCCGATCTTCATGCGGATCTGGTTGATGAAGATGACGCACGTCTGGCTCTTGGCGATGGTGCCCGTCAGCTTGCGCAGCGCCTGGCTCATCAGGCGGGCCTGCACGCCCATGTGGGCGTCGCCCATCTCACCCTCGAGCTCCGCCTTGGGGACGAGGGCCGCCACGGAGTCCACCACCAGCACGTCGATGGCGCCCGAGCGCACCAGCATCTCCGCGATCTCCAGCGCCTGCTCACCGGTGTCCGGCTGGCTCAGGAGCAGGTCGTCGGTGCGCACGCCCAGCTTGCGCGCGTAGCCCACGTCCAGCGCGTGCTCGGCGTCCACGTACCCGCAGATGCCGCCGCGCTTCTGCGCCTCCGCGACGATGTGGAGGCACAGCGTCGTCTTGCCGGAGGACTCCGGCCCGAAGATTTCGATGATGCGGCCCTTGGGAACGCCACCCACGCCCAGCGCGATGTCCAGCGAGATGGACCCCGTCGAAATGGCCTGAACGTCCCGCATCAGCGGCTCGTCGTTGCCGAGCCGCATGATGGACCCCTTGCCGAACTGGCGCTCCACCGCGGACATCGCCAGCTCGATCGCCTTTTCCTTCTCCTGATTCACGGCCATTTCTCTCGGCTCCTTGTATTGGCGAGCCACCCCGGCTCACCTGAACGCGCTTTTAGTACGCGATGGGTAGACCCTAGTCCACCCCTCTGACATCCGTGTTGCGTCCCCCAGGTCAGCCCTTGCGGAGGGCAGCCAGGAGGGCGGCCACCATTCCGGCCACACCGACCCACAGGCCCCCTGATTCCCCGACGGATTCCAGGGCCATCAACAGCCCGTAGCCCGAGCCGAGCGCCAGGAGGGTGAGGCCCACCCGGTACACGGGAGTGCGCGGGGGGGCAAGCCACAAGGCCACCATGGCGAGCACGGCCAAGCCCACCTGCAAGGTCACCGGCGCCCCGGGCGGATGGGGGCGCAGCAGCTCCTCCAGGAGCTGGGCGAGGACGCCGCTGGCGAGGACGGTGGCGGGCACCCCGGGGCCGAAGTCCAGGAGGGACCTGGCGCGGGCGGGGGTCAGGCCGACGTTGGCGCGCAGGTGCTTGAGGTCGTCCGGATCCACCTCCAGGGCGTAGGGGAAGCCCAGGGACAGGAGCGCCTCCACGGCCACGGCGCGGCACGAGCGGCCCTGGGCGTCCACCAGCCCCGTGAGCTGTCCGCTCGCCAGCAGCCGCTGGAGGGTGTCCGCCACCTCGCGTCCCCCGCCGCCCTCGGCCATGCGCGCCAGCGCCTCGTTGAGCTGCGTGGCGGCCTCCGGGCGCTCGGCCTCCGGGGCATGGAGGGCCTGCTGCACGCGGACCAGGACGGGCAGCGGCATCTCCAACGGAGGGGTGGGCCGGGAGAGAGCCACGGAGGGCGGCGGAGCCCAGGCGGCGAGGTCCGTGACGCGCTCCTCCCCCGGGGCTTCGTCCGGCCTGGAGTCGGGTGGATGGGTGCGAGTGGCGTCCGACACGGCAAGACTGTACCCACGGCCCCGGTCGCGATTCAAAGCGAAGGGGGCGCGGGGGCCCCTGAGAACGACGAAGCCCGGACCCCCACCAGGGGAGCCCGGGCTTCCTCATCACGCGCCGAGGCCCGACGCGAGGCGCGGACGCGCTACTCCACCGTCACGCTCTTGGCGAGGTTGCGCGGCTGGTCCACGTCGTTCCCGCGCATCTCCGCCACGTGGTAGGCGAGCAGCTGGAGCGGGATGGTGGCCACCACCGGCGCCAGCAGCGCGCACGCGGCCGGAATCCGGATGACGTGGTCGGCCAGCCCGCCCACCTGGTTGTCGTCCTCGTCGATGACGGCGATGACCTTGCCGCCGCGCGCGCGGACCTCCTCGATGTTGCCGATGATCTTCTCGTAGGCCACGTGCGGCTGCTTCGGCGCGATGACCACGACGGGCATCTTCTCGTCGATGAGCGCGATGGGGCCGTGCTTCATCTCGCCGCCCGCGTAGCCCTCCGCGTGGATGTACGAGATCTCCTTCAGCTTCAGCGCGCCCTCGAGCGCCACCGGGTGCATGGGGCCACGGCCCAGGAAGAGAAAGTCCTGCGCGTTCATGAACTCACGCGCCACGCGCTTGACGGACGGCTCGCACTTGAGCACGTCCTCGATCATCTTCGGAATCTCCGTCAGGTGCGTCAGGTGCTCCTGCGCCGCCTTCACGGAGAGGGTGCCGCGCATGCGGCCCAGCTTGACCGCCAGCAGGTACAGCGCGACCAGCTGCGTGGTGAACGCCTTGGTGGACGCCACGCCAATCTCCGGGCCGGCGTTCGTCAGGACGGAGAACTCCGCCTCGCGCGTCATCGCGCTGCCAATGACGTTGCAGATGGCCATCGCCGTGGCCCCGCGCGCCTTGGCCTCCTTGAACGCCGCCAGCGTGTCCGCCGTCTCGCCGGACTGGCTGATGGCGATGGCCAGCTGCGACGCGTCCACGATGGGGTCGCGGTAGCGGAACTCGCTCGCCAGCTCCACCTCCACCGGCAGCCGTGCCAGCGTTTCGATCATGTGCTTGCCGGCGACGCCCGAGTGCCACGACGTGCCGCACGCGAGGATGGTGACCTTGCTCAGCGACCGCACCTTCTCCGGCGTCAGGTTCCAGCCCTCGAAGTGGACGTCGCCCTCGGTCAGGAGCATCCGGCCGCGCAGCGTGTCCGCGACCGCGCGGGGCTGCTCCCAGATCTCCTTGTGCATGAAGTGCTTGTGGCCGCCCTTCTCCGCCATCATCGGCGTCCAGTCGATGCGGCGCGTGGGCCGGTTCACCTGCTGGCCCTGGCGGTTGTAGATGTCCACGCGGGAGGCGCTGACGATGGCCAGGTCGCCCTCCTCCATGTAGACGAAGTCGCGCGTGTGCTCCAACACCGCCGGCACGTCGCTGGCGATGAAGTTCTGCCCTTCACCCAGGCCCAGCACCATGGGCGACGCGTTCTTCGTGCACACGATGCGGCTGGGGTCCGACGCCGTCACCACCGCCAGCGCGTACGTGCCCTTCACCTGCTCGATGGCGCCGCGCACCGCGTCCGGCAGCTCCTTGCCCTGCTCCAGCTCGTCCGAGATGAGGTGCGCGAACACCTCCGTGTCCGTCTCCGACGAGAAGACATGCCCCTTGGCGCGCAGCTGCTCCTTGAGCGCCAGGTGGTTCTCGATGATGCCGTTGTGCACCACCGCGACGTTCTTGTACGTGTGCGGGTGCGCGTTCTCGTCGGACGGACGCCCGTGCGTCGCCCAGCGCGTGTGGCCGATGCCGATGGTCCCCTGCGGCTGGTCCGCCACCACCCGGTTCTCCAGGTTGCGCAGCTTGCCCGTCGCGCGCACCACGTTGAGCTGGTTGCGACTCACCACCGCCACACCCGCCGAGTCGTACCCCCGGTACTCGAGCTTCTTCAGGCCCGAAACGAGGATGGGAGCAGACTCCTTGTCACCGACGTAACCAACGATCCCGCACATATTCAGACCTCTCTCTCACGCCCACGCCCGCCGGAGCAAACCGAGGGATACCCATACTTCTCCGGAGGCGACTGTCTGGCCGCCTCCCAAGCAAGAGCCACGCCGCGGCTCAACCGCCCTTGGCCGCGCGGCGGGCCTTCTTCGCCGCCACCCAGCCCTCCTTCGTCACCTGTGGCGCGCGTGACACAGCGAGGCTCCCCGGCGGCACGTTCTTCGTCACCGTCGTCCCCGCGCCCACGTACGCGCCATCTCCCACCGTCACCGGCGCCACCAGCTGGGTGTCGGAGCCGATGAAGACCCCGTCCCCCAGCTCCGTCACGCTCTTGTTCACCCCGTCATAGTTACAGGTGATGGTGCCCGCGCCGATGTTGCAGCCAGCGCCCACCTTCGCGTCCCCCAGATAAGTCAGGTGGTTGGCCTTGGACCCCTTGCCGATGCGCGCCTTCTTCGTCTCCACGAAGTTGCCCAGATGCACGTCCTCTGCCAGCTCCGTCCCCGGCCGCAGGCGGGAGAACGGGCCAATGACGTTCCGCTCGCCCACCCGCGCCTCCTCCAGCACGGAGTAGGACTTGAGTGTCGTGCCGTCCGCCACCGTGGAGGCCGTCACCACGCAGCCCGGCCCGATGACGACGTCGCGGCCCACCACGGTGCCGGCCGCCAGCACCACCCCGGGGCCCACCTCCGTGTCGGCGCCAATCACCACGTCCTCGTCGATGAAGGTCGTATCCGGGTCCGCCAGCGTCACGCCCGCGCGCATGTGCGCCTGGTTGATGCGCCGCTGGAGCACCTTCGCCCGGGCGGCCAGCTCCACGCGGTCGTTCACCCCCGCCGTCTCCGTGGCGTCCGCCTCCACCGTCCCCACCGGCCCCTCCCGGGAGGCCAGCTCCACCAGGTCCGTGAGGTAGAACTCGCCCTGCGCGTTGTTCGGTTTTATCTCCGCCAGGGCCATCCACAGGAAGTCCGCGTCGACGGAGTAGATGCCCGCGTTGCACTCGCGGATGGCGCGCTGCTCGGCCGTGGCGTCCTTCTGCTCCACCACCCGCACCACCCGGCCGCCCTCGCGCAGGATGCGGCCGTAGCCGGTGGGGTCCTCGAGCACCGTGGACACCAGCGCCAGCTTGCCGCCGGCCCGGTCGTGCGCGGCCAGGAGCGCCTCCAGCGTCTCGCGGCGCAACAGCGGCACGTCGCCGTAGAGGATGAGCACCCGCCCGGAGAACCCCTTCAGCGCCTCCTCCGCGGAGCGCACCGCGTCCGCCGTCCCGCGCTGCTCCTTCTGGAGGGCGAAGCGCAGGGGCGCGTCGGGGAAGTGCGCCCGGATCGACTTCTCGACACTCTCAGCCTGATGCCCCACCACCGGCACCACGTGGGAGGCGCCGAGCTCCAGGGCTCGCTTCAAGGGATACGCACACAGGGGCTTGCCGAGAATCGCGTGAAGGACCTTCGCCTTCTCCGACTTCATCCGCGTGCCCTTGCCCGCACACAGCACCACCGCCGACAGAGCTGTCATGCGGCGGAGGATTAGGGACAGCGGATCGAGTCGTCAACCGCGCGCGGCTCCGAAGAGTCGGAGGTGTTCTCGGGTTGCGGCTTCGCGCTGACCGCCACACACAACGCATTGCTCTTCACGGTGATGCCGAAGCTGGGCTTGAGGAAGAGCGTGACCCGCCCGGAGGGCGGCACGGACCCGGGTCGCGGCGTCTTCTCGGGTGTGGCCGGCGTGCTCATTGGCTCCCCCAGACTCGCTTCATGATGGGGGAAGGATGCACCCTCCGGAAAAACAATCCAAGAGGAAAAATTCTGCCGAGTTGAAATCATGGCCCGGTGCGGACAGTTCGTGCATACCGGGAGACGTGTAGTCGGTGTGGCGCCCCCGAGTCCCGGCCCTGAGGTGTGGGTAAGTGTCCGCCGGGTAACACAACCCCCGCGCCGAAAGCCAGTCACAAGGTATTGATGTGGCCCCGAGGAGGGCTGGATTCGTGAGCGACACGAGCGTCGAGAAGCGCGTGCCCGGTTCGAGGATGCCCGGGGCGGTGGTGCGAGGCCTGGCGGTGGCGGTGGTGTTGTTGGCGTGCGTGGCGCACGCGGCGCGACCCTACCGGGGAGGCGCGGTGGCCACGGCCTACCCGGCGGCGAGCGAGGCCGCGCTGAAGATGTTGGACAAGGGCGGCAACGCGGTGGACGCGGCGGTGGCGGCGGCGTTCGTGGCGGCGGTGGTGGGTCCGTACCACTCCGGCGTGGGTGGCGGCGGCTTCGCCCTGGTGCACGAGGCGAAGAGCGGTGAGACGCGGGTGCTGGACTTCCGCGAGGTGGCGCCCAAGGCGGCCAGCCGGGACATGTTCGTCAAGGACGGCAAGGTGGTGACGGGCCTGTCCACGGACGGCGCGCTGAGCGTGGCGGTGCCGGGCGCGGTGGCCGGCTACCTGGAGCTGCTGGAGAAGCACGGGAAGCTGCCGCGCTCGGTCGTGCTGGCACCGGCCATCGAGGCGGCGCGCAAGGGGCTGTGGGTGACGCCGCGCTACCGGGTGCTGGCGGGCGGGCGGCTGGAGTGCCTGCGCAAGGACCCGGAGGCGTCGCGGCTGTTCCTGGTGAAGAACGCCGAGGGCGTGCCGGACGTGCCGCCGGTGGGCCACGTCATCAAGCAGCCGGAGCTGGCGCGCACGCTGACGGCGGTGTCCCAGCGCGGCGCCAGGGGCTTCTATTCGGGCGCGGTGGCCCAGGGCATCGTGGACACGGTGCGCGCGGGCGGCGGCGTCCTGACGCTGGAGGACCTGGCGTCGTACAAGACGCGCCCGCGCGAGGCGCTGGAGGGCAGCTACCGCGGCCACCGCATCCTCACCATGCCGCCGCCGAGCGCGGGCGGCGTGGCGGTGCTCCAGGTGCTGGGCGCGCTGGAGCGGCTGCGCCCCCAGGGCTTCGTCTTCCGGGACCCGGAGGCGCTGCACCTCTACGTGGAGGCGGTGCGGCGCGCGTACGTGGACCGCGCCAAGTACCTGGGTGACCCGGACTTCGCGGACGTGCCCACCGCGCGGCTGATTTCGTCCGGCCACATCGCGGACCTGGCGGGCTCCATCGACCCGAAGAAGGCCACGCCCAGCCTGTCGCTGCTGCCGCAGGCCAACGCCGGCCAGGGCTCCACGCTGCGCGAGGAACCGGGCCCGCATACGCCGGAGCCGGAGCGCAAGAACACCACGCACATCTCCGTCGTGGACAAGGACGGCAACGCGGTGGCCCTGACCACGACCATCAACTACAGCTTCGGCTCGTGTGTCGTCGCCAAGGGCACCGGCGTGCTGCTCAACGACGAGATGGACGACTTCGCCGCGCAGCCCGGCGTGCCCAACGCGTACGGGCTCGTCACCGGCGAGCCCAACGCCGTGCACCCCGGCAAGGTGCCCCAGTCCTCCATGTCCCCCACGCTGGTGTTCAGCAAGGAGGACCCCAGGAAGGTCATGCTCGCGGTGGGCAGCCCGGGCGGCTCCACCATCCCCACCACCGTCATCCAGGTCATCAGCAACGTGGTGGACGGCGGCATGGACGTGGCGCGCGCGGTGAACGAGGGCCGCGTGCACCACCAGTACCTCCCCGACGAGCTGTGGGTGGACAGGTTCGGCCTGGAGCCGGCCACGCTGACGGTGCTGCAGGCCAAGGGGCACCAGGTGCGGCGCGTGGACCAGTGGGGAGACGCGGAGGCGGTGTACGTGGACCCGGCGACGGGCCTGCGCTTCTCCGCGAGCGACCCGCGCAACGAGGGCATGGCCCTGGGACAGGACTGAGCGCCGTGGCCGAGCCCCTGCCCATCTTCGACGCGCACGTGCACCCCGAGAGCCTGAGCGACCAGGACCTGGAGTCGATGCGCTTCTTCGGGGTGGAGCGGGCGCTCGTCGTGGCGCACCACTTCCCGGAGCCCACGTCCAAGGCGCTGCTGCGGCACTTCGACGACCTGGTGGAGCGGCAGCTGCCGCGCCTGGAGCGCGTGGGCATCCGCGCCTGGGCGGCCCTGGGCGTCCACCCGCGCTGCATCCCCCGGCGGGGCCTGTCGGAGGTGCTCTCCACCCTGCCCGACTACTTCCAGGGCGGGCGCGTCGTCGCGCTGGGCGAGACGGGCCTGCACGCGGGCGGGGAGGAAGAGGAGGAGGCCTTCCTCGAACAGCTCGCGCTGGCCCGGCGCCTGAAGCTGCGCGTCGTCGTCCACACGCCCCTGACCGACAAGGAGCGCCACACCCGCCGCATCCTCACCCTGCTCAAGCAGTCCGGCGTCGTGCCCTCGCGCGTGCTGGTGGACCACGCCAGCGCGCGCACCGTGCGCACCATCCTCGAGGTGGGCCACTGGGCGGGCCTCACCCTCCACCCGGAGGCGCTCGCCGCCGAGCGCGCCGTGGCCCTGGTGCGCCGGCTCGGCAGCGAACGGCTGGTGCTCAACTCCGACGCGGGCGACGGCGCCGGCGACATCCTCGGGCTCGCCCGCGTGGCCAACCTCCTGGCCAAGGCCAACCTGTCCGAACGCATCGTGCGCCGCGTCGCCCTCGACAACGCCTCGCGCTTCTTCCAGGTGGCGGCCTGAACCGTCCGGCTGCCCCATTGACTTCCCCCGCACCGCCCCTCCCCCGGCGAATAGCGGCGTACGCGGCAGATTCCAACTAGAACGAAATATTGCAACAAAACAAGCCCCTATCCGTCATTCCTGCCGGGAGCGCGTACGGGAAATCCCCTGGGGGGTCCTCGCCGCTTCCTCACCTCGTATCGGGAGGGCCCTTGCGTTCCACGCTCGTCATCGCCGTCATCGTCCTGCTCACGGGGTGCGCCAGCCCTTCGGCCCGGGTGCTCACCGGGGGAGGAGGGACGGAGGGCCTCGTCCCGGATGCGGGACTGCTGCTCAGCACCACGCCGGAGCACTTCACGGAGGTCTGCCAGGAGGACCTGGAGCGGGCGCGGGAGGCGGTGGCGCGGCTGACGCGGCCCGGCGCGGCGCTGCCCACGCTGGAGGCGCTCACGCTCTACGACGACGCCATCGCGCTGCTGGACGACGCGGTGGGCCGCTCGGGCACGGGGGCCAGCGTGCACCCGGACGCGGGCTTCCGCGCGGCGGCGGAGCAGTGCGAGCTGGAGGCGGAGCGCGCGCGGACGGACTTCTCGTTGGACCGGCGCGTGTTCGACGCGCTGGCGTCGCTGTCGCTGGAGGGCCAGGACGCGGCCACGCGGCACTGGGTGGAGCGCGTGCTGCGCGGGTTCCGGCGCGCGGGGGTGGACCGGGACGAGGCGACGCGGGAGCGGGTGCGCGCGCTCCAGGAGCGCCTCATCCTGCTCGGCCAGGAGTTCAGCCGGCACATCACCGAGGACGTGCGCCAGCTGGAGGTGCCACCGGTCGCGCTGGAGGGGCTGCCGGACGACTATGTCCGCGCCCACCCGCCCGGCGCGGATGGACTGGTGCGCGTGGGCACCCATACGGCGGACTACGGGCCCTTCATGACGTACGCGCGCGACGCCCGCGCGCGCGAGGCGCTGTGGCGGCTGTCCCGGCGCCGGGGCCACCCGAGCAACGTGGACACGCTGACGCACATGCTCCAGACGCGGCAGGAGCTGGCGGCCACGCTGGGCTACCCGAGCTGGGCGGCCTACGCCGCCGAGGACAAGATGGTGCGCAGCCAGGAGGCGGCCACCGCGTTCATCGAGACGCTGGCCACGACGGTGTCCGGGCGCGTCCGGGACGAGTACGACGCGCTGCTGGAGCGCAAGCGCCGCGACGAGCCGGGCGCGACGCGCGTGGAGCCGTGGGAGCAGTCGTGGCTGGAGGACCGGGTGCGCGCCGAGCGCTTCCAGCTCGACTCGCGCGCGCTGCGGCCCTACTTCGAATACACGCGCGTGAAGAACGGCGTGCTGGACATCACCGCGCGGCTGTTCGGGCTCACCTACCGCCGCGTGAGGGACGCGCCCGTCTGGCACCCGGACGTGGAGGTCTACGACGTCTACGAGGGGCGGGCGCTGCGCGGGCGCTTCTACCTGGACATGCACCCGCGCCCCAACAAGTACACCCACGCGGCGCAGTGGGACCTGGCGCTGGGCCGCGCGGGCCGCTCGCTGCCGGAGGCCGTGCTGACGTGCAACTTCCCCCGGCCCGGCGCCCGGCCCGCGCTGCTCCAGCATTCGGAGGTGCGCACCTTCTTCCACGAGTTCGGCCACCTGCTGCACCACGTGCTCGGCGGCCGCACGCGCTGGGCCGGGCTGTCCGGCACGCGCACGGAGGTGGACTTCATCGAGGCGCCCGCGCAGCTGATGGAGGAGTGGGCCTGGCGCGCGGAGTCACTCCAGCGCTTCGCCCGCCACCTGGAGACCGGCGCGGTGCTGCCCGCGGACACCATCACCCGGATGCGCCGCGCGGACGCCTTCGGCAAGGGCCTGTGGGTGCGCCAGCAGCTGTTCTACGCCGCCGTCAGCCTCCAGCTCCACGACGGCACCGCGCCGGAGGGGCCAGAGACGGCCACGCGCGTGCGCGCGCTCCAGGAGCGCTTCCTGCCCTTCCGCGCCGTGGACGACACGTACGTCCACCTCTCCTTCACCCAGCTCGACGGCGACTACTCCGCGCTCTACTACACGTACCTCTGGTCGCTCGTCATCGCGAAGGACCTGTTCACGCCCTTCGCGGAGCACGGCCCCATGGATCCGACCACCGCGCGCCGCTACCGGGACACCGTCCTGGCGCCCGGCGGCTCGCGCGACGCCGCGGATCTGGTCCACGACTTCCTGCGCCGGGACTACGACTTCGGGGCCTATACCCGCTGGGTGGAGGGGCGCTGAGCGCGGCCGGCCCCTGTAAATGCGAGGGGCCCCGCGATGTGAATCGCGAGGCCCCGGATGTTGTGAATCCGTCAAACCCGCACCGCGCTGTTCACGCGGCGTGATTGACTCAGTGCAACGCGGGAACGGCCGGAGCCGCTTCCGGGTGCAGGGTGATGCCCTGCGTCTCCGGATCCAACCGCATCTGCACGGGCACGCCCTGATAGCGGTACTGGGCCAGGGAGCCCGCCGCATCGTCGAGCAGACGCTGGAACCGCTCCTCCAGCTCCACCGCGATGAGCAGCATCGTCTCGCCGGCGTCCGCGACACCCGGGCGGTACACCTGGCACCGCTGGAACCGCGCCCAGCGACCGTTCTCCATCTTCACCAGCTCGCCGTCGTAAGCCATGCGCAGCTCCTCTGCAGCAAATCCAACGCTCGCAATGTAGGGACGAATTAACTTCGTGTCATCCCCCCTCTTGAAAATTCGTCAAAAACCAATGATTCCCGTTGGTTGCGGGGCATGTTCAGGGGGTGGTACGAGCCTCGCGGGCGGCAAGTGCTCAAAAATGTAAATTTGCCAGCCGGTCAATCTCGTTAACGGGTACCGGGCAGGTGGGAGCGACCCCGGGGGCGGGAGGTCGCGGGGCGGCCGGGAGGTGGGGTGGGCGCCGGGTGGGTGGTGGCGTCGGAGGGTGGCGTCCCCTAGATTGATCAGGATGAAGTTGCCAGGGCTGTTCCGCAGAGAGCGGACCACCATCGCCACCGCCGACGCGCAGGACCACGCGGAGAAGCTCCTCGCGGAGTCCCTGCGCCTGCTCGGGCAGGTGTGCACCAAGGTCGCGGACGCCATCGAGTCCCAGCGGCTGTCGCGCCAGGGCTACACGCACAACACGTACCTGAGGCGGGCGGACGAGCCACCCGAGCCCGGGACGGAGAAGAAGCCGTCCTGAGCCTCCGCGCAAGGAGGAGCGGCCTGGGGCGCGGCGGCCCCTGCTCGCGGGGGTGCGCGCCGGCGACCTCCCGCTTCCGAGCACCCCGGCCGTATCGACGGGAGGTTGGCTGTTGAAAAGTGGCGCGCCCCCTTCCGCAATGGACCGGCCGTTCCCATCTTGCGGCCCATAGAATCCCGCGGTCCGAGACGCCGCAGCTCCCATCCGAGGCCCTGCCATGTCCCACATCCTGGTCGTCGATGACGACGCGAGTCACCGCACGCTCATCTGCGATGCCCTCGAGGACATGGGCTACCGCACCGAGCAGGCCGCCAACGGCCTCGAGGCGCTGAAGCACCTGGAGGGGGACATGCCGGCCGCGGTGCTGCTGGACCTGCGCATGCCCATCATGAGCGGCTGGGGCCTGTTGGACGCGCTCAAGCGGATTCCGCGCGCGCGGGGCCTGCCCATCATCATCATCTCCGGCTACGGCTTCGAGTGGGAGGCGGAGCTGGTGGGCGCCGCCGGCTACATCTCCAAGCCGGTGGACCTGGACAAGGTGCGGCTGACGGTGCAGCAGATCGTCGGGCCGCCGGAGATGGCGCTCGTCCACTGAAGCGCCCCCCATCCGTCGGGGTGAGGATTGTCCCGGGCCCTGGGCTCGGGTGTGATGGCGTCCCTTCATGACGCCCTCCCCTTCCGATGAACTGGCCGTCGACGCGCGCGGGCTCGTCAAGCGCTTCGGCGGCTTCACCGCCCTCAACGGGCTGGACCTGCGCATTCCCCGGGGCGCGTTCTACGCGTACCTGGGCCCCAACGGGGCCGGCAAGTCCACCAGCATCGCGCTGCTGACGGGCGTGTACGGCCCGGACGCGGGCGCCATCCACATGCTGGGCGTGGACGCGGTGGCGCGCCCCATGGAGGTGAAGCGGCGCGTGGGCGTGGTGCCGGAGGAGCTGAGCCTCTTCGAGCGGCTCACCGGGCGGCAGTACCTCACGTTCTGCGCGCGCATGTACGGGCTGGAGGGCGACGAGGCGGCGGCGCGCGCGGTGGAGCTGCTGGAGCTGACGGAGCTCACGTACAAGGCGGGCGCGCTCGTGGCGGAGTACTCCAAGGGCATGCGGCGGCGGCTGGCCATCGCCGCGGCGTTGATCCACGCGCCGGAGCTGGTGCTGCTGGACGAGCCCTTCGAGGGCATCGACGTGCTGGCCGCGGGCGTCATCCGCGAGCTGCTGCGCGAGCTGAGCCGGCGCGGGGTGACGCTGCTGCTCACCACGCACGTGCTGGAGATCGCCGAGCGGCTGGCCACGCACGCGGGCATCATCCAGGGCGGGCGCATGCTGGACCAGGGCACGGTGGCGTCGCTGCTGGAGCGCTACGACTGTCCCTCGCTGGAGGCGGTGTTCGAGAAGCTCATCGCCGTGCCGGCCTCGCGCAACGCGCGCCTCTCCTTCTACGGGGACGCGCCCGCGCCGGTGGTGCCCCTGCGGGAGCCGGCATGAACCGCCCCGCCGTTCCCGGCTTCTTCCGCCACCTGTGGCTGCTGTGGGGGCTGCGCTTCGACATCGGCCTGAACCGGGGGCCGGGCAAGAGCCGCCTGCTGGCGGTGGGCGCGTTCCTCGCGTCGAGCGCGCCGGGCGTGTTCTTCGGCCTGTTCTTCTACGCGCTGATGCGCCTGGGCCCCATCGCCCAGAGCGACGTGTGGCCGTACTTCATCCTCAACCTGCTGTGCTTCGTCACCTTCTCCGTGTGGGTGACGTGGCCGTTGCTGTCGGCGGGCGTGGACGACCACTCGGAGCTCAGCCGCTACGCGGCCTTCCCCATCTCCCCGTTCCGGCTGCTCATCGCCTCCACGGTGGCCAGCCTCTTCGAGCCTCGCGCGCTCGTGTTCTACGCGCCGCTCACCGGGGCCGCGCTGGGCTTCGCGTCCGTCAACCCGCTGTGGTCGCCGTGGATCGCCGTGGTGCTGTACGTGATGTTCGCGCTGCTGTGCGCGGCGTGGAGCCGGGTGGCGCTCTACGCGGTCATCAACGTCCTGCGTGAGAAGCACAGCGCCGAAATCATGGGCGGCGGGCTGGTGCTCTTCCTGGTCGCCGCGTCGTTCATCCCGCCCATCGACACCTCGTGGCTGACGGCGGTGGGCGAGGCGGGCATGGGCGCGCTGGACATGACGCTCATCATCAACGCGGCCGTGGCGCTGGGGCGCGTGCCGCCGGGCTTCTTCGGCGACGGCCTGGGGCAGCTGGCGTGGTACCGGCCGCGCGTGGCCATGGCGGAGGCGCTGGGGCTGGCGTTCTTCGCGGCCATGGGCATGGCGGTGGCATACGCGCTGCTCATGCGCTTCCACCGTCAGGCGGGCCGGGCCGGGCCGCAGATGAAGGACTCCGGGGACCGGGACCCCTTCGCTCGCACGCGCACGCGCTTCGCCACCCTGGTGCTGCGCGAGTCGCTGGACCTGTGGCGCAACCCGCGCGCGCGGCTGCTCGCGTCGGTGCCGTTCATCCTCGCCATCCTCCTCAAGCTGCTGTCCGGCCGGGACCTCTTCGTGTTCCTGCTGGGGGGCTCCGCGGACGCGTGGCTGATGGGCGGCCTGTGCATCTACGGCGCGGTCGTCATCGCGTCGACGTTCTCCCAGAACACGTTCGCCTACGACGGGCAGGGCTTCGCCGCGTTCCTCGCCGCGCCGCTGGACCTGGCGGACGTGCTGCGCGCGAAGAACCAGGTGCAGGCGTGCGCGGCGCTCGGCATGGCGGTGCTGGTGGCCCTCTTCTACCGGGTGTACTTCGGCTTCGGCACCCTCGTGGACGTGGCGTGCGCGCTGGCGGCGGTGCTGGGCGTGGTGCCCATGCTGCTGGCGGCCGGCAACTTCCTGTCGCTCTACTTCCCGGTGAAGTTCCACGCGAGCCTCAAGCGGCGGGACAAGGTGCCGCTCACGGCGTCGATGCTGGGCATCCTCGCGGCGAGCGCAGGCTGCATGCCCTTCGGCTGGGCGCTGCGGCTGGCGGGCAAGGACGGCCCGACTTGGACGACGGTGACGCTCGTCACCGCGAGCGCGGCGCTCAACCTCCTCCTCTACCGGCTGGTGCTCCCCCTGGCCCTGCGCGTGCTGGAGCGGCGCAAGGAGGTCGTGCTCCGGGCGGTGACGCGCGAGTAGCCCCCGGGACCTCGGCCTCCCTCGACGAGCGGAGACCGGGGTCCTGGCGCGCGCGGCTCAGTAGGTGACGCCGTACTTCTTCGCCTGCGCCTTGACGCCCTTCATCACGTTGGCGTCGAAGCCGTCGTCCTTCTCCGTGCCGTTCTTCGCCAGCCAGGCCTCGCGCTCCGCGGCGAGCTTCGAGGCCTGCGCCTCCAGGGCCTTCTTCTCCTCGGACAGCTGCTTCACCTTGGCCTCCCGCGCCGCCTTGTCCAGGCCCTTGAGCTCCGCGGGCAGTTCGTCGTCGCGGACGCGGGCCAGGGCGCCCGGCGCCTCGAGCAGGTCCACGGCGCCGCCCACGGCCTTGGGCGCGCTGGGCGCGGGCGCGCCGGAGGAGCCGCTGTCCCGCGTCTTCTTCATGAAGGAGATACGCTCGGCGGCGGCCTCGGGCGCCAGGCTCGCCATGGTCGCGGCGCGGGCGCGGTTCTCCGCCTGCGCCTCCGCGCGGCCGGCGTACAGCGTGCGGGACGCCAGCGCGGCGTTCACCCTCGCCAGCTCCGCGTCGTAGGGCGTGGCCACCGCCACCATGCCTCCCTCCTGGTCGATGGTGTCGAAGGTGCCGTCCGTCAGCTTCGCCACGTGCTTCCATGCCTGGGCCGTCTCCTCGTCCCCGCCGCAGCGCACCGTGTTCACGACGATGTGCTTCTCCCGGGCGCGCTTCGCCCAGTGCTTGAAGTCCCAGTCGTCATTGCGCCGCGCCGGCGGGGCATCCCCCACCAGGAAGATGACCTTCATCACCGAGCGGTCCTGGCTCCAGGAGAGCTTGGACACCGCCTCGCCCAGGCCACGCCCCACGTGCTCGGGCGTGTCGCCACCGCCGCCCGCCTCGAAGCCACGCAGGTTGGCGAACACGGTGTCCAGGTCGTCGCTCAGGTCGAAGCGCTTCGTCACATAGTCGTCGCCCTCGTCCCGGTACGCCACCAGCCCCACCTTCAGGCGCGGCGTGGGACGCCCCTGGGCGATGCGCGAGGCAATGGAGAAGATTTTCTGCTTCGCGCCCGCCAGCAGGCTCGCCATCGAGCCGGTGGTGTCCAACACGAAGACCACCTCGATTTCGGGGCGCGCCTCCTTCGGCGCCTGCACGTCCTGGGAGGGCGCGGGCTTCGGCTGCGTCGACGCGCCCTTCACGGCGGCGCGCTCCTGGGTGGCGGGGGCGGCCGGTCCGGCCAGCACGGGCGACGAGGTCAGGGTGGTGGCGAGCGCGGCCGACAACACGGCCCGCGACAGGGACGAGAGGTCCATGACGTACTCCTGGGAGGGAAGCTGCGTGGGGAGGTGGAAGGGTCTGCGCGCGCTCGTCCGGGTGAACGCGCCACGTCGCCGAAAGGTCTACGCCTCCCCGTCACCCCAGTCCCACCCCGGGCCGGAGCGGTGCATGGAATGAGCGCCCGAGGTGGGTGTTGGGCGGGAGTGCCGTACCCGCCCGCCACACCCGCGGGTTTCCCGACCGAGACCCCCGGTGTTCCACCGCGCACGCCCACGCGCGCGGCGCCTTGCCCGCGCCGTCGGGGTGGACCCATGCTTGAGCCCCTTCAGGAGCCCCCGAACATGACGCACCTCCTCCGCCGAAGCTTCCTCCTCCTCGGCTGCCTGCTCACCGCGGCCGCCTGCAGCGACTCGCCCTACTATCGCGTCGAGGTCACCGTCACGGACACCCTCACCCTGCTCCCCGGGGAGTCGACCACCGTCGACATCACGGTGGCGCGCGTGGGCGAGACGCCTGGACAGGTCACCCTCTCGCTGGAGAACGCCCCCGAGGGCGTCACCATGACGCCCGACGTCGTCCTGCCCACGGGCCAGGACACCATCACCGTCCCAGTGACCTTCTCCGTGGACGGGAACACCTCGTTCCGAGGCACGCAGAGCATGACGCTGCTGGCGCGCGACACGGGCAAGGAGTACGCCTCCGGCTACACCGTCTACGTCGTCGTGCACGACCCGCCCGTCCCGGCCGAGGGCTTCTCCGTCTCCGTGGAGCCCCGCCAGGTCGACCTGTTCGCGGGAGGCGAGGAGGCCGTCGTCGTCACCGTGACGCGGGCGGAGGGCTTCACCCTGCCGGTGACGCTCACGCTCGACACGCCCACCAGGCGCATCTCCGCGGAGGACGCGGTGGTGACGGCGGACCGGACCACGCGGCAGCTGTTCATCAACACCGAGCGCAGCACGACGCGCCTGCCCGCCCCCGTCCGCATCATCGCCACCGCCGAGGACGGCCAGACGGCGTCGACGGGCCTCACCGTCAACGTGCGCTGAGCGGCCCACGCCCCTGGAACGCGCGAGGGCCGGGAGCGGAGCCACCTGGCTCCACCTCCGGCCCTCCCTGACGCGTCAGCCGCCTTCCTCCGGCGAGCGTCACGCCATGTCGAACAGCAGCGCCTCCATGGGCGCCTGCGCGGCGAGGACCAGCTTGTCCTCGGCGGAGACAGCCACCCCGTCACCGGCCTTCACCGGCACCCCGTTCAGCGTGCCGGAGCCGCGAGCCACCTGCACCCACGCGTGCCGGCCCGGCGCCAGCGCGTACTCCGCGGACTCGCCGGTCCCCAGGAGCGTGGCGTGCAGCACCAGGTCCTGGTGCACCGTCAGCGAGCCGTCCCGCCCGTCCGGCGACGCCACCACCCGGAAGCGGCCCTGCCGCTCCTGCTCCGCGAACGCCTTCTGCTCGTAGCCCGGCTGCAGGCCCTGCTTGTTCGGCAGGATCCAGATCTGCAGCATGTGCAGCGGCTCGTCGAAGTTGTTCATCTCGCTGTGCACCACGCCCGTCCCCGCGCTCATGCGCTGCACCTCGCCGGGCTTGATGACCGCCTGGGTGCCCATGCTGTCGCGGTGCTCCACCTTCCCGCCCAGCACGTAGGTGACGATCTCCATGTCCCGGTGAGGATGCATTCCGAAGCCCCGCCTGGGCGCCACGGTGTCCTCGTTGATGACGCGCAGCGTGCGGAACCCCATGAAGTCCGGGTCGTAGTAGTCCGCGAACGAGAACGTGTGATGGGTGTCCAGCCAGCCGTGGTTGGCATGGCCTCTTTCCTGTGCATTCCGAACGTAGATCATCGCCTGCCTCCCTCTCCCTTCGAGTTGCAACTCAGATGCATCAACCCCGCCCCGCGTTGCGGGGCGTTCCAGGAGCCCGCCGGTGGCGAGCCCCGTGGCGCCGACGACGAGCCCGCCCGCCACGGACCTGCGGCTGAGCGGGCTTGCGTGCGCCGGCTTCCTCACGCCGCCTTCTCCGCGGACGCGGCCACCGCCTGCACATCGATGGAGATATCCACGCGGTCTCCCACCAGCAGCCCACCGGCCTCCAGCGCCTGGTTCCACGTGAGCCCGAACTCCTTGCGGTCGATATGCGTGCTCGCCTGGAAGGCCAGGCGGTCATTGCCCCACGGGTCCTTCAGCTTGCCGAGCAGCTCCGCCTCCAGCTCCACCTCGCGCGTGACGTCGCGAACCGTCAGGTCGCCCACCACGCGGTAGCGCCCCTTGCCCGCGTCCTGCACGCGCTTGCTCCGGAAGATGAGCTTGGGGAAGGCCGCCACGTCGAAGAAGTCCGGCGAGCGCAGGTGGTTGTCACGCTGCTCCACGCCCGTGTCGATGCTCGACGCGTCGATCTTCACCTCCACCGTGCCCTGCGTGAGGTCGTCCCCGTTCGTCTCGATCTTCCCTTCGAACTTCGTGAACCGGCCGTGCACCTTCGCCACCACCATGTGGCGGACCATGAAGCCAATCGTCGTGTGGGTCGCATCCAGGTTCCAGGTCTTGAAGCTCATGTTCGTGTCTCCGTGAGTACCGCGTCTGACCACGCATAGAGCAACCGCCGGGCCACTCCTCAACCCTTTGAAATTACTTGAGATGGCCCGCCAAGGAGTGGCCATATCTATCAAATCGAGAGTCTCACCCGCTCATTGAGAGAGTCCCTGGATGCCGCGCCCGGCCGGCTGGCCCGGCGAGGGGGCATGGGGGAGGAGGCCCGGCGCGGTCAGACGGTGCGCACAGGCGTCGTCGGGGGCTACCTTGAGGAACGCCATGACCATTTCACCAGCACGCCGCCAGGCCGCACACGAGGCGCTCTCGCTCGACGACGAGGCGCTGCTCAAGACGTGCGAAGTGGACTACTTCATCGCCTCCGGTCCCGGGGGCCAGCACCGCAACACCACCGCCAGTGGCGTGAGGCTCACGCACGGCGCGACGGAGCTGTCCGTCACCGCGACCGAGCGCCGCAGCCAGGTGCAGAACAAGGGCGTCGCCTTGGAGCGGCTGCGCGAGGGCCTGCGCGCCCTCACCTTCGTCCCCAAGGTGCGCCGGGCCACCCGCCCCACCGCCGGCTCCAAGCGCCGCCGGCTGGAGGGCAAGAAGCGCACGTCGGAGAAGAAGTCCCTGCGCGGCAGCAAGGGCGACTGGTGAGCCGCGCGCCACGCGACGCGTGAGGGAGCGCGGCGCCACGCCAGCAGCCCCGGTGTGCATCTCCCGGACGCCGCGTCCACGTCGCGCCGATGGGAGCCAGGCCCCCGCCCCGCTCGCGCTGGAGGGCCCGCTCGGCTACAACGGTGGAGGAGGCCGCGACCGCGCCCAGGACACCTCGGGCGATGGCGCCGCCAACCACAACCGAAGCCCTGGGATTGCCGGACGCCGCGCGCGGCGGGGACGCTCCCGGGGCTCGCCCATCAGGAGGACCCTGGAATGTCCACGCTCGAAGACGCCATCGCCCTGGCGGTGCAGGCCCACCGCGGCCAACGAGACAAGGCCGGACAGCCCTACGTGCTGCACCCGCTGCGGCTGATGCTGAAGCTGGAGACGGAGGAGGAGCGCACCGTCGCCGTGCTGCACGACGTGGTGGAGGACACGCCGTGGACGCTGGAGAAGCTGCGCGAGGCCGGCTACGCGGAGCCGGTGCTGCGCGCGCTCGACAACCTCACGCGGCGCGAGGGCGAGACGTACGAGGCCTTCATCGAGCGGCTGCGGCCGGACGCGCTCGCGCGAAGGGTGAAGCTGGCGGACCTGGAGGACAACATGGACGTGCGCCGGCTGACGGCGGTGACGGCCAGGGACACCGAGCGGCTGGCCCGCTACCGCGCCGCCTGGGCGCGCCTGCGCGACCCCTGAAGACACGACGGCCCGGAGCGCCGCGAGGGACGCTCCGGGCCGCGGTGCGCACGCACCCACCGAGGAAAGCGGGTGCGCGCCTCTGTTCCGGGACTACGCCTTCGCGAGCTGCCGCAGCACGAACTGCAGGATGCCGCCGTGGCGGTAGTAGTCGAGCTCGTTGGGCGTGTCGATGCGGCACACCACCGTGAACTCCTTGACGCCGTTCTCACCCGTGGCCTTCACGGTGAGCTTCTTCATGGGCGCCAGGTCCTGCGCGATGCCGGTGATGTCGAACTTCTCGTGGCCGGTGAGGCCCAGCGACTGCGCGTCCTGGCCCGCCTCGAACTGCAGCGGCAGCACGCCCATGCCCACCAGGTTGGAGCGGTGGATGCGCTCGAAGCTCTTGGCGATGACCGCCTTGACGCCCAGCAGCTGCGTGCCCTTCGCCGCCCAGTCGCGGCTGGAGCCCGTGCCGTACTCGGCGCCGGCCAGCACCACCAGCGGCGTGCCGTCCGCCTGGTACTTCATGGACGCGTCGTAGATGCTCATCCGCTCGCGCGTGGGGATGTGGACGGTGACGCCACCCTCCACGCCCGGCACCAGCAGGTTCTTCAGGCGGATGTTGGCGAAGGTGCCGCGCACCATCACCTCGTGGTTGCCGCGGCGCGCGCCGTAGGAGTTGAAGTCCTTGGGCTCCACGCCCTCCGCCATCAGGTACTTGGCGGCCGGGCTCGTCTTGGCGATGTTGCCCGCGGGCGAGATGTGGTCCGTCGTCACGGAGTCACCCAGCAGCGCCAGCACCTGCGCGCCCTTGATGTCCTGGGTGGCCTTGGGCTCCTTCGGCAGGTTCTCGAAGAAGGGCGGCTTGCGCACGTAGGTGGACTTGGGGTCCCACTGGAACGTGGAGCCCTTGCCCACCGGCAGCTGCTGCCAGAGCGCGTCGCCCTCCATGGCGTTGGCGTACTGGCGGCGGAACTGCTCCGGCTTCACGGAGGAGCGGATGACCTCCTTGATCTCCTCGTTGGTGGGCCAGATGTCCTTGAGGAACACGGGGCGGCCGTTCGGGTCGGTGCCCAGCGGCTGCGTGTCCAGGTCCAGCCCCACCTCGCCGGCCAGCGCGTAGGCCACCACCAGCGGCGGGCTGGCCAGGTAGTTCATGCGCACGTGCGGGTTGATGCGGCCCTCGAAGTTGCGGTTGCCGGACAGCACCGCCGCGACGACGAGGTCGCCCTCGACGACGGCGTTGGCCACGGGCTCCGTCAGCGGACCGGAGTTGCCGATGCAGGTGGTGCAGCCGTAGCCCACGATGTGGAAGCCCACGGCCTCCAGGTAGGGCAGCAGGCCCGCGTCACGCAGGTACTCGGAGACGACGCGGCTGCCCGGGGCCAGGCTCGTCTTCACCCACGGCTTGGGGTTGAGGCCGCGCTCCACGGCCTTCTTCGCCAGGATGCCCGCGCCCACCAGCACCGCCGGGTTGGAGGTGTTGGTGCAGGAGGTGATGGACGCGATGACCACCGCGCCGTGGCCGAGCTGGTAGCTCTCCCGGCCGTTCTTCACCGTCACCGTCTGGGCCAGCCGCTCCGGGGGCACCGCCGCCGCCGGGGCCTTGGCCTTGCCACCGCCGCCCTCGTCGTCCTCGCCCTTGCTCTTGCCGGCCGCCAGCATCTCCACCAGCGACTTCTCGTAGCCGGACTTCATGTCCTTGAGGGGCACGCGGTCCTGCGGGCGCTTGGGGCCCGCCAGGCTGGGCACCACGGTGGCCAGGTCCAGCTCCAGCGTGTCGCTGAAGAGGGGGTCCTCGGCGTCATCCTTGCGCCACAGGCCCTGCTCCTTGGCGTATGCCTCCGTGAGGGCCACGGCGTCGTCCGGGCGGCCGGTGAAGCGCAGGTAGTTGAGGCTCTCCTCGTCGACGGGGAAGAAGCCGATGGTCGCGCCGTACTCGGGCGCCATGTTGGCGATGGTGGCGCGGTCCGGCAGGGACAGGCCCTTGAGGCCGCTGCCGTAGAACTCCACGAACTTGCCCACCACGCCCTTCTTGCGGAGCATCTGCGTGACGGTGAGCACCAGGTCCGTCGCGGTGGCGCCCGCGGGCAGCTGGCCGGTGAGCTTGAAGCCCACGACCTGGGGAATCAGCATGGTGATGGGCTGGCCGAGCAGCGCGGCCTCCGCCTCGATGCCGCCCACGCCCCAGCCCACCACGCCCAGGCCGTTGATCATCGTGGTGTGGCTGTCGGTGCCCACCAGCGTGTCCGGGTAGACGGTGGAGCCCTGACGGAACGTCACCTGGGCCAGGTACTCGAGGTTGACCTGGTGGCAGATGCCGATGTCCGGCGGGACGACGCCGAAGCCCTTGAACGCGCTCTGGCCCCAGCGCAGGAAGGCGTAGCGCTCGCGGTTGCGCTCGAACTCCAGCTCCGCGTTCTCCTTGAAGGCCGCGGTGGTGGCGAAGGAGTCGATCTGCACCGAGTGGTCGATGACCAGGTCGGCCGGGTTGCGCGGGTTGATCTTCGCCGCGTCACCGCCCATGGCGGCCAGCGCCTCGCGCATCGCGGCCAGGTCCACCACCGCGGGCACGCCCGTGAAGTCCTGGAGCAGCACGCGGGCGGGGTGGAAGGAGATCTCGACGTCCGGGGTGGCCTTGGGGTCCCAGGCCAGCATCTTCTCCACGTGCTCGCGCTTGACGACCCGGCCGTCCTCGTTCCGAAGCAGGTTCTCGAGCAGCACCTTCAAGGAGAAGGGAAGGCGCCCCACCGAGGGGTGAGCCTTGGCGAGCTTGCTCAGGCTGAAGAAGTCATAGGTGGCCGAGCCCACCTGGAGCTTGGACTTCGTGCCGAAACTGTCGGTCATGTGCGGTGCCCTTCCATGCGCAGGATGTGGGGACTTCTAGGCTCGCCTTTGACGCGTTGCAAAGGGTTCCTGCACGGGCATCCGAGGCTGGACGGTTGAGCCAGCAAGGGTCCAGCGCCGCTCATCGCAACCATGCGTCCCGCTGGGGGAATGGACCGGGTGGCCCCGCGTGTCTCCCCCGTGTGACGCGCCGGTGGCTCAGAGCCACTTGCGACAGGCGTACAACAACCGCTCCATCCACCGGTGCCAGAAGGGGCGACGGCGGAACTCGGCCAGGGTCACCTCCCGACAGTCGCCGCAGTCCGCCCGGAAGGAGTCCTCCAACTGGCGCCCCAGCTGGGGGTCGGCGAAGACCGCGTTCACCTCGTGGTTGAAGGCGAGGCTGAGCCGCTCCAGGTTGAACGAGCCGATGGTGCCCCAGGCCCCGTCGACGACGGCCGTCTTGGCGTGGAGCACCCCGCGCTGCCATTCGAAGATGCGCACGCCGGCCCCGAGCAGCTTCTCGTAGAAGGCACGGGTGCCGAACTCCAGGAGGGGATGGTCGCTGCGGGCGTTGAGCAGCAGGCGGACCTCCACGCCCCGCAGGGCGGCCTCCCGTAGCGCGGCCACCATCCGCCGGTCCGGGACGAAGTACGCCGCGGCGATGAGCACGCTGCGCCGGGCCCGGTGGATGGCGTGCAGGTACGCCCGGTGGATGCCCCGGCGGCTGGACAGGACGGCCAGCCCCACCGGCCCCCGCCAGGTCCGCGCCACCGGGCGCTGCGTCCGGCGCAGGCCGGCGGCCCAGCGGTGGACGCGGTCCTGGAACATCATCCGCCACGAGGCCCCGAAGCGCCGCTCCAGGGCATGCACGGCGGGGCCCTCGATGCGCAGCACGTCGTCGCGCCAGCCGCCGCCCTCCCCCACCGGCGCCCAGTGCGCGGCGATGTTCACCCCGCCCGTGAAGGCCACCTCGCCGTCGACGACGAGGATCTTCCGGTGGTCCCGGCGCAGCAGGTGGCGCCAGCCCCGGGCCAGGCTGAAGGGCTTGAAGGGGCGGATGTCCACCCCGCGCCGCCGCAGCTCGTCGAAGTACGCGCGCCGGCTCGTCCACGAGCCCACCGCGTCGTAGAGCACCTTCACGTGCACGCCGCGCTCGGCGGCCTCCGCGAGCGCCTCGCCGAACAGCGTCCCCACCGCGTCGGTGAGGAACATGTACGTCTCCAGGCGGATGTAGCGCCGCGCCCGGCGGATGGCGTCCAGCATGGCGGGGTACGCCTCCACGCCGTCGCGCAGCAGCTGGCACGCGTTGCCCCGCGTCAGGGCGTGGCTGCGCGGCAGGTAGTACCGGGCCAGCAGCAGCCCGGAGACGCCCGGACTCCACGCGGGCGCCCGCGGGGGCGGCAGCCCCGAGGCGCAGACGGTCCGGGGTGCCTCCTCGCTGGAAACCGCCGCCCTCTCGCCCAACAGCTCCAGGTCGCGCATGGCGACCTTACGGTGAGGATGCCCTCGCGAGCCGGCAACCCGAGGCCCCGCCTGGCAGGAGGCCCGGCGGCTTCGCACCGTCCGTCACCGGACGGTGCAACCCCTCGAACCGGGGCCGTGGACTACAGCCCGTACTCGGCGCGCTTGTTCTCCGCGCGCGTGGCGCAGGGCTGGTCGTACTCCGGGAAGTACTGCTTCACGTGGTCCAGGGTGGCGGAGGCGCCCTTGTAGTTGCCCTGGTTGTAGTAGCCCTCGACCTCCAGCAGCAGCTTGGCGCAGGTGCGGTCCAGCTCCTGCTGCGCGGCCTTCATGCGCTCCTGGGACTCGTAGTAGAGGTCCGGCTTGGGCTCCGGGTGGGCCTCCAGCATCAGCCACGCCTCGCGGAAGGACTTCCACGCCTCGTAGCGGTTGCGGGCGCCGATGTCCGGCGTGTCGTTGTTCTTGCGGCCGCGCTTGTAGGACTCGCTGGCCTGGCGCAGCAGCTCCTCCGGCAGCAGGTCCGGCAACAGGGCCCGCTCCACCCACACGTTCCAGATCTTCCACGTGTCCTCGCCGGGCGGGTTCTTGGCGTTGTCGAAGACGATGCGGTTGGGCACGCCCTTCTTGAGCTGCTGCGACGGAATCATCAGCTCCAGCGAGCGGTCCTGGCTGGCCAGCGTGTCCGGGGGCACCTTGCCCACGTCCACGCCGTTGACGCTCACCACCACCTCGTCCTTGGAGATGTTCTGGGCCTGGTAGTGGAGGATGACCACCGCGCGCGTGGCGGCGGTGTACTCCCACTCGAAGATCTTCATGTCCGCCCGGGTCCACGTCACGTCCGGCCCCAGGCCGAACGAGTCGCGGATGGGCTGCTGGCTGAGGACGGAGGGCTCCTCGCCCACCGGGCGGTTGGCGTCCGGGTCGTTGAGCACCAGCCAGTACAGCAGGCCGAACAGGCCCAGCACCACGGCCACGCCACCGCCGATGATGCCGCTGCGCACCGCGTTGCTGGCGTCCGCCCAGAACAGCTTGGCGCTCGCCACCATGCCGGGGGATTCACGCCGGATGCGGGCGCGCTCGGCGGCGGACAGGGCGCTGCCGGCGCCACCGGACGCGGGGCGCGCGCGGACCGGGGCGCTCGCGCCCGCGGGAGGGCGCCGGGCCGGCGGGGCCGAGGACGCGCGCTCCATGGCCGCCGGCTCCTCGGGGGCGGGCACGGCCTGACGCGAGCCGCTGGAGCCCCCGGCCGGACGCAGCGCGCGGAGGTTGTTGCGGGTGGCGCCCTGCCGCATCTGCTCCAGGGCGCTCTCGTCGGCGCCGTCCGGGGCCAGGGCCACGCCCTTGTTGCGCTGCCGCTTGAGGGCGTCGACGGAGACGATGCGCGTGCTGCCCGCGCCCTCGTCGGGTGGAATCTCGTTCTCGCCCGTGGCGGGCTCGCTGGTCATCAGCGTGAAGACGAACGTCACCGGCCCGAGGGTCAGCTTGTCGCCGTCCTCCAGGGTCTGCGTCTGGACCGCGGAGCCGTTGAGCAGGGTGCCGTTGGCGCTCCCCTGGTCCTCGACGCTGTAGTTGTCACCGTCCAGGAACAGGCGGCAGTGACGTCGCGACACACCGGGGTCGTACAGCACGACGTCGCATTCGGACGTACGACCGATGAGCACGGAGTCCTGGTCGAAGACGAACTCCTTGCCGGCGTCTTTTCCCTCGGAGATCGTCAGCTGGAAAGGCATGGGGCCCTACAATCCTATCGAGGCACGGGCCGCGCGGGCAACGGCGGCTCGCGCGGAGCCGGGTTCCACCACCTCCGCCTCGCCCCCGAAGGAGAGCACCCACTGCGTCAGCCAGCGCTCGCTGTCGCCGGCGACGAGGACCTCCACGCCCCCGTCGGACAGCGGGCGGGCATCCTGGCCGAAGCGTTCCTTCACATAGGGAGCGGCCACGGGGGAGAAGCGGACGCGGACGGCCACGTCGGAGCGGCTGCGCGCGGGGTTGGGGACATCCGCCCGGGCATCGGGCGGGGGCTGGAACGGCGTGTCGGTGACGGCGAGATCCTCCATGCGGTCCAGGCGGAACAGCCGCGCGTCCTGCCGGGTATGACAGAAACCCTGGAGATACCACTGTCCCCGGTGGCTGAGCAGCTCATATGGACGCACCCGGCGGGGCTCCGGGGCCCGGCCGGGGCTGGCGTAGCCGAAGGTCACCTCCCGCCTCTCGAGAATCGCGCGGGTGAGTGGCCCCAGGGCCTGGGGCGCCTCGGCGGAGGCGTCGATCTTCCGGTACATCTCCCGGTAGCGCTCCCGCACCTGGGGGGGCAGCACCTTCTCCAGCTTCTGGAGCGCCCCCTGGAGCGCGTCGCCGGCGGCCGGGCGGAGCAGCTCCGCGGCGGCGGCCAGCGCGGCGGCCTCTCCCGCGGTCAGCCGGGGCGGCGCGAACAGGCGTTGATCCAGGTCCACGTAGACGCGGTCGTTGTCCACGTAGATGTCGATGTAGTCGTCGGGGTTGAAGGGGGGCCGGCCCACGCAGGTGAGCAGGTCCAGCTCCTCCAGCAGGTCCTCCCGGCTGACGTTGAGGGCGCGCGCGAGCGCCTCCACCGTGACGCCGGGGTGCTTGGACACGTACGGGACGAGGAACAGCAGGCGGCGGAGCCGCTCGTGGACGTTGCTCATGCGCTCACCTTGTCTTCCTGCGCGTCCGCGTGCCGGTTGACGACCCGCGCGCCCATCTCCCGCAGCCGCGCTTGCGCGCTCTCCGGGCCCTCCACGAGGCAGTCCGGCCCCAGCGAGAGGCAGAAGCGCGCCAGCCCGTCCAGGAACGACACCGGCAACCGGGCCCGCGTGACGCCCGCCTCCAGCGGCTCCAGCGCGGCGCCCGGGAACAGCCCCGCCGCGCGCGAGGACAGCGCCCCCGACAGCCGCAGCGTCACCTCCACCGGCGCGTGGAAGCGGTGCTGCCACGGGAAGTACGCCACGTGGTTGTCCAACGAGAAGTCCTCCGGCACCTGGAAGTCCGGCGTGCGGGGCCGCGCGGTGTTCACCTTCAGCTCCCGGACGCGGTGGACGTGGAACGTCCGCAGCCCGCCGCGCAGGTGGCAGTGGCCCACCAGCGTCCACACGCCGCGTCGCAGCGCCAGGCCGTACGGGTCCACGCGCCGCTGGGTCGTGCCCGGGTGCTTGGGGCTGGCGTACGTCAGCTCCACCCACTTGCGCCCCGCGCAGGCGTCCCACAGCTGCTCCAGGCGCGCGGAGACCTCCTTCTCCTGTCCGGCCTGCACGGAGCCCAGCTCCATCCGCACGCGCGGCGTGGGCAGCGACTCGCCGGCGAAGAAGCCGATCTTCCGCAGCGCGTGCGCCAGGTCGTCACGGCCGGGGAACGCCCCGGAGGCGAGCGCGGCGGAGCCGGCGGCGTACAGCACGGCCAGCTCCTCCTTCGTGAGGTCCGCCTCCGGCAGGTAGTAGGCGTCGCGGTCGACGATGTAGCCGTCGCGGCGTTCGTCGTCGCCCTGGACGTACGTCAGGGGGAAGCCCAGCTCCACCAGCTCCGCCTTGTCGCGCTCGAACTTGCGCTCGGCGGCGTCGTCGGAGCCACCGTAGTCGGCGGGGAAGTGCTCGCGCAGCTCGGCCCAGGAGATGGGCTCGCGCGCGTCGAGCAGGAGGGCCACGAGGTCGAGGATGCGTTCGGTGCGGTCCATTCGGGAAGATCGGCGACGATGCCGGGCGGACCCCGGGGGGTCAAGGAAGGGGCACGCGACGGCCATCAACAGGCGCCGGGCCCGCCCGGGTGCAGCCAGTTAGCCGGCCTTCACTGAACAGGCAAGCAGGTAATCTCCTGTATGAAACTTGCCAGTTGGACTGGAAACAGACGACCTCGGACGGGGGGCTCGCACTATGGGTTCGACTTGGGGTATTCCTGCACCGGCTTCACGAGGGACCTCACCATGAACCGCACCTTCCGTAACGTGGTTGCCGGGCTGGCGCTGCTGGTGGGAGGGGTGTGTGGAGCGATGCCCGCGACCGCCGCGGCCGAGCCGCTCTACTTCGCCGTGGAGGTCTGGCGCGACGGTCGGCTGGTGGCCCAGCCCAAGCTGCTGGGAGAGACGGGCCGCACGCTGCGCGCCGAGCGCCGTCGTCCGGGCGCTCCCCTGCCGGACTACCGGCTGGTGCTGATGCCGAAGATGGACGGCGAGACGTTCATGCTCCAGCTCGACCTGCTGCTGCCGGAGGCCAAGGGCCACTCGGAGCTTGCGCTGCTCCATGGCCAGCAGCGCAAGCTGCAGCTGGGCCGGGTGCCCGGCGAGCTCGAGGTGTCGCTCCTCTTGATGAAGGTGGACTCGCCGGAGTTCCGCGCGCTGATGCAGCTCACCGAGGACAACGCCGGCACGGGCGGCTCCTCGTCCAGCTCCATCTAGCCGTCGCGTTACGGCGCCCGGCGCCTCGTCGCCCGGGGCGCCTCCTCCTCTGTCCAGCGCGTGTCCCTACAGCACCGCCAGGTCGTCGCGGTGCACGACCTCGTCCAGGTAGCGGTAGCCCAGCACGCGCTCGATTTCGGACGTGTGATGTCCGGCGATGCGCCGCAGCTCCTGCGCGTCGTAGGTCACCAGCCCTCGCGCGAACACCGCGCCCGCCTCGTCCGCGAGGTCCACCGGGTCGCCCCGGCCGAAGTCCCCCTCCACGCCGCGCACGCCGCTGGGCAGCAGGCTGCGCTTGCCCGTGACGATGGCCTCGCGCGCGCCCGCGTCCACGGTGAGCACGCCCAGCGGCCGCAGCGCGTGGGAGATCCACGCGGCCCTCGCGCCGCGACGGCCTCCGGTGGGCTCGAAGAGCGTGCCCACGCCCTGGCCCTCCAGCACGGCGCGCAGGCGCCCGGGCACGGCGCCGGAGGTGATGACGCCTGGGATGCCCAGCTCCGCGGCGCGCGCGGCGGCGCGGACCTTGGTGGCCATGCCGCCGGTGCCCACGGCGCTGGAGGAACCGCCCGCCAGCGCCTGGAGCTCGGGGGTCACCTGATCCACCGTCTCCAGCAGCCGCGCGCCCGGGTCCTTGCGCGGGTCGGCCGTGTGGAGACCGTCCACGTCGGACAGGAGCACGAGCGCGTCCGCCTCCACCACGCCCGCCACCAGCCCCGCGAGCGTGTCGTTGTCGCCGAACTTCAGCTCGTCCACGGAGACCGTGTCGTTCTCGTTGATGACGGGCACCACGCCCGCGGCGAGCAGCCGCTCCAGCGCGTGCTTCACGTTGAGGTAGCGCCGCCGGTCCTGCACGTCCTCGTGGGTGAGGAGCACCTGGGCCACCGTGTGCCCCTGCCCTCCGAACACGTCCTCGTACGCCTGCATGAGGCGGCTCTGTCCCACCGCGGCGCACGCCTGCTTGCCCGGGATGTCCCGAGGGCGGCCGGGCAGCCCCAGCCGCTCCACGCCCAGGGCGATGGCGCCGCTGGACACGACCACCAGCTCGCGGCCCCGGGCCGCCCAGAGGAGGTCCTGGCCAAGCGCCTCGAAGTGCTCGCGATTGAAGCGGCCCGTGGCGTGCGTCAACGCGTTGGTGCCGATCTTCACCACCACGCGCCGCGCCGCGCGCAGGGCGTTACGTCCCGAGTGGGTCACGAGCGCGAGGTTAGGCCGGAAAGGGTGCGCGCCGCGCGTGTGTTCAATACGGTTCCGGTACCCCGGGCCGGAAGGGTGGTGTCAGCCGCCGGGGCGGCGCGCCGTATAGTGCGCCGGACGGGCGGAGCCGGCCGGGCCCCGCCATGGGAGCGAGCGTTTGAAGGAAATCTACGGCAACACCCTGGGTCTCAAGTCGAGCGAGCAGCAGCGGCTGCGCAACACCTTCCGTCGGCGGGTGTCCCCGCACGAAATCGTGTCGCCCGAACTCGCCCGCCACCTCACCGAGCTGTCGCACGAGACGAACCGCCAGGTGGGTGTGCTCATCAACCGCAAGGGTGAAATCGAGCACGTCGTCGTCGGCAACGCGCACAAGCTGGAGCTGCCCGACATCGGCCGTGCCCGCGCGGGCCAGGTGCGTCTGCGTGGCCTGCGCCTGGTGCATACCCACCTCAAGAGCGAGCCCCTCACCAAGGACGACCTGACGGACCTGGCGCTGCTGCGCCTGGACTGCGTGGCGGCGGTGGGCGTGGGCGGCGAGGGACTGCCGGGGGTGCTGCACTACGCGTACCTCGTGCCGGAGAACGGCACCGGCGAGTTCTGGCGCGTGGAGTCGATGTCCTCCGTCCACGGCAACCAGCCGGACCTGTTGGACACGCTGGACGCGCTGGAGGAGGAGTTCAACCGCAAGGCGGCGGCGCGCGCGGTGGGCGGCCGGGAGAAGGCCATCCTCGTGGCGGTGTGCCTGGACGGCAACCGCGCCATGGCGGAGGCGAGCCTGTCGGAGCTGAAGGAGCTGGCGCGCACCGCGGGCGTGGAGGTCATCGACAGCGTGCTCCAGATGCGCCGCGAGGCGGACCCCCGCTACCTCATCGGCCGGGGCAAGCTGGAGGACCTCAACCTGCGCTCCATGCAGTCGATGGTGGACCTGCTCATCTTCGACAAGGACCTGAGCCCGTCGCAGGGACGGCACATCGGCGAGGCGACGAGCCTCAAGGTGCTGGACCGCACCCAGCTCATCCTCGACATCTTCGCGCAGCGCGCGCAGAGCGCCGAGGGCAAGCTCCAGGTGGAGCTGGCGCAGCTGAAGTACCGGCTGCCACGGCTGGTGCAGAGCGACGACTCGCTCAGCCGGCTGGCGGGCGGAATCGGCGGACGCGGCCCTGGCGAGACGAAGCTGGAGATCGACCGTCGCCGCGTGCGCGACCGCATCACCCACCTGGAGAAGCGCATCGACGCCATCGGGCGGGAGCGCAGCGTGCGCCGGGCCCAGCGCAACCGGCGCGAGCTGCCCATCATCTCCATCGTCGGCTACACCAACGCGGGCAAGTCCACGCTGCTCAACGCGATAACGAACGCGCAGGTGCTGGCCGAGGACAAGCTGTTCGCCACGCTGGACCCCACCAGCCGCCGGCTGCGCTTCCCCCAGGAGCGCGAGGTCATCATCACCGACACGGTGGGCTTCATCCGGGACCTGCCCAAGGACCTGGTGGCCGCCTTCCGCGCCACGCTGGAGGAGCTGTACGACGCCAGCCTGCTCTTGCACGTGGTGGACGCGGCGGACCCGGCGCGCGACGAGCAGGTGGAGGCGGTGGAGAAGATCCTCGCGTCGCTGGGGCTGATGGAGAAGCCCCGGTTGATGGTGTGGAACAAGGCGGACCTGCTGCCGGCGGAGGAGGTCGAGTCGCTGCTGCGCTCGCGCGGAGGCGTGGCCATCAGCGCCCAGACGCGCGAGGGGCTCGCCTCGCTCCTGGCCAAGGCGGACACCACGTTGTTCGCGGAAGGGGCCTCGGAGGCGATGGGCGTCGTCTGACGCGGGGTGTGGGTTGCGAGGCGAGCGCGGCTCCCCATAGAGTCGGGGAGCCGTGGCGACCTCCTTCTTCACCCTGACGTCCCCTCTCCCCGGGCTGCTCGCGCAGGCGGCACCGGACTACACGAAGCCTGTCTCCTCCCTGTCGCCGAAGTACTTCGAGCTGCTGGAGCAGAACAGCCACATCATCTACCCGCTGGTGGCCATCCTGACGCTGGTGCTCATCGCGGCGGGCATCCTCCAGGCGTGGAGGACGCAGGACCTGGACGGCCTGCAGAAGAACGAGTTCAAGAAGGCCATCGTCAACGAGCTGCGCAGCAACATCGCCGGGCTGCCCGGCGACGTGCTCGCCAAGGCCGTGGGCCTGGACCGCCTGAAGACCAACCGCCTGCTGGAGCAGATGCAGCAGGACGGGATGATCGTCAGCCACACCAACTCGCAGCGCCTCACCGTCTGGCGCATCCGCGGCGCCTCGCCAGAGGCCAGCCCCCGGCGGTTCTAGCCGGCCCGGAGGTCTCGGACCGGGACGTGTCGCGCGTCCCGCCCCGGACCTGACGCGAAGGCTCAGACCAGCTCGGACTTGGGCTGGCGGGTCATCAGGTCGACCACCGCCGACTTCGCGTTCTTGTCCTCGTAGGCAATCAGATACACCTGCTGGCAGATGGGCAGCTCCACGCCCGTCTTGAGCGACAGGTCGCGCGCGCTGCGGGCCGTCTTCACGCCCTCCGCGACCTCCTTCATCTGCGACAGGATGTCCGCGAGCTTGCGGCCCTTGCCCAGCTCCATGCCCACGTGGCGGTTGCGGCTCAGCTCGCCCGTGCACGTCAGCACCAGGTCTCCCATGCCGGACAGGCCGGAGAGCGTCAGCGGGTTGGCGCCCTTCCTCACCGCCAGACGGGTGATCTCCGCCAGGCCCCGCGTGATGATGGCCGCGCGCGCGTTGTGGCCCATGCCCAGCCCGTCCGCCATGCCCGCGGCGATGGCGATGACGTTCTTCAGCGCGCCGCCGTACTGCACGCCCACGACGTCCGTCGACGTGTAGCTGCGGAACGTCTCCGTCTGGAGCGCCTTCTGGCAGCGCACCGCCACCTTGTCCCAGTGCGACGCGATGGTCACCACCGTGGGCATGCGCCGCGCCAGCTCCTTGGCGAAGCTCGGCCCGGACAGCACCGCGATGTACGGGTGGAACTCCTCCGGCAGGCAGTCCTCCAGGAGCTCCGTCATCGTCAGCAGCGTCTCGTTCTCGATGCCCTTCGACACCGTGACGATGGGGACGTGCTTCGGCAGGAAGGCCTTCGCCCGCGCCACGACCTCGCGCGTGGCGTGGCTGGGCGTGGCCAGCACCACCAGCTCCGAGCCGACCAGCGCCTCCTCCAGCTCCCGCGTCGCGCGGACGCGGTCGGAGATGGGGATGCCCGGCAGGTACGTGGGGTTCTCGTGCCGGGCGTTGATGGCGTCGACCACCGTCGACTCGCGGCCCCAGAGACGGACCTCCTCACAGTTGACGGCCAGCACGTTCGCCAGGGCCGTACCGAAAGAGCCGGAGCCGATGACACTGCCACGCATGAATGACCTCGCTCGGGGGTGGTGGGGCACGGAAGCGTGCCACGCTAGAGACCGGTGACGATGCCCACGGAGACGACGGGCATGAAGGCCGCGTCCTCCGCCCCGCCACGGAAGTCTCCGCCCAGGGACAGGGAGTAGGACGTTTTCTCGCTCATGGGGAACTCGGCGCCCAGACGCACGGGCCACGAGCTGGCCGCCACCATGTCCGGTGGCAGCCCGCCCAGCGGCGTGCGCTGCAGCGGCTCCGTGTCGAAGGACACCAGGTAGCGCGCGTCGAGGAAGAGCCGCGGCGCCCGCGCGCCCTGGAGCTGGAAGCCGCCCACCAGGCCCGGCATGACATTCCAGTTGCGCCTGCCACTCAGATACCGCGCGCCCTTGTCCTCCACGCTCGCCGAGCGCAGGAAGAAGGCCCGACTCCCCTCCACCACCAGCCCCAGGCTCCAGCGCGCGCCCCCATCCAGCACCTTCCACCTTCCGCCCAGGCGCAGCTCGTTCATCGTCCCGTAGAGCGTGTCGAACCCCGCCAGCACGTCCACCCGCGACGCCACGCCCACCGCCACGCGCGCCGACACCACCGGGAAGCCCAGCGACACCCCGGCCGCCACCCCGCCCGCGCCCACCGTATGGGCGCCCAGCAGGCTCACCCGGTTGGGCACGAGAGGGGGCCCGACGGGCTCCGGCCGCGGCGGCGGCTCCGCGTGCACGCGCGCCGAGCCCTCCACCACGCTCAGCGGCGGGACCTCCGGCAGGCGGGGAAGCGCCGTCGCTGCCTCGCCCTCCGGGACGGCGGTGGCCCCCGGGAAGCCGCTCCAGCCCAGGTCCTCCGACGCGCCGCCGGACGCGGGGGACCCCGCCGGCTCCTGGCCGGGCATGGCCCACGACTCGTCCGGAGCGGGATTGCGCGCGGGAGGCTCCTGGGGAGCCTGCGCCCGAGCGGACAGTCCGGCCAGGAGGAGGAGCGGGAGGATGGAGCGGATGGGGGCCATGGGGAGACGGCGGGCAGCTTAGTCCACGGCGCCCTGGCGAACGAGCGGCTCACGCCTCCGGGTCCACGCGGTGTGCGCCCGCCAGGGGTGGCTCCGAACGACCGGCGGGAAACGTGTCCGCACCGGCGCGGCAAAGGTCTACCATCCGCGCCGCGCCGAGGCGGCGGGCGCCCAGAGGAGAGACACGGGAATGAGGGCTGGAGCAGGGCGCGCGGCGCTGTTGATGACACTGGCCCTGGCCACGGCCTGCCGCTCCCGCGCGACGGAGGCCCCGCCGGACGCGGGCCACGCCCCGGGGCCCGACGCCCGCCTGACGCTGGCGCGCTGCGACACACTGCTGCCCGCCGACCAGCGGGAGCTGATGCTGCCCGGGTTCACCCTCCAGGAGGAGCGCGCCTGCCCCACCTGCGCGCCGCTGTGCGTCCTGCGCTCGGCGACGGAAAAGGACGTCTCCGTGTCGGTGACGTGGGACTGCAAGCCGCACTACGCGGAGGCGGACCTCCACGCCCTGCTCGCGCCGACGCTGCGCGCCGGGGGCGAGGAGATTCCCGCGCTCGGCCGCGCCGCCGCCCGCCGCGCCCCCGTGCAGGGGATGATGCAGGTGATGACCTGGGACGACGACACGCCCTGCGCGCTCATCGTCACCTGGCTCGGCGGCACCCCGGAGCAGGCCGTGGACGTGGCGCGCATCGCGGTGGGCGCCACCCGCCCGGACAGCTTCGTCCCCGCGCCGCCGCCGGACGCCGGAGCGCCCTGAGCGGCGGCGCCGCGCCTCACAGCGTGCGCAGGTACTCCACCAGGTCGTCGACCTCGGCCGGGGTGAGCGACGCCGTGTCGCCGTGCATGTTGCCCTGCCGCTTCTGCAGGAGCCGGTCCTTCAGCGACCGCGCGCTGCCGTCATGCAGGTACGGCGCGGTGCGCGCCAGCCCCAGCAGGGACGGCGTGTTGAGGCCTCGCTGGCGCACGGCGGGGATGTCCGGCAGCCCTCCGTCGAGGACGAACGTGCCGACGTTGGCCTGCTGGTTGTTGGTGAAGGCGGAGCCCTCGTGGCAGGTCCCACAGCCCGCCTTCTGGAACACGGCCTCGCCGCGCGCCTGCGCCGGCGTGGGCGACTCCCTTCGATAGGGGTTGTCCGGCGTGGGCAGGACGTCGATGAAGGCGGCCAGCTGCGCCACCATCACCCCGTCCAGGGCGGTGCCGCCCATGCGTCCACGCACCGTGGCGTCCATGAAGTCGCGCAGGCTGTCGAACTCGCCGCTCCAGTGGAACGGGGCCGTCTGCGTCACCTTGCGGCCCGCGAGGCTCGGCGTCTGGCGGGGCCCGTCCGGGAAGCCCCACACGTGGCCGTCCTCGCGGCCATCCAGGTGGCAGGACGCGCACGACGCGGCCACCCCGGGGCTCGTCATGCGCGAGTCCAGCGCCGAGTAGAACAGCTTGCGCCCCGCCACCGCCTGGGGCGGCAGCACGTCCCCGACGATGGCCACCGGCGAGCCCTCCGCGCGCACGTTCGCCACGCTGCCGGAGCCGTCGTTCACCAGCGTCGTCACCGTGTGGTCGAACGCGTTGTAGACATACGCCTTGCGCCCGTCCCGCGTCAGCGCGATGCCGCTGGGCCCCGAGCCCACGCGCACCAGCTGACGCACGCTGCTCATGCGGCCGTTGGCCAGGTCCGGGCCGGAGCGCCGGTCCGTGGGGAGGATGGCCACGTTGTCCGTCTCGCGGTTCACCACGAAGAGCCACAGGCCGGACGGGTCCACCGCCGCGGCCACCGGGCCCTGGATGGGGTGGCTGCGCTCCGGGCTGACGAGGGTGGAGGGCGGGAAGTCCGGCTCGTCGTCGGGAGGCGGACGGCAGCGGTCGATGTCGTCCACGAGCGGCGAGCCGTCCTCCGTGTCGAACGTGACCAGGCCCGGCGCCACCACGCCCGCGGTGTTGCACGGCCCACCACCGCCATACAGCGAGCCGCCGGTGTCCTGGCCTCCCGGGGACAGCGGGTCCTCCCGCGCCCACAGCGTGGGGGCGAAGGCGCGCTTGCCATCCGGCGTCACCACCACGTCCGACATGCCGCGGGGACGGAAGAAGGCCCCCATCGTGGGCGTGAAGATGTCCCCCTCCATCTCGGAGCCCTGGAGGTTCGCCCGCGCGTACAGGTCCGTGCGCTCCTTCACCAGCCGGGGCTGGTGCGAATCCGACAGGTCCACCGTCACCATGTCGCTGTGCTTGAACAGGCTGACCAGCGCGCGCCGGCCGCCGTCCACCAGCGCGAGGCCGCGCGGCTCCTCGCCCACCGGCAGCTCCCAGCGCACCGTCAGCGACGCGGTGTCCACCGCCATCAGCGTGCCGTGGTCCGTCGTGTCCAGCGCGGTGCTGTTCACCACGTACAGCGTGTCCCCCTTCGGGGAGACCGCCAGGCCCATGGGCTCCACGCCCACGCCCACGCGCGCCGCCTCGGTCCACTCGCCCCGGCGCACCACGGACACGCTGCGCTCGGCGCGGTTGGCCACGTAGACGGTGTCGTCCGGGCCCACCACCACGCGCTCGGGCCCCTGCCCCACCTTCACCTCGCCGACCTTCTGCGCGCGCGCCGTGTCCACCACCGCGAGCACGCCGGTGTCCGCGTCCACCACGTACAGGAACGCGTCGTCGCGGCTGAGCGCCACGGAGCCCGAGGCCCGCGTCCAGCTCTCCTCCGGGGTGTTGTCCTCACAGGCCGTCAGCCCGAGCACACAGGCCGCCACCGCGGCCAGCACATGACGTCTCATCGGACGTGTCCTCCACGCGGCGCCGCGCCCGCCCTCACCCGCTCCTCCTGGGATGCCGCGTCGTGTCGCGGTCGGGAATGTCGGCCGGCCCTGGTCGCTCGCCTCCCCCGCGAACCGCCATGCTTGCACCAGAAGGCGGCCGAAGTCGATGCCCTCACCCACTCCGGGTGCGACAGGCGGGGCGGCGGGCCCCCAGGTGTCCACGACGAAACGCCACGAGCGTGTGGCACGCGGTGGGAGTAAAGGAGGAGGACGTGTCGCGCTCCGCCCCCGTCATCCTCAGCTTCCGGCGCACCTTCGCGCTGCTCATCATCCTGGTGGTGCTGCCCTCCGCCGGCCTGTCGGGCTTCGGCGTGGTGGCCATCATCAACGAGCGCGCCGCGGTGGAGAAACGCCTGGAGGCCGCCTGGCGGGGGACGCTGGAGACGCTGTCCCAGGAGCTGCCCTCCGCCCTGGCCTCGGCGCGGCTGGAGGACGAGGGAGGCGCGCTGCGGCTGGTGGCGAGCGACGGCCGCGTCCTCTCCGAACCGGCGGGCACCTTCCTCCTGGAGGGGGGCCGCGCCATGACGGAGGACCCGCAGCTGGCGGAGTCGCTGGCCACCGTGGTGCCAGAAGCCAGCTCCCTCCCCGAGTCGCCCACCTTCTTCTCGCTCGCGGCCGGCAACCACACCGTGCTGGTGGTGGCCGAGCGCGAGGGCCAGGTGGTGCGCGGCGTGCGGCTGTCGGTGCGCGCGCTGGAGGCCCTGCTGACGGAGCGGGTGGAGCCCCGCGCGGTGTCCAGCGAGCCGGTGCGCTTCACCCTGCTGCCCGTGCCCCGGGAGACCAGCGGCGAGGGCGGGCTGATGGGCAAGCTGGTCTCGGAGGTGGCGCAGGCGCGCGCGAGCGCGCTGGGCCCCCAGGTGCTCGCCGAGCGCGTGCTGTCCCCGCCGCTCCAGGACTTCCGGCTGGTGGTGCTGCCCACGGGCGAGGACCCGGTGGCGCGCGCCTCCACGCGCAACCGCGCCGTGTACGGCGTGCTGCTGGGGCTGTTCTACCTGACGCTCACCTTCGGCGTCGTCTACACCGGCCGGGTGCTCTACCGCGAGGCACGGCTGTCGCGGATGAAGACGGACTTCGTGTCGCTGGTGAGCCATGAGCTGCGCACGCCGCTCACCTCCATCCGCATGTTCATCGAGACGCTGGCGCTGGGCCGGCTCAAGGACCCGGCGCAGATGCAGGAGATCCTCACCCTGCTGACGCGGGAGACGGAGCGGCTGTCCATCTTCATCGAGCGCGTGCTCGACTGGTCGCGCATCGAGGGCGGACGCAAGGTGTACCAACGCGAGTCACTGCCCGTGTCGGACGTGGTGGACTCCGCGCTGGCCGCCTTCCGCGCGCAGCGGCTGGAGGGAGGCGTGAACCTCCAGGTCGAGGTGGAGCAGGGACTGCCCGCCGTGCTCGTGGACAAGGAGGCGGTCGCCGGGGCGCTGCTCAACCTGCTCCAGAATGCCTACAAGTACAGCGGGCCGGAGGACCGCCGCATCGCGCTCACCGCGCGCCGGGTCCGCCGGTGGGTGGACCTGACGGTGGAGGACAACGGCGTGGGCATCGCCCCCAAGGACCGCAAGCGCATCTTCGAACGCTTCTACCGGGTGGACAATCTGATGACCCGAAAGACGGAGGGAAGCGGACTGGGGCTGGCCATCGCCCGGCGAATCATCGAGGCTCACGGCGGACGCATCACCGTGAAGAGCGAGCCCGGCCGCGGCAGCCGGTTCACCATCCACCTGCCGGTACAGAAGGCATGAGCGACACGACACGGCGCATCCTGGTGGTCGAGGACGACCTGTCCATCCTCGCCGGCCTGTCCATGAACCTGCGCTTCGAGGGCTACGAGGTGCTCCAGGCCCAGGACGGACGCACCGGCCTGCAGCGGGCCCTGGACGACACCCCGGACCTGGTCGTGCTCGACCTGATGCTGCCGGAGCTCAACGGCTTCGAGCTGCTCAAGGAGCTGCGCCAGCGCGGCCGGGACACCCCCGTGGTGGTGCTGTCCGCCAAGGGCATGGAGACCGACAAGATCCTCGGCCTCAACCTGGGCGCGGACGACTACGTGGTGAAGCCCTTCGGGCTGCAGGAGCTGCTGGCGCGCATCAAGGCCGTGCTGCGCCGGCGCTACCCGACCCTGGGCGCCGCGCCCCCGGTGACGTTCGGCGACGTGAGCGTGGACATGAACGCGCGCACCGCGTCCCGCGCGGGGACGCCGGTGGAGCTGACGGCGCAGGAGTTCAAGCTGCTGGCGCACTTCCTGAACCACCCGGAGCGCACCTTCACGCGCGAGGAGCTCCTGTCGGGCGCGTGGGGCTACCACTACGAGGGCAGCGCGCGCACGGTGGACAACTTCATGCGCCAGCTGCGCCTGAAGTTCGAACCGGACCCGGAGGCCCCTCGCCACTTCGTCACCGTGCGGGGCCTGGGCTACCGCTTCGAGAAGTAGCCCTCACGGCCCGGCCACGCCGATGTGGCGCGAGTCCTCCAGGTCGAAGGGCTTGCCGTCGAAGCGGCCGTAGCGCTCGCGGGGGACGAAGCCCGCGGCGGTGAGGGCCGCGTCCAGCTCCTCCGGCGAGAAGTGCCGCAGCTTGAGGCGGCGGATGGGGCTGGGGGTGCCCGCGCGCTTGCGCTCGCGCAGGTGCAGGGCGAACAGCGGGCGGCGCGGCTCCAGGCCCGCGTTGGGCTCCTCGTCGTCGCGCGGCAGCACCGGCTCGCGGGGCGTGTTGAGCACGTCGTAGACGAAGGTGCCCTCCGGCAGGAGGTGGTGACGCACCGTCGCCAGGAAGCCCTCCAGGTCGTCATTGCCCGGCATCAGCCCCAGCGCGTGCTGCGGGGCGAGCACCAGCGGGAAGCGGTCCGGCAGCCGCAGGGAGCGCAGGTCGGCGACGAGGAAGCGGGCGCGGTTGGACACCTCCGCCGACTGCGTGGCCCGGCGCTCCTCCGCGGAGCGGATCATCACCTCCGACGGGTCCACGCCCACCGCGGTGAAGCCGTGCTCGGCCAGCGCCCACACCACGCGGCCGTTGGCGGCGCCCAGCACCAACACCGGCCCACCGTGCTCGCTCGCCTGGCGTGTGTAGAAGAGGAGGTCCGGCTCCTGGCCCACCAAGGACAGTGATGTGCGACCGCGTGCGTCGTTCCCACCCATTTCCGGAAGCCCCTAGCACGAAAAAGGGGCCAGCCGGGACAGCGAGTTGCTCACCCGGGCCACGCCTGTACCCACCGGCTGTCCGGGAGCGGACGCTGCCGCCCGCCCAACGCCTGCCGACACTGGCATCCGCCTTGCGATGCATCCACCCGGAGTCGGCCGCCCATGGCGGGCGGACCTGGGAGCGCGGGGTAAGAGCGGATGAGGCGGGGATGGCGCTGGGCAGGCGCGCTCGTCATGGCGAGCGCGATGTGGACCGTGGGCTGCTCGAGCAAGAGCGGCGACGAGTCTCAGCAGGACAACCCGGGCATGGACGACCCCGGACCTCCGCCCGAGGCCCCGGGAGGACCGGACGCGGGAGAGCCCGACAGCGGCGCGCCCGACGCGGGGGAGCCCGACGCCGGTGAGCCCGACAGCGGCACGCCCGACGCGGGAGAGCCCGACAGCGGCACGCCCGACAGCGGCACTCCCGACGCGGGGCCGGACCCGCGCGCGGAGGCGGAGATTCCGCCCCTGCCCTCCGTGCCGGGCTGGCGCTTCCTGGGCGCGGACCAGGGCGGCCCCATCACCGTGTACGGGGTGACGGCGGACCAGGGCGGCAACATCTGGGTGGCCGGCGGCGAGGAGGGCCTGTTCCTGCTGAAGCCCGGCGCGGAGCGCTTCGTGCGCTACGGCATGGAGGACGGCCTGCGGCCCTACGGCTTCATGCCGGACGGCAGCACGCCGCCGGGGCCCAAGTACCTGAAGGTCATCTCCGTGGCGGGCGGCAAGCCGGGCACCGTGTACGTGGGCTACGAGGGCCTGCCCGGCAAGGGCTTCGACCACTGCGAGAACAACTGGGACGGCCCCAGCCCGGACCCGGCCCGCTACAAGAGCGGTGACGCGGACAAGGTGACGCTGCACCGCGACGGCACGCTGAGCGTCGTGCACTACGACATCTTCTCCGGCCCCAACGTGGTGTCCGCGGAGCCGCGCGGGCGAGAGAAGCTCTGCAACATCCTGCGCATCGCCTACGACAAGAACACCGCGAGCGTGTGGTTCGGCGGCAACCACGGCTTCGCGCGAGGCAACGCGGAGTTCAAGGGCGCGCCCATGTGCAACGGCCAGCTCAACTGCTCCGGCGTCTTCGAGCACGTCCACCCGAGCATCAACGCCTACGACGCCAAGGGGAACATGGTCCTCCTCACGGACGCCTACTACGGCGTCGCGGTGGACCCGAGCGGCGACGTCTGGTTCGGCGGCTCGGACCGCACCACGCGCTTCCTCTACGGGACCAACGCCGGCAACTTCTGGCGCGCGCAGACGGGCTCGGAGAACGACCCGAACAACAAGCACGACATCTGGCCGGACGCGAAGCCGGAGTACTCGCGCCCCGACGAGCGCGTGCCGGACAACATCTCCGGCGCCGTGGTGGCGCATGACGGCACCGTGTGGCTCAGCTCCTTCGGCAACGGCCTGGCGCAGCTCGACTCCGGCGGCGGCGTGCTTCGCCGCATGGGCTCCGGCTCCGGCCTGGTGGACAAGTACCTGTCCGCCGTCGGCCACGACCCGTCCGACGGCAGCATCTGGACGGGCGCCAGCTGGGGCGGCGGCCTGTCGCGCGTCAAGGGCGGGAGCATCACCAACTACGGCCTCGCGGAGTTCGGCCGGAAGTACGGCATGGCGCGCATCAGCGACATCCAGGCCGACACCTCCGGCGGCGGCCGTCGCATGCTGGTGGCCTTCATGGGCCACACCGACTCCATCACCAAGAAGTGGGTAGCGGGCGGCATCGGCATCTACGAGGGCAACTGAGCACTCCGGCCCCTCGGAGCCCATTCGACGTGTGACGCGGCGGTCGTCCTCCCTCGTGGGGGCGACCGCCGCGGTCGTCTCGCGTCGCGCGCGGCCTACTTCGCCGGCAACGTCCGGTGCTTGTCGAACAGGGCCTGCTGGCGGCTGACGAGCGGCACCTGCGTGCCCCCCAGCCACATGCCCACCGGGCGCGAGGACGACTCCAGCGGGTCCCCCGTCCACAGCACCACGTCCGCCGCCGCGCCCGGCGCGAGCCGGCCCCCGGGCAGGTTGAAGGTCTCCGCCACGTTCGTCGTCACCGCGCGCAGCGCCTCCGTGTGCGGCAGCCCCCACGACACGGCGTTGCCCGCCTCCTGCGCGAGCGTGCGCACCATGCCCGGCTCTCCCAACACGGAGACGAGCACCTTCACGCCCGCCCCGCTCAGCAGCGCCGCCGCGTCGAGCCGGCTGTTGAGCCGGTCGAAGTCCAGCGGCAGGTTCTGCGTGGGCTGGAGGATGACGGGCACCTTCGCGGCGGCCAGCTCGGACGCCACCATCCACGCCTCGCCGCCGCCCACGATGACCAGCTTCAGGCCGTACTCGCGGCCCAGGGACAGCGCCGCCCGGATGTCGGACACCCGCTGCGCCACCACCACCACGGGCAGCGCGCCCGTCAGCACCGGCTGCATCGCCTCCAGGTCCAACCGGCTCGCCGCGACGTCGCGCATGCGGCGCTGCTCGAAGTCCGCCTTGCGCCGGCCGTACTCGCGCGCGTCGAAGAGCAGCTCGCGCAGCCGCTCCAGCACCAGCGCGCGCGAGCCCGACACCGCGTCCCGCCCCGGCGTGCCCAGGTTGACGTGCATCGCCAGCGCCCCGCGCCGCACCACGCCGTCCGTCGTCACGAAGGCGCTCTGCCCGGACACGAGCCCGCCGTGCTGCACCGTCACCGCGCCGGTGACGCCGCCCAGCCGCGCCACCGGGAACATGGCCGAAGCCGGGTTGACGCTGTCCGCGGACTGGAGCGCCGCGCGCACGTCCCGCCGGTCCGCGTCCCCGCGCAGCCCGTCGTCCTGCGTCTGCCCCTCCGCCCCCACCTCCACCAGGCCCAGCTGGGTGAACGGGTCCATCAACCCCGGCGTCAACAACCGCCCCTTCCCCTCCACCGTCCGGCAGCCCGCGGGCGCCGCGACGCCGTCCTGCTTCACGCTCGCCACCTTCCCGCCGTCCAGCACCACCGTGGCGTTCCTCAACCACCCCGCGCCAGTGAAGGCCGTCACGCCCACGAACACGGTGCACGCCCGCGCCTCCACCGGCACCAGCGCCGCGCAGGCCGCGTCCCTCGACACGTCACACGCCGCCGTCAGCCCCAGCTCCGCCAGCGACGGCACCGGCGCGGGCGCCGCCACCAGCCGCGCCGCCCCCCGCGCCATCTCCCCCACCTCGAAGTCGCTCGCCTCCACCGCGCCGGACGCCGCGTCGAAGGTGACGACGCCGTCCGCCCACACGCGCTGCGCCCGCGCGTAGACGCTCAGCGGGTGGCCCTTCCACAGCACCACGTCCGCCATCTTCCCCGGCTCCAGCGAACCGGTGAGCGTCTCCACGCCCATCACCCACGCCGGGTTCAGCGTCACCCAGCGCAATGCCTCTTCCTCGGAAAGAGGGATGCCGGACTCGCGCGCCCGCCACAGGGCCTTGCCCGCCTCCTGGTTCAGTCGCTGGATGCCGTAGGCGGAGTCGGAGTGGATGACGGCCTTGCCTCCCGCCTGGGAGACGAGGCCCGCGTTCTCCGGGATGCCATCCCAGGCCTCCAGCTTGAAGCCCCACCAGTCCGCCCAGGTGGCCACGGCCACGTTCCTCGCCGCCAGGCTGTCGCGGACCTTGTACGCCTCCAGCGCGTGGTGGAAGGCGCGGATGGAGTAGCCCGCCTCCTGGGCGACCTGGAGCATCACCTCCATCTCGTCCGCGCGGTAGCAGTGGTTCTGGACGAGGATGTTGCCGCGCAGCACCTCCGCCAGCGTCTCCAGCTTCAAGTCACGCGCGGGCGCCGGCCCCGCCTCGTCGGGCGACTTCTCCTTCTTCTTCGTCCAGTCCGCCCACTTGTCCATGTACTCGCGCGCCTGCGCGAAGGCCTGCCGGTAGCCGGCCACGTTGCCCATGCGGGTGGAGGGCGCCATCTTCCGGTCCTGTCCGTAGACGCGCCGGGGGTTCTCGCCGCACGCCATCTTCAGCGAGTCCTTCGCCCCCGGGAACCGCACCTCCGCCGCGGAGCGCCCGAAGTGGAGCTTCACCGGGAAGCCCCGCCCTCCCACCAGGTTGGCGCTGCCCGGCAGGACCAAGAGGGACGTCACCCCGCCCGCCGCCGCCCGCCGCAGGCCCGGGTCCTGGGGCCAGAAGGAGTGCTCGGCGGAGACCTCGGCCGTCACCGGCGCCGTGGCCTCGTTGCCGTCCGAGTTCGAGAACGACTCCGGGGAGGCATACACCCCCAGGTGGCTGTGGGCGTCGATGATGCCGGGCGTCACGTACAGGCCCGTCCCGTCCACCTCCTCCGCTCCCGGTGGCGTCGCCACCTCCGCGTCACGTCCCACCGCCGTCAACTTCCCGTCCACCCAGGCCACCGCCCCGTCCTCGATGGCGGGGCCGCTGGCGGGCATCACCGTGGCGTGGCGGACCACCACCGCCCGGGACTGCTTCCAGACGCGGGTGGGCGCCGGGGCCGCGGCGACGGGCGTGACGGGGGCCGGCGCCCGGGGCACCGTGGCGCAAGCGGAGACCAGCAACAGGGGCAGGGAGCGAAAGCGCATGGCACGCGTCGTATCACGCTCCCCTGGGGCTCCAACCATGCCGGGCGGCCAGGAAGGCGAGCGCCGTCCGCCACACAGGAAATCACTTCGCGGCGCGAAGCCGTCTAGAATCCCCGCCGGCCATGCCCCCCCCTCTGCCCCCAGCGCCCATCCCCACGCACACGGTCATCAATGCCCGTGCCCAGGGTGAGCGACTCTCCGCGCAGCAGTTCCACCTCGTCTTGCTGGACACCGAGCGCGCGGGCACCGTCTTCCCCCTGGCGAACGAAGCCCTCCGCGTGGGCAAGGCGCCCGACAACGACGTCGTCATCGACCACCCCACGGTGAGCCGCAACCACCTGGTGGTGCGACGGCATGGCGACCGCTTCCTTGTCCAGGACCTCGACTCCACCAACGGCACCTTCCTCGACGGCGCCCAGGTGCGCGAGGCCTACCTGCGCCCGGGCGCGCTGCTGGAGGTGGGCGACGTCCGCCTGCGCTTCAGCCCCCAGCTCGCCCCCGTGCAGGTGGAGCCCACGCAGGAGGACCGGCTCGGGGACCTGGTGGGCCGCAGCCTGCCCATGCGGCAGATCTTCGCGCTGCTCCAGCGCATCGCGCCCACGGACTCCACGCTGCTGCTGGTGGGCGAGACGGGCTCCGGCAAGGGCGCCGCCGCCAAGGCCATCCACAAGCTGAGCCCGCGCGCCCCCGGGCCGCTCGTCGTCTTCGACTGCGCCAGCGTCTCCGACTCCCTCATCGAGAGCGAGCTGTTCGGCCACGAGAAGGGCGCGTTCACCGGCGCCGTCAGCCAGCGCATCGGCTGCCTGGAGCGCGCCAACGGCGGCACCCTCTTCCTCGATGAAATCGACGACCTGGCGCTGGACCTCCAGCCCAAGCTGTTGCGCGCCATCGAGGACCGGGAGTTCCGCAGGCTGGGCGCCTCGTCCCCCATCTCCTTCGACGCGCGCATCGTCGTGGCGTCCAAGAAGGACCTGTGGGCGGAGACGCAGGCGGGCCGCTTCCGCGAGGACCTCTACTTCCGCCTGTCCGTCTTCACCGTCAGCCTGCCGCCCCTGCGCGACCGCAAGGAGGACATCCCGCTCCTGGTGGACGCCTTCGCCGGAGAGGGCCTGTGGCTGCGGCTGCCGGAGAAGATTCGCGAGCAGTTCACCGGCCACACGTGGCCGGGCAACGTGCGCGAGCTGCGCAACGCCCTGGAGCGCGCGCGCCACATGGTGGACATCCCGGAGCTGGCCGGGGACGCGCTCCTGCGCGAGTTCACCCGCGACGCCCCCGCGCCCTCCGGCGACTTCCTGCCGGCGGAGTTCACCGGCCCGTTCAAGGTCTGCAAGGACGAGCTCATCCGCGCCTTCGAGCGCGAGTACCTCACCCGGCTGCTCGGCCGCGCCAAGGGCAACATCGCCCGCGCCGCGCGCGAGGCGGAGCTGGACCGCAAGCACCTCTACTCGCTCCTGCACAAGTACGGCCTGGTGCAGAGCGAGGTCGACTGACGCTGGGTGCTGGCATGTCAGCGCGCGGGCGCGCAGTCCGGGTCCAACAGCTCCGGACGGTATTCGAAGTGCATCGTGTCGTAGTGGTACCAGCGCCCGCCCCAGATGAAGCCCTCCGCCTCGAAGGCGTCCACGAGCACCTGGGGCACGGCGTTGCGCCAGCGCACCGGCTGACGCGGGCGCTGCCATTCCCAGTAGTGCGCGCGCGCGGTGTTCAGGTCGAGCGAGACGCCGTACGAGTGCGCGCTGCGGCGCCGGGTGTTCGCGACGTCGCGCCAGACGAAGGTGCCGCCGACGTTCGTGAGGAAGGGCCGGAGTGACGCGTCCTTCGCGACGAGCGCCTCCAGGCGCGCCGCGAGGCGCTGGAAGACGGGCTCCACCTTGCGGTGCACCTTCAACGACTGCCCGAGGAAGCGGATGGGCACGACGTCCACCCTCGCCTCCGCGTCGCCATAGGTGGCGGTGAACAAGGGGTCGAAGCGGATGCGGCCCGGGTCGTCGTCCTCTCGAACGACCGGGGCGATGGGCCCGGTGCGATACGGGAGGGAGAGCGTGTCCTCCAGGTCCGGCGCCTCTAGCTTCCGCGCGAACGACTTCTGCTGCCCGTCGTCGAAGAGGAAGGCGCGGCCGTCGGGGAGGCGGACGCCCCAACCGGCCTCGAGCCGCGTGGGCGTGAGGACCGGGTACCACTTCGCCAGGCACGTCAGGGCACGAGGGGGCGCGTCCACGGGGGTGGAGGTGGGCGCGGAGGGAGCGGGGGTGGCGACCGCGCTCGGGGCGTGGGCCAGCAGGAGCGTGGCGCACAGGACGAACCCGGTCGGCCGGTTACGACTCCGAGGACGACGGCTGTTGGAACTCACACCCCCATCCTCGCACCGCGACGGAGAAGTGGTGAGCACTGGACGGCGTGAAGAACGGAGCGTGACGCGCGCGCGCTCCGTGGCATGGTCTGCACCCTCAAGAACGCCCCAGGAGGGTCCCCCCATGAAGCGTCCATCTCCGTGGCTCGCCGTGCTGTGCGCTGGATTCATCTCGATGCATGCGACGGGCTGCTTCGGCAGCTTCAAGCTCACGCAGAAGATCTGGCAGTTCAACAAGAACATCTCCGGCGAGAAGTTCGTGCAGTGGCTGATGTTCCTCGTGCTCGTCATCATCCCCGTGTACGAGCTGGGGGCGCTCATCGACGCGCTCATCATCAACAGCATCGAGTTCTGGAGCGGCAACAACCCGGTGTCGAGCGTCGAGGGTGAGGACGACGGCACCCGCGTGGTGAGGCTGAGCCCCACGGACGTGCTGCGCATGTCTCGCGACGCGGCGAGCGGCGTGATGCGTCTGGAGCTCCAGCGCGAGGGCGAGGCTCCCGTCATCCGCTACTTCGAGCCGCTCGAGAACGGCATGGCGGTGCGCGACGACGCGGGCGCGCTGCTCGTGCGCGCCGAGGAGGCTGCGGACGGCGCGGTGGCGGTGACGGACGCCCGCGGCGCCACGCTCACGGTCCACGCCCGCGAGGCCCTCGCGGTGGCCCGGCGCATCTACGAGGAGGGCGGCACGGAGGCCCTCGCGCGGCACACCGTGGCGCAAGCGTCCGTGTCCCGGGGCCTCGCGCTCGGCGTCTGCACCACGCCGTAGCACGCCGCCGCAACGGCCACTCCGAGCAGTCGACCTTCGTCGAGACAAACCCTCCGCCGGCCCGTCCCGGCGGAGGCACCTCCGAGCGGTCGCGCGTCGGGACTCGCGATACGGACAGCGCCCGAGAATGTTTCGCGCCGCTCGCGGAGTCGCGACGGGAGCCCTCGGGAGCCAGAGTCCCGACGTCCACGGATTCCCGACTCTAGAGGTCGGGGCCCGGGGGAGCGCGCCCGCTTCCGTCGCGTGATGCTCCTGCTAGCGTGCGAGACATGCTGGCATTGCTCCTCGGTGGCTCGGCCATCGTCCCGTCACTGCTCCTCTTCTGGTACATCCGCTCGCGAGACCAGCGTCCCGAGCCCGCGAACGTGCTGCTGCGCACCTTCCTGCTCGGCGCCGCCGCCTGCATCCCGGTGTTGCCGGTGGCCATGGTGCTCGAGCGGCTCGGGCAGACGTGGGTCATGGGGACGTGGAGCAGCGCGTTCTCGCAGGCCTTCCTCGGCGCGGCCATCCCCGAGGAGGTCTTCAAGTTCCTCGTCCTGTATCGCTACGCGTGGCGCAAGCGCGCCTTCGACGAACCCGTGGACGGAGTCGTATACGGCGCCACGGCGTCGCTCGGCTTCGCCACGCTGGAGAACATCCTCTACGTGAGCGATGGCGGCCTCGGAGTGGCCTTCATGCGCGCCCTCACCGCCGTGCCCGGTCATGCGTTCATGGGCGTGGTGATGGGCGCCTTCGTGGGCCGCGCGAAGCGCCTGCCCGCGGGACAGCGCTTCGGGACGCTCGCCGCCGGCCTGGGGTGGGCCATCCTCCTGCACGGCGCCTACGACCTCTTCCTGATGACGAAGACCGGCTACGCCGTGCTCTCGTTCGTCGTGCTGTTCGTCCTCGTCCGCTGGGGCCGCCGCCTCTACCTGGAGCTCCAGGCGGAGCAGCGCGAACACATGCGGCTGAGCGCCCAACTCGCGCACACGAGGCAGGCCATGGGACTGGTCCCCGCCTCGGACGACGCCATCCCCCTGCCCCACCATCCCGGCGCGCCCCTGCCCGCCGAGTTCGTCGACGAGCCCGAGCGCTCCCTCTGGGGATGGACGAAGCTGCTCCTCGCCGGAACGGGCTTGAGCGCCGTCGCGCTCATGACGCTCGCGGGCTTCCGGAACCTCGCCCTCATGCCGGTGAGGGACGGCATCCACCTGGCGGCGTGGATCTTCACCCTCGCCATCTTCCACATCCCCACGGTGCCCTTGCTGCGGCTGTTCCGCAACGGGCTGCGCATCGAACCCGCCCGTCAGTTCTCCGGGCCGGGCTGAGACGGACGCCGTGGACCTCGCGCCAGCGCCCACGGCGTGGACCGGCTCAGGTCCCCGAGTCCGGGACTCCCGCGTCGAGCGGCTCGCCGACCTCCGGGCCGAAGCCCGCGTCCTGTGCCACGGCGGAGAACGTCCCGTCCAGCGTCCGCCCCGCGCCGTAGCCCTCGCCCTTCTGGAAGGACATGCCGAACTCGCCGCGCGTGTCCTCACCGGGGTTGCCGCCCTCGTCCAGCTCCAGCGAGCCCTTGGACACGGGAGCGAAGACACGCGCGGGCTCCCCCGCGTTGAGGTGCACCACCGTGGTGCGCGCCAACCCCGAGGGCGTGGTGCCCGCCAGGTTCACCTTCGCGCCGGGCCGCAGGTCCAGCCCCTCCGTGGACACGGTGATGCGCGCCACCAGGTCCACGTCGAGGTCGTTGTTCCGGTAGTAGCTGACCTGGAACGCCTCCGCGTTGCGGAGGATCTCCACCTTCGACACGTCCAGCGAGAACAGCTCGGACGCGCTGCCGGACAGCGAGTTGTCGGGCTGGGCGCACGCGACCACCCCGGCCCCGGCGGCGAACCCCGCCAGCGTCAGCGCGGCCCCGGCGCGAACGAGTCTCTTCATTTCTCCACCGCCAGGAACAGGACGCCCTTCTTCTCCGGCGACACCACCGGCGTGCGGTACAGCACCACGCGCTTGCCCGAGGCCAGATACGCCAGCTTCGGCGACCAGCCGCCCCGCTCGTCCACCAGCTCCTCGCGCCAGATGCCGCCGATGCGCGTGGCGATGACGAGCTTGTCCTCGTTGGGGTTGCAGCTCGTGTCGTTGCGCCCCGCCGCCTCCGCGCAGATGTAATAGGCGATGGACGGGTCGTGGTTCACCGGGTCGAACGCCAGCGACGGGTACCAGCCGCCCGTGCCGTGGTGGTACAGCGGGTCCGGCGTGGACCAGTCCGCCGCCTTCGTGCAGCTGGTGGGGCTGGAGTCGGCGCACTCGATGTACGTGAGCTTGTCGTCGGACTTGGACAGCACCGCGATGCCGAAGCCCGCCACCGGATCATGCGCCAGCGACGGCCCCAGCTGCGTGTTGGCGAGGATCTGCACCTTCGCGGGCGCCGACCACGTGGAGCCGTCCGCGTTGCGGCGCTGGAACACGACGTCCGCGCCCGTGGCCTGGGCGCCCTCGAAGGCGCGGTCGTGCACCACCGCGGGCTGCGCCCCCGCGTTGACGAGCGAGATGTGCCCGCCCATGCCCTCCTTCGTGTCACCCGACGCCGCCACCATGCGGAAGTTCCACGCCGTGGGACCGCCGATCGCCAGCTCCAGGTCCGCCGACTCCCAGTCCTGACGGCCGAACTGGCCGCGGTGGCCGTCGCGGTACGCCACCAGCGCCTGACTGCCGGAGAACACCATGGAGGTGTTGAGCCCCACCAGGAAGCCGCCATCGCTCAGCGGGTTGTTGACCAGCGCCGCGTTGGACTGCGTGGCGACGATGCGCTCGGTCCACGTGCCGTTCGCGTTGCGGTACGCCACCGCCAGGTCGCTCTGGGTCCAGAACGTCGAGTCGTCGCTACCGCCGCCCAGGTACGACACCGCGGGCTGGCCGTTCGGACCGAACGCCACCGACACGCCGTACACGCGCTGCACGGTGGCGATCTTCTCCACCGGCCCCAGCGAGCCGCCGTCGAACTCGCGGTAGCGCAGGTCCCAGTTGATGTCGTCGTTCGTCCGCGTGCCGTTGTTCACGAAGTACACCATGCCGATGCGGTCGTTCGGCCCCAGCGCCAGCGCGATGTTGGAGATGGGATTGAACTCGCTCGGGTCCGCGTCCACCTCCAGCTTCGTGAAGTTGGACGTGTCGTTCGTTCCGCCGTCGTTCGTGCCACCGTCCGTGCCGGGATTGGTCGGCGGGGAATCCTTGCCGCAGCCCAGCGCCAATACCAATCCCAGTGTCCAGGCATGCCGTTTCATCTTCCGTCTCCTTGCGTTGTCGGACCCGACCGTCGTCGCGCGCATCCTACGTCAGCGTGACTCGCGGGGGGGCAGGCGAGCGATACATCCAACCCGAGCCACGCGCGGCGTGCTGGGTTACGCTCACGCACCTATGGCTCGTGCGCGTGCTCCCCGTCGACGCCTGACCCGGCGCTCCTTCATCCAACGACTGACCTTCCTGGGCGGTGGCGTGGTGCTGCTCGGGCCCATGGCATGCAAACGCCCGTCCGAGGACGCCGCCAAGACGCCCCCCAAGGACCCCGGTCCCCTGGCGCGCGGAAGTGAGGGGAAGACACCACGGACTTTCTCGTCCTTCGAGTACGCCGTGGTCGCCGCCGCCGCCGAGCGCATCCTCCCTCGCGATGAGGACCCCGGCGCGCTCGACGCGGACGTGCCCGTCTACATCGACCGCATCCTCCAGACACCGGAGATGGAGCACGTCCGGAGCGACTTCCTCGAGGGGCTGGCCGCGCTGGAGCGCCGCGCCCAGAGCATGTTCCAGCAGGGCTTCGCCGCGCTGACGCCCGCGCGGCAGGACGAGCTGCTCACCCTCTTCAAGGACAGCCCCGCCAGGAGCGGAGAGGCGTACTTCTTCGAGCTGCTCACCGTGTTGTCCCTGGAGGGCTTCCTGGGGGACCCCTCCTACGGCGGCAACAAGGGGCGCGTGGGCTGGCGCCTGATGGGGTTCGACGCCGTGGGCACCGTGGCCATGGCGCCCCCGGAAGGCTACGACGGGCCAAAGTGCCTGCGTGAGTGCGGGGTCCACCGGTGAGCCTCCCCGAGGTCGACGTCTGCATCATCGGCAGCGGCGCGGGCGGCGCGCCCATGGCGCTGGAGCTGGGGCGCGCGGGCTTCAAGGTCGTCGTGCTGGAGAAGGGCCCGCACTACCGGCCCCAGGACTTCATCCACGATGAAATCCTCAACAGCCGGCGCAACTTCTTCATGCCGATGCCCTGGGAGGAGCCGCACCTGTTCCGGCACGGGGCGCGCGAGCGCTACGAGAAGAGCTCCGCGGCGTGGACGGCCAACTGCGTGGGCGGTGGCACCGTCCACATGAGCGGCTTCTTCTACCGGCTCAAGCCAGTGGACTTCCGGCTGCGGAGCACGCTGGGCGCGGTGCCCGGCAGCACGGTGGAGGACTGGCCCATCTCCTACGAGGAGCTGGCGCCCTTCTACGACAAGGCGGAGGTGGAGCTGGGCGTGTCGGGCCACGCGGTGCCCCACCCGTTCGCCGAGCCCCGCGCGGGCCCGTATCCGCTGCCACCGCTGGACGTACACCCGGTGGCGGGCGAAATCGACAAGGCGTGCGCGGCCATGGGCTGGCACGCCCTGCCCACCGCGCGCGGCATCATCAGCCGGCCCTACAAGGGACGCGCGCCGTGCGCGTACTGCGCGCTGTGCGGCAGCTATGGCTGTGAGATGGGGGCCAAGAGCGGGACGAACGCCAGCCTCATCCCCGCCGCCATCGCCACCGGCAACGTGAGCGTGCGTCCCGGATGCATGGCGCGCTCCGTGGAAGTGGACCGCCGGGGCCGCGCTCGCGGCGTCGTCTACGTGGGCCCGGATGGGGTCACCCAGGAGCAGCCCGCAAAGGTCGTCATCGTGTCGTGCACGGCGGTGGAGAGCGCGCGGCTGCTGCTCAACTCCACCTCCAGCCGCTTCCCCCGGGGGCTGGCCAACGGCAGCGGGCTGGTGGGAAGGAACCTCACGTTCAGCTCGTTCGGAGAGGCGCAGGCGACGTTCCGGCTGTCGCGTCAGGCACAGCAGCGCCCGTGGCTGAAGGACCCCGCGCCCTTCGTCAACCGCAGCATCCAGGACTTCTACCTGATGCCGGATGCCCGCTTCGGCTTCCGAAAGGGCGGCACGCTGGGCTTCATGTGGACGCATCCCAATCCCATCCACGCCGCCACGGGGCTGGCGGGCAGCGGAGCGTCCGCCGTCTTCGGCAAGGAATTGAAGGACCGGATGCGGGCCTATCGCGATTCGCGCATCCTCCAGTTCGAGGTGTACGCGGAGTTCCTCCCCACCCCGGGCACCTACGTCACCGTGGAGCCGGGCGTGAAGGACCGCTACGGCATCCCCGTGGCGGCCATCACCGTGGAGCGCCACCCACAGGACCTCGTCGCCACGCGCTTCCTCGTCGACCGGGGCGAGGAGGTGCTGCTGCGGCTGGAGCCCGACGAGGTGAAGCGCACCAACACCACGGGCGAGACCACCATCCTCCAGCACGGCACCTGCCGCTTCGGCGACGACGCCTCCGCGTCCGTGCTCGACAAGTACTGCCGCGCGCACGAGGTGCCCAACCTCTATGTCGTGGACGGCAGCTTCATGCCCACGGGCGGAAGCGTGCCCTCCACGCTCACCATCGCCGCCAACAGCTTCCGCGTGGCGGACCACCTGGTGCGCTCGCTGCGCTCGGGCGCCCGCGCCGGAGGCTAGCGGTTGCGCAGGGGCTCCACGTCCACCTTCACGGCGTAGCGCCCCTGCAGGTCCGAGTCGAACTCGATGAGGTGGTCCCCCACCCCGATGAGGTCCGCCTCCTGGGTGAAGACGCTGAACTTCTCCATCTGGTCCAGCACCGCGCGGCCTGCCGCCGCCTTGCGGGTGCGCGCGCGGCAGCCATCCTCGTGGAAGAGGACGACCGTCTCCTCGCCCGCCGCCGTCACCTCGTCCAGGAAGAAGCTCACCTTGACGGTGGAGGCCTCCGGCACCTGGACGATGAACTGTCCATGACCCGGGAAGCGCCCCTCCGCCCAGGACTCCGACCCCAGGATGCAGCCGGCGACCCGGTTGCACACCGGCCAGGTCGCGTCGCACGAATCCTTCACACGCGGGCCGATGAAGTCATCGCGCGTGTCCCCACATCCCACCGCCAATGCCATGCACAGAATCGCCGCTGCGCACTGGGCCTTACGACGAAACACTGTTACAACATTCATCATCATCTGACCCTCTAGCGAGGAGTGGACGTCCATGCGACTGCACACCCCGTGGCTCCCCATCATTCTCTTTTCCGTCGCCGCCTGCGGGGAAAGCAGCGAGGAAATCCCCAAGGCGCCGCAAATCGTCACCGACCGCGACCAGATGGCTTTCAATCGCGAGTTCGGGAGCGGAACCTATATCGGCACGGAGAACTTCAACTCCCTCGCCATCACCAACAAGGGGCAGGACCCGCTCATCATCACCGGCATCACCCTGAGCGCGCCCGCGGAGTTCAAGCTGAAGCTCCCCGAGGGCTTCTCGTCCGAGACGCCGCTCCAGGTGGAGACCAACAAGCGCGTCTTCGTCGAGGTGAGCTTCAAGCCCCGCGAGCCCCGCGTGTATGAGGGGACCCTCACCATCACGTCCAACGCGGGCAACCTGACGGAGAAGGTCGTCACCCTCAACGCCGAGGGCATCTCCCCTCCGTGATTCGCCTCCGGCGGGAGGGCGGCGGGCTTCACCTCCCCGCCCTCCGCCAATGGCAGTCATCCTCGCGAGGAGCCTCGTGGACCGAGGCTCCCCGGCGAGCGATGGGCGCGGGCGCATCCGGAAGATGGCACCGCGCCCGGGAGCGTCAGGGCTGGCGGGTGAAGACACAGTTCGGGCCGAGCGCGCCACCATCCGAGGTCCCCGCGTCGGCGTCCGCCGTGGGACACTCGACCTCGGCGCCACCGTCACGCACGTACTTCTGCGGATACGGGCCGTAGGCGGTGCGCAGCGTGTAGTCCACCGGCTCGTTGGCCGTCCGCTCCGAAGCGGAGACATCCACGCGCATCTTCTTGCCACGGATGAAGCGCGGCTCCAGGCAGCCGCAGGCATACGGCGCCAGGGTGACGACGGTGGAGTTGGGGCGCTCCTCCAGGGTGTAGAGCGGCATGAGGCTGCTCGTCGACGCACCGGACGGCGTGTGCCAGGCACGCAGCGCGTCCGAGCGGTAACCGAGTGTGAGGGATTGATTACGGCTGCCCGTCTTCACCTCTACGCAGCCACCGTCCGACACGCCGCCGTCCGCCGCCGCGTCGCCGTCACAGAACGTCAGGTCCAGCGCGAGGCCGGAGGGCGCGGTGCCCGCGTCTCCCGCCTTCGCCACCTCCCACTGCACCAGCCACGCGCGGTCCTCCGGCGCGGGGACGTCCGGGAGCGCGAACTCGTACGAGTCCACGTCCGAGGGCACCGCGTCGTAGTCCATGGGGCCACGCACGCCCCGGCCGTTGACGCGGTCCTGGCCGCTGCGCAGCCGGCCGTAGCCGTGGGACAGCTTGCCGGTGACGGAGAACTCCGCCGTGTCCGGAGGCACCGGGAACGCGGTGGTGGAGGCCAGCGTGCGGGCCACGACCTGCTCGGTCTTCCCGCCCGCGTAGCGGCTCACCTCGTCCGCGTCCTCCGCCTCCCACGACACGGTCAGCCGGTAGTCCTTGTCGTCCGCCCAGCGCGTGCCCTCGTCCTGCACCAGGAAGTAGTAGGTGACGTTGGCGTCGTGGGGCCGGACGGGAATCACGCCGGAGAAGTTGCTCAGGTTGGCGAAGGTGGGATTGCTCGCCACCTCCTCGCGCAGCGAGTGCAGGCACATGGGCGCATCCAGCTCCCCGCGCTCGCAGAAGCCTCGCACCAGCGAGACCATGTCCGGTGCCTCCGAGTAGCCCTTCGGGCACACCGTGTTGTCGTTGAGACAGGTGTTGCGCCAGTCCTCCAGGTTGCCGTTCGTCGTCACCAGCGTGAACACGAGCACCTGACGAGTCGGCGTCTCGGGCAGCGGCGGGAAGCGCCCGCCCGTCGCCAGCGGCGTGAACTGATAGCGCAGGCGGGTGGGCACGCTGCTCGGAGGCAGCCGGACGGAATACCAGTCCTCGTCCTCGCGATAGGCCAGACGCCCCTCGAACGTCTTGCTGGCCTGCGGCGTGCCAGGAGTCGTGCCATCGAGGCCGGTGGCGAACGCGGTGGCGAGGTCGTCGTTGTTCGGCACCGCGAGGTCGTAGGGGTCCTTCTGGTCGAGGACACGGACCTCCACCTCGTAGGGCTGCCGGATGTCGCCGGTGGCCGGGGACTGACCGTCGTTGCCCTTGTAGCCGCGCACCACCAACATCCACTTGCCGCCCTGGCCCGCGTCGACCTTTCGCGCCGTGGCCAGCACGCCCGGACGCACCTGGGGCGACACCCACTCGTGGTCCACGGCCTCCTCCTTCGTCAGGAAGCCGGGCTGCAGCAACTGGTAGGACAGACGCCAGTTGGGCACGGCGCCCCGGTCCGGCGCGGTGACCCGCGCGTAGATGATCTTCCCCTCCGGCGCGTCGAAGGTGAAGCGGTCCACGTCCTCGTCCGTGGCCAGGAAGCCTCCCGACGTGGCCACCAGCCCGTCCGTGCCAGGGGCCAGCGTCAGCGGCGTGGCCTGGGCGAGGCTGTCATTGGGCTCGTGCGCGTCCGGGTTCTCCGTGATGGTCACCGTCAACCGGTAGGGATTGCGCGCGTCGAACTTCGGCTGCGACACCACGTCCGGCGCGTCCTGCACCAGCACGAGCAGCGTCTTGCCCGCCAGGTCGTCGCGCAGGGGCAGCACCATGTCCACCGGCCGGGGCGCGCCCTGGCCGTGCTTGTCGTCCTTCTTCGCCAGCGCGCCCTCCTTGCCGGTGGGCAGCGGCCCCAGGACGGTGATGGACAGCTGCACCGCGGTGCTGGCGGCCAGGTAGGTGCCATTGATGTTGAGCAGCGTGCGCGCGCTGGTGTCGGGGGGCAGCACGACGCGGTACCAGTCCTGGTCCCCCTCCCGCTTCTCGCCCTCGAGCACCAGCAGCCGCTCCAGCGCCACGCCGGGCTTGAGCTCGCACTCGGCCAGGGACAGCGCCTCCTCGCGCGAGTTGCAGAGGTCCTCCACCACCGTCGTCCCGGCGTCCTCCTTGTCGTCACCTCCGGACGAGCAGGCGACCAGGGTCAAGAGCGCGAGCGGCAACAGTCGGACGTAGGTAGGCATGATGGCGTCAACTCTCACGGCGTCTGGGTCGGTTCATCGATACGGCCGGGGCAGCCGTCGACGAAGTCCTCGGGCGTCACGCGGATGACGCCGTCGGCGGGGGACTTGATGCCACCCACGGGGTAGCGCACGGTGTCCACCCGGAAGCTGCGCACGAGCGTGCGGGCGGTCGGGTCGTCCGCGGGCACCATGGCCACGGACAGCACCACGTTGTTGTAGCCGGCGCCCTTCGTGACGACGCCCGCGTCGTCCGCGGCGGCCACGGTGGGCACCAGCAGCACGTTGTCCACGCGCAGCGTGTAGCACTGGCGGCCCTGCTCGTCCGGAGGCCCGTCCGCCTCGAAGACGTACCGGTAGCCGTCCACCGACAGGTTCGCGGTGTCCACCTCCAGCGGGTCCGAGTGCAGCCGCAGCTCCTCGCGGCTCGTCAGGCCATCGTTGTCCGGGTCCTCGTCCAGGTCGTTGCTGGAGCCCTGCGTGCCGCCGCGCCACTCGACGCCGTCCGGCACCCCGTCCCGGTCGCTGTCCGCCAGCGACGCGTTGGTGCCGATGAACTGCTCGTCGCAGTCCAGCAGGCCATCGCAGTCCGTGTCCTGCGCGCGCAGCATCGGCGGACAGCCCTTGTCCAGCCCGCCACCGTCCGGGTCGGCGACCTGGATGGGGTCGAAGTCCACGCCGCGCTCCCGGAAGTACACCTCCACGCCGTCGCTGAAGCCGTCGCCGTCGGTGTCGACCTTGTTCGGGTCGGTGCCGATCTCCGCCTCGCGCGCGTCGGACAGGCCGTCTCCGTCCGTGTCCGCATCCTCGAGGAGGCTGCCGGGCCCGGCGGAGAGGTTGGAGGCGACCACCTCCTTCACGATGAAGGAGCGGCGCACCTGGCCGAAGGAGAAGTCGAGGAAGTTGATGGGCTCGTTGTTGCGGAAGTCGCGGAAGTTGCCACCGCCCCGCTCCGCCATCTTCGACAGGCGGTCCGCGTTCTGGTTGATGAGCAGCAGCGGGCAGCCGCCGTCGCCGGCCAGGTCGCAGCTGGTGGAGACGGGCTGGGTGGGGTTGAAGACGTGGACGGTGTTGACCGTCACCTCCTCCACCAGGTCCCGCAGCTGGTGGATGCGCACCACCGCGTCACCCTCGATGAGCTCCGCGTCCTGGTTGTTGGTGGGCTTGCCGTCCGACAGGAAGATGACGGAGTAGCGCGCCTGCGCCAGCGCGTTCTGGCCACCGGGCGTCAGGCGACTGCGCGCGATGTCCGTGTTGATGAGCGAGTAGATGTCCGACAGCGGCTTGACGAAGTCCGTCGAGTCCCGGTTCGGTGAGTTGTCCGGGTTGCGGAACGTCAGGAGCTGCTCGGTGAGCTTGCGGCGCGCGGCGTCGTCCAACGTGGACACCTGCACGAAGCCATCCTCCGGGGGATTTCCCGGCGTCTGCGTGAGGAACGCCGTGGTGCTGCCGGCGAAGAGGACGACGGCGATGAACACCTCCGGGTCCTGGGGCAGGTGCTCGATGAGGTCCACCAGCGCGGTGGCGCGCACGCCGTCCGGGTCGCTCACGCGCATGGACTGGGAGGCGTCCATGGCGACCACCAGCTTGATGGGCCGCACCACCTCGTTGGAGCCCACCGTGCAGAAGCGCCCCTCGAACGCGATGGCCCGGTCCACCGGCACCTCGGTGTCACGGCGGGGGTCGTACAGATAGGAGTCCGAGCATGCGAACACCACCACCAGCGCGGCGGCCACGCCCGCCAGGACTCGTCCACCGACACTTCTCATCGCGTTCCCCCCGAAGGACGGGTTCCGATGCACCGGTCCTGGTCATCCCAAGGGCTCGGCAGGTTGCTCGTCGAGATGAAGTCGTTCGGCGCGAACGTCAGCTCCGGCCCCACCGGCACGCGCACCGACGGCGGCGCGTACTGCGCCCACGCGCAGGCGTTGGTCCACACGCCGTAGTCGGTGGCGACGCCGCTCTCCGGCGCCTCCGCGAACCAGACGCTGAAGGCGTTGAAGCCCTGCCGGGAACCGGAGCGCTCCTGCGGCGACACCAGCTGCAGGTTGGTGATGGTGAAGTCGTAGCAGATGCTGCCGTCCGGGCGGACCTCCGCGATGCGCGTCTCGTACTGGTAGCCGTACTTGTCGAAGAAGGCCTTGTCCCGGCGCGTCGGGTCCGAACCCGAGCGCAGCTCCATGTCGTCCGGAATCCCGTCGCCATCCGTGTCCAACCCCGCGACGTTGGGCGTGAGCGGATCCAACCCCCAGCGCGCCTCGAGGCTGTCCGGCATGCCGTCGCCGTCGCTGTCCACCAGCTGGCTGCGGGTGCGCAGGTAGTTCTCCTCGGACTGGTACAGCCCGTCGCCGTCCGTGTCGCGGCACTGGCAGGTGCCGTCGGCGTTGCGGACATCGCAGCCGCGCGCGTCGCGGTGGTTGGCGGCCTTGAAGCCCTGGTCCGCGCGGCGCGTCTCGAAGCCGTCGTTCAGGCAGTCGCCGTCGCTGTCGCGCAGGAAGGTGTTGGTCTTCAGGGCCGTGGCGTTGTCCTGCTCGTCCGGGACGCCGTCACCGTCGCTGTCCACGATGCGCGCCTCCAGCGACGGCAGCGAGCTGAGCGACTCCACCACCAGGTTCTTCATCACGTTGCGCGAGGCGAACGACGAGTAGTCCAGCGCGCCCAGGCCCAGGTTGGAGATTTCGCTCGTGTCGTTGAACTCCTGGTACACGCCGTTGCCCATCTCCGCGAAGCGCTTGAGCAGCCAGGAGGCGATCTTCTTCGCCGCCTCCGGGTACTGGGCCTGCGGCACGCCCGGGTAGATGCCGTAGATCTCCTGGCAGATGGGGCCGCAGGCGCGCACCGCCTCCTGGTTGAAGAGCAGCACCGTGTGCATGCGCACGTCGCCCACGTTGTACTGGTCCTTCAGCTCCATCAGCCGGCGCACGTAGCTGAAGAGCTGGTAGTTCTGGTTGCGGTCCGTGCCAATCTCGAAGCCGTCGATCTGGTCCGTCGTGTTGGTGGCGTTGCAGAAGCTCACGATGGAGTCCGCCCACGTCAGGTCCGGGTTGTCCGGGCTGGCGTAGACGCTCAGGTTGTCGGTGGCGGAGCAGCGCGGGTACGGGGTGCCGTCGGTGAGGAACACGACGACGTAGCGGGTGCGCGGCAGCAGCTCCGGGTTCTCCGTGGAGACCTTCTGGATGTCGGAGGCGATGATGCCGTAGGCGTACGACAGCGCGCCCTGGTAGTCGGTGCCCTTGCCCAGCTGGCTCTGCAGGCCCTCGATGTAGCTGTCGATGTTGGTGTCCGGCCGGGCGAAGCGCTCGCTGGCGGTGCTGGGCGGCCACACGTTGCGGACGTTGGTCTCGAACGGGGCGACGGACACCTGTACGTTGCCGCCCTGCGCGTTGACCTCGCGGAACTGCGCCACCAGGCGCTTGAGGGCGCGCACGCGCGCGGGCTCTGTGACGCCCGGCGGGATGATGGCCTGCACCTCGGCGCGCTGGCAGAAGCCGCTGTCCAGCTGCGCGCCGGGCGGGTCGGAGACGCACATGCTGCCCGACTCGTCGATGACCACCACCACCTTCACCGGGAAGCCGCTCGGCGAAGGTGGTCGGGTGCAGACGCGGCCCTGCAGCGTGAGCCGGTCATCGAGCTGCGAGAGCGGGTCCACCTTGGACTCGAGCATCGAGTCGGAGCAGGACAGCAGACCCGCGGCCAGGAGGCCCGCCGCGAACAACGGAAGACGAACGAGGCGGTGCATGAGCAAGCGACCTCCTGGCAGCGTGTGCATGGGTGACTACGGCTCGCGGCGCCGGCGGCGCAGCAGCATGCCCAGGAACGCGGCGCCCAGGGCCGTGACGCTGAAGCCCGCGGGCACGGCGTTGCAGTTGGGCCCCTCGTCACCTTCGTCGCCCACCGTCACCACGAGGGTGGAGGTGGAGACGCGGTGGTCGGGGTAGACGCGGTCGGCGAAGGCCAGGCGGGCCTCCACCGTCACCTCGTAGGTGCCCTTCTTGTCCGGGACGAGGTTGGGGATGCTGCCGTCCACGTAGATGTATTCCCAGTTGCGGCTCAGCGTCACCGCGCCCTGCGGGCTCGTCACCACCGCGTTGGAGCCCTCCGGACGCTTGGTCACCGACCACTTGTACTCCATGGCCGCGCCATTGCGGTTGGCGTAGAGCGGCAGACGGATGGAGACGCCCGTCTTCTTCTCCGCCTTGTGACCACCGGCGTTCACGGTGAAGGGCGAGCGCGGGTTGAGGCAGTCATCCGGCTTGGACGGGTCCACCACGAGGCAGTAGACCGCGTCGCAGGCGTCACCCCGGCCGTCACGGTCGTCGTCCGCCTGGTCCGGGTTCTTCGTGGCCGGGCAGTTGTCGACCTCGTTCAGGATGGTGTCGTCGTCGATGTCCGGGTCGCACGCGTCGCCCAGGCCGTCACCGTCCGCGTCCGCCTGGTCCCGGTTGGCCAGCCCGGGGCAGTTGTCCGCGTTGTCGGAGATGTCGTCGTTGTCCGCGTCCACGCGGCACTGGCTCACGTCCGCCGGCATCACCTGGTCGTCGTTGAAGACGCGCGGGCAGTTGTCCGCGCCGTCCTTGACGCCGTCGTTGTCGTCGTCGTCGTCGCACACGTCACCCAGGCCGTCCTCGTCCAGGTCGGACTGGTCGGTGTTGGGGATGCGCGCGCAGTTGTCCTTCTCGTTGACGATGCCGTCGTTGTCCTGGTCGGGGTCGCAGGCGTTGCCGAGCCCGTCGCCGTCCGCGTTGAGCTGGTCCGGATTGGCGAGCGAGGCGCAGTTGTCGCAGGCGTTGCCCACGCCGTCGCCGTCGGAGTCCGTCTGGTCTCGGTTGGAGACGAACGGGCAGTTGTCGCGGTCATCCGCGCGACCGTCGCCGTCCGCGTCGTCCGTGTACGCCAGCGTGTCGCCGTCGTCCGTGTAGTTCACCCAGACGGAGCCACCACCACAACCACAACCACCGCCGCCCTCCTCCTCGGGACGACCGCACCTGTCGCCGAGGCACTCCGGGTTGTCCGGGTTGTCGTTGGACTGCGCCTGGGCCACCCCAGGGTTCACGACGAGGATTGCTCCGAGCACCAGAGCGGGGGCAAGACGAACGAGGGACATGATGACTCCTTTCCGACCCAAGCGCCTAGCAAGAGGCGATCCGACCCCATCCCTGGACAGAAACCTCGAGATTCCAGTGGGTTGCGAGCGAGACATGGTCGTGAGGGGGCGGGGTGTGGGGGGAGCACCCCAGTCCGAGCGGGGGGTAGGCCCCACACTCGGGGGTTGGATCAGGTTCCGAGAATGAACGCGTCGGGGTCCAGGGGAATGATGCCGGAAGGGGTACGTCCCTCGTCCGGGTCGTACCGGATGGGCTGCACGAGGAGCGAGCCGATGCCGGCGCCGCGCGGATCATTGTCCCGGCCGGCCTGGAGGTAGAGATAGATGTCGTTGGTGCCCGCGGGGATGACCTCGCCCGGGATGAACGGGTGGGGGCGGGCGAGGGTGGGCGCCAGGGAGACGTTCTCCACGCGCGTGGTGTAGCAGGTGCGCCCGTCGGGGGACGGCGTCGTCTCCACCAGGTTGTAGCCGTAGCCCCGCTCGCGGTGGAAGTCGAGGTCGGCGCTGAGCGGATCTCCATGGGCCTCCACCTCCGCGATGTTGGTGATGCCGTCGCGGTCCGTGTCGAGCAGGTCCTCCGGCACCAGGGGGTTGGTCATCCCGAGCACCTCGATGAGGTCCGGGATGGCATCGCCGTCGGTGTCGCCGATGCACGGGTCGGTGCCCAGCACGCGCTCCTCGCACCCGTTGAGCCGGTCGCCGTCGTCGTCGAGCGACACGCTGCAGCCGTTGATGACGTCGAGGACGAGCGGGTTCATGCCCATGCGCACCTCGAGCCCGTCCATCAACCCGTCCATGTCCGTGTCGGCCTGCGTGGGGTCGGTGCCCAGCGCGGTCTCGTCCACGTCGGGCAGGCCGTCACCGTCGCTGTCGGCGAGCAGCTGGCCGGCGCGCACCACCACGTTGCGGTTGTAGGCGATGAAGCGCTTGAGCTTGAGCGTGTTGACGCGCGCGGCGTACTTGAGGCTGGTGATGGCGCCGGGCAGGCCCGCCGGGTCCGTCTCCACCGGTTCGGTGCCGCCCGCGTCCGCGATGGCGAACCCGCCGTTGCGGGTGTCCGCGTCGCCGTTCCCGGTCCGCACGTAGATGGGCTGCACCACCACCTCGCCCGCGCCGTACTGCTGGGCCAGGGCCTTGATCTCCCCCGTGACGGCGCCCAGTTCGCACGCGCTGCACGCCGCGGGCGCGAGCCCCCGGCAGCGCGGGGTGATGCCCTCGTTGAACGCGGGGTTGGCGCAGCTGGCATCCGCCAGGCGCATCATCACGACGACCACGTAGCGCGTGCGCGCCACCTCGCCGCGGCAGGACGTCTGCATGTCGCCGGACAGGAGCGTCTTGGCCAGCTTCAACGCGGAGCGGACGCTGATGGGGCCCGTCTCCTGGTACGAGGCGAACTTGGGGAGCACGGCCTGGAAGGCGGTCGCGTCGGAGAAGCTCCCGAGCAGGCCCGTGGCCACCGAGTGGTGCGCCACCAGCGCGAACTTCACGAAGGGACCGGAGAAGCGGCTGGTCAGCGTGGACAGGGCGTCCGTGCCGTAGCCGACGATCTCCGTCTCCACGCCCTCGCCGCCCTGCATCGCGAAGAGGACCTTGGTGGGGAACGCCTCTCCTCCCGCGAGCGGCACGCACACCTCGCCGGAGAAGCTGGCGCGGTCCTGACGCCCCACACCGCGACCATCGATGGCGTACAGGCCCGCGTCGGAGCAGGACAGGAAGAGAACCGGGAGCAGGAGCCACGCGACGCGTGGGAGGGGGCGCATTCGTTGGATTGTAGACCGCAGCCCCCCCGTGCAACGCAAGCGACAGCAACGGGATGAACGCGAATCGCGCTCGCATGCGCGCAACGGCGGGGAAGATTTTGGCCCGCCGTGGAACACGTGGGAGTCATTGCGCTCCACGCACACAAGGGCCTCCGTCGACTCCGGACCTCGCGGCGGCGCCCCCCGCGTCACGAGCGCGTGCCCGCCTCACAAGGTGAGGAGGAAGGCGAGCAGGTCGTCCCGCTCGGCGGGCGACAGGGTGCTCGCGCCACCGTGCTTCGGCCCCGCCGTCTCCAGCACCGCGCGCAGGGGGAAGCGGGTCTCCACCACCAGGTGCCCATCCTTCACGCCATAGCCCGCGGTGGCGCTCGTCAGCATGGGCCACACGTCCCATGCGCCCGCCAGCGAGGGCGCGGCCACGCCGGGCACCAGGTCCTGGTACTCCGTGCGCAGGGGCAGGGCGAGCGGGGTCCCCACGTCGTGGAACTGGCTACGCGTCGCCGGGTCCTGGTCCAGGGCGTAGAGCGGTGCGGGGTGGCACTTCGTGCAGTTCCCCTGCCCCTCGAACAGCGCGCGGCCTCGCGCGGGCATGCCCTTGTGGCCATCCGGCAGCGTCACCTCCTGGAGCGGCGCGCCGTCCTCTCCCCGGAAGGGGTTGGGCGGCGTGGACAGCAGCGAGGAGAAGAACGCGAGCGCCTCCACCTCCTCGTCCGAGGGGTCCGGGTTGTGGAAGCGGTTGCGCCCGCCCACGTGGCGCGCCGTCTCCAGGAGGTTGCGGTTGCTGGCGGGCGTGAAGTACGGCGGCGTGTCGCGGCTGCCCAGCACGGTGGGTGAGCGGTAGACGCGGTTGGGCGTCGTCTTCTCGTAGAAGACGCCCCCCATGTGCCCCTCGATGTGGCAGCCGTCACAGGTGATGCCCGTGCGCCCCAGGTCCGCGTAGTAGAGCACCTGCCCCAGCCGTCGCTTGACCTGGGCGCGCGACTCCACCACCGGCAGCTGCCGCACGAGGCGCGCCTGTCCGGCCCGGGCGTCGCGCACGTCCACCACGGCCACCGCGCGCGTGAAGCGGTTGAGCACGTAGAGCGTCCTCGCGTCGGGGGACAGCACCACGGCGCGGGGCCCGGAGTGCAGCTCCTCCCCCGCCCTGCCCTTCTTCAGGAAGTCCTCCGCCGGGCGGACGCGCGGCATGTCCTCCAGCGGTGGCATCGCCAGCTCCTGGAGCACCGCGCCGCGCGCGGCCTCGTCGCTGGCGGCCATCAGCGCCCGCGCGTCCAGCACGCGCACCCGGCCGATGCCCACGTCCGCCGCGTAGAGCAGCCCGGCGTCCTCGTCCAGCGCGAGCCCCTCCGTCACGCCCGCGCCGAACCCCCGGTGCCGCACGTACTCGCCGCGCGCGGGGTCCACCACCGCCACGCCGCCGTTGTTGGTGGGCTCCATCCGCTGGGGGTTGGGCCCCACGTTCGGCCCCAGGCTCGCCATGAAGACGCGCCCCAGCTTCTCGCTCGCCACGAGCGCGCGCGGCGCCTTGCCCCCCATCACCTGCGCGCGGAAGCGCTCCGTGTAGCCCCCCACGATGGCCACGCCCGGCCCCGGCACCACCGTGGACACCCGAACCCCGTCCGACTGGCGCAGCAGCTCCAGCTGCCCCGTCTGGAGGCTGCCCACCGCCAGCAGGTCCTTCCACCTCGCCAGGGCGCGCGGGTTCGGGTCCACGCCCGAGGCCCAGCGCTCCCGCCCGTCCTCGAGCGAGACGGCGTGCACCCGGTCCTCCACGTGCTCGGCGATGAAGGCCACGCCCCGCGCGCCGTCGACCTCCAGCCCGGTCGCGCCGGCCGGCGCGGGCAACACCCTGGGCGGCGCGTCCGTCTCCAGCGAATACACCCGGAGCTCCGCCTGGAAGCGATGCACCACGCCCAGCCACGCGTGGCCCCGCGCGTCCTTCCACGTCGCGAGCGCAGACGGACCATCCCCCACCGCGCGGCGCGCCACGCGACCGGAGGCCACGTCCAGCGCGAACACCGTGTCCATGGACGGGGCCAGGATGAACAGCGTCCGGCCATCCGGCGACGCCACCATCGTCGTCAGGTCCGGGAACGCCGCGTCGTTCACCACGGTGAGCGTCGCGCGCCCCTCCGGAGCGGGCCGCCCCTCGGGCGCCACCAGCCACGCCTGCACCAGCGCCTCCGACATGTTCTCCGGCAGCGCCACGTGCGCGGGCAGCCGCGCGAACGCGTGCCCCGGGTCCACCACCGTCAACGGCAGCTCGAGTGACAAGGGTGGACCCAGTGACAGTCGCAACCCGGGTACCAGATTCTCCCCATGGACGGACAGCGGCTGCGAGGTCTCGTTGCTGGTGAGCCGGGGCCCCAGTGAACCGAGCCGCGGCGCGGTGCCCTTCGGGAGCGGCTCGCGGACGGGGGCAGCCCCCGGGCCCGCGCCTCGGCTCAGCCGCAGGGCGACGAGCCCGGCCGCCGCCCACAGCAGGGCGATGCCCACCACCACTCCCCATCGTCGCGTCGAACGTGTCACATCCCGTCCCGGGTCTCGAGCCTGCAACATCTCCCAATCCACGGCGCGCCGCGATGTCTCGTCGAAGTGCCTGCTCGCCAGAGAGCCAACTACGGAAGCGGAGCGGCACGCCATCTTTCCAGCACGAAGGCAACATCCGGGCGTGTCGTGGAGAATGCGCCCCACATGGGGTGGAGTGCCCCCCACACATCACCGGCCCGCACACGTCGCGGCCCCTGGGAGTGTGCGTTGACAGGTCCATACGCGCATCGCTTAACCTGTTGATGATGCGACGCTTCCTCCTCTGCATGGCCGTCGCCCAGCTCCTCGGAATCAGCACGATGTTCGTCCCGAGCGATGCATGGGCCCAGGGCCGCGGTCGTTCGGCGAAATCGGCGAAGGCGAAGGCCGGCAAGAAGTCCGGCTCGAAGGCTCCGCCGAAGATCGAGACCAAGGCCACCACTCCCGTGACGGACCCGGTGACCGGTGACGCGGAGGCCACGGCGTCCACGTCGTCGGCGCCGCCGCAGCGGGGCCCGTCGCGCATCGACTTCGACGACCGGCTCATCCAGGGCCAGACGAACAAGTCCGGCGCCGTCTATCTCTACGACCGCAAGGAGTTGAAGACGCGGTCGATGATCCGCGAGCGCGACAGCTTCCGCGCCGAGACACTCGCCACGGTCTACGACCAGTAGGTCCCCAACCGCCCACCAGCCCTTGAAGGGAGCGTCACCGTTGAGCGGCCAGCCCAGCGTCCTGCAAGTCGTCATCCTCCGCGACGGACTCCTCGTAGGGACCGAGGTGTTCGTCCCCGGCACGTATGCGCTCGGCTCGGATCCCTCGTCGGACCTGAGGCTGGATGACCCGTCCGTGGAGCCGCGCCACGCGCTGCTCTACTTCCAGAACGGTCGCACCGCCATCCAGGACGCGGGGACGGCCACCGGCATCTTCGTCAACGGACACCGGGTCACCGCGTGTGAGATCCGCTCCGTGGACGAGGTGCTGTGCGGCCCCTTCGTCCTGAAGACACGCGTGCTCGCGCAGCGGCCACAGGAGACCAAGCCGCAGCCTCCGCCGGAGGTCGCGGCGCTGTTCGGCGCGGCCCAGCCCACGCCCCCGAGCGCGCCCCAGCCCGCCCCCCAGGGTGGCGCCGTGCGCCAGCTGCGCCCCACCGCCGCGCCCGCGCAGCCGCTGGCCACCACCGTGCCCGCCGTGCGTGCGGTGCCGCAGCCCCCGGCCGCGCAGGCCGCCACCCAGGCCGGCTACCCGCAGGCGGCCGCGCCCGCCGTCGTCCCCATGCCCGCGCCCGTCGCGCACGCGGCCCACGCCGTGGCCGCGCCGGTGCAGCTGGCGCCGGTGCCCCAGCCCGTCGTGCCGGTGCAGGCGCCGCCCGCCGCCGTGCCCGCGGGCACCGTGCCCTCGGTGCGCCGCCGCACCACGCAGGAGCCGCCCACGGCCCCCGCCAACACCGGGATGCTGCTCGCGGACGACCTGCTCGCGGACGTCGCCATGGAGCCGCTGCCCGCAGCCACCGGCCCGCTGCTCCAGGAGCCCCGCGCGCAGGCCTCGCGCCCCACGCACGCGCCGCGCATCGCGCCGGGCAAGGGCGCCGCTCAGCTCTACCTGGAGCTGTACTGGGGCGCCATCCGCCGCGACGCGCGCCGCTTCAAGCCCGACGCGAAGCTGCCGGTGCAGGCGTCGCTGGAGGCCCCGGGCGCCATGCCGCTGTGGGGCTTCACCCTGCCGGAGTCCAACGCCCCCTTCACCCTTGCCGAGTCCCTCAACGGCGCCTTCCGCCTCTTCGTCCCCCCGGGCACCGAGGTGGAGAAGAGCGGCGGTGACGGCCGCTTCACGCCCGTCACCGGCGCGGCGCTGGAGTCCGACGGCAGCCGGCGCTTCATCACCCTGCGCGACGGGTCGGCCGCGCGCCTGACGCAGGGGCAGATGTCGCTCGTCGCCTACGCGGCGCCCGTCCCGGAGAAGGTCTTCGTCAACCCGCTCAAGGGCCTGCCCTGGCTGGCGCTGACGTGCTTCGTCCTCTTCGCCTCCGGGCTGGGCGCCTTCATCGCGCTCAAGCCACCCCTGCCGGAGACCGCGGACTTCACGCAGAAGAACCTGCCGCCCGTCGCGCTGCGCCTCATCGCCCCGGAGCCCAAGAAGAAGGAGGAGGCGAAGAAGAAGCTGGAGGCCATCAAGCAGCAGAAGAAGCCGGTCGAGAAGAAGGTGGCGGAGAAGCCCACGCCCAAGCCGGTGGAGAAGGTGGTCCAGCAGCAGCCCCCGCCGGAGACGCCGGCCAAGCCCGTCGCCGCGGAGAACAAGGCGCTCAAGGCGCTGGCCAAGCTGTCGGCCGCGGGCCCCGCCACCAAGGACCTGCTGGCCGCGGTGGACAAGCTGGGCAGCGGTCCGGGCAGCAAGAACGCGAAGAACTCCAACTACAAGCTGTCGGGCCTCATCGGGAAGGCGCCCATCGCCAACGCGGGCCTGGGCACGTTCGGGCTGGGGGGTGGAGGCAAGGGCGGCGGCGCCACGCTCGGCGCGGAAATCCTGCGCGGCAAGGGCGGTGGCGGAATCGGCGCGCTGGGCGCGGGCTCCGTCGGCAAGGGGCAGGTGGGCGGCACCGTCACGCGCGCCACCGCGCGCAGCATCAGCTCCGCGCAGGGCACCGTGGACCGCGAGGCCGTGGCGCGCGTCATCAACAGCCACCTGAACGAAGTGCATGGCTGCTACGAGCGCGCGCTGCTCAAGGACCCGGGCCTGGCCGGCAAGGTGGTGCTGGAGTGGACCATCGGCGCCAACGGCCGGGTGGCCGCGGCGAAGACGAAGTCCTCCACGCTGCGCAATGCCTCCGTCGAAGCCTGCATCCTCTCGAATCTGAAGGGCTGGACCTTCCCCGCGCCCAAGGGCGGGGTGGTCATCATCACCTACCCGTTCCTCTTCAACTCCGTCGGCTACTGACACGGGCCTCTGCCCGCGCCTCGTGGCCTCCCCCTCCCTCCGCCAGGAAGCCCCCACCGTGCGATACGCCCTCCTCCTCCTCTCGTTCCTGGTGCCCGGCCTCGCCCGCGCCCAGGCCGAGGCGCTCGAGAACCCCGGCACCGTCTCCGCCATCCAGGAGCGTCAGTACCGGATGCACCACGAGCTGCTCCTCGGCGTCGGCGTGCTCCCCGCCGACGCCTACTACAAGGGTTTCATCGGCACCGTCGCCTACACGTACCACTTCAGCGACACGTTCGCGTGGCAGGTGGGCCGGGGCTCGTACAGCTACAACGTCAACACGTCGCTGCGCACCCAGCTGGAGCGCGACTTCGAGGTGTCCCCCACCGACACCGCCTTCCAGGACGAAATCCAGTGGATGGTGGGCTCGGACCTGGTGTGGAGCCCGCTGTACGGCAAGCTGGCGGTGCTCAACAGCTCCGTGCTGCACTTCGAGGCGTTCCTCTTGGGCGGCGGCACCGTGGTGAAGACGGAGCGGCAGGACGGCTTCCGCCCCGCGGTCAACCTGGGCCTGGGCGTGCGGCTGTTCTCCGGCAAGACGGTCTCCTTCCGGCTGGACGTGACGAACAACGTCGTCTTCGCCGGCGCGTCCCGCATCATCAACGTCCCCGTGGTCCAGCTCGGAACCGCGTTCAACTTCGGCGCCACGGAATGACCCCTCGCTCGCTCATCGCCGCGCTCGCCAGCGCCGCGCTCGTCGTGTCTCCAGCGACGGCCCCCGCGCAGTCCGGCGGCGGCTCGTTGCCCATGCCGCCTCCGCCGCCCGGCTCGTCCCAGCGCCCGGCCGGGGCCGCCACGCCCGCCCCCGCCGCGTCCGCTCCCGTGAGCAAGCACATGACGGAGGCCACCACCACGCGCGTCCAGGGCGAGACACCCGCCCAGGCCGCGCCCGCGGAGCAGAAGCCGCAGGCGGCCGAGGCGCCCCCGCCCTCCGCGCCGAAGAAGGTGGACCCCGCCATCTTCGACGAGGCCCTGAAGGACTACTTCGACGGCGACCCGCGCGCCGCCGCCGGCCCGCTGTTCGCGTGGCTGGAGGCCGCGCCCAAGACGGACGACAACTACGCCTGGGGCCAGTACTTCCTCGCCAAGAGCCTCATCGACCTGGGCCTGACGCACGCGGGCGCGTCCTACCTGGCGCGCATCGCCCGCGAGCGCTCCAACCCCAACGTCATCCCCAAGGCGCTGGACGCGCTCAAGCAGCTGACGGACCGGCCGCACGACGAGGTGATGATCGACGAGCAGGTCTTCGGCGCGCTGGACCTGGGCTTCCTGCCGGAGGACACCGGCGCCTACGCCCACTACCAGCAGGGGCTCGTCGACCTGCGCGTGGGCAACGAGCGCTGGGCCAACACGCACTTCGCCAAGCTGTCGGAGACGAGCGCGGAGGCCAGCCACGCGAAGTTCGCGCTGCTCGTCACCCGGCTCAAGCAGGTGAAGGAGCCCACCGACGAAATCATCAACGACTTCCTCGCCCTGACGAAGGACGAGAAGCTCACCCGCGAGGCGCGCAACGAGTCCGCGCTCGCGGTGGCGCGCCTGCGCTACGAGCGCCAGGACTACACCGGCGCGCTGGAGGCGTACTCGCTGGTGAAGCTGCCGGAGCTGGACCCGGGCCGCGCCAGCCTCTACCTGGAGGAGGCGTGGACGCGCTACAAGCTGGGCGAGCTGCGCGCGTCGCTGGGCATCCTGACCACGCTGGACGCGCCGTCCTTCCGCGACGAGTTCCTGCCGGACAAGTACCTGCTGCGCGCCCTCATCTACCGCGACCTGTGCCACTACCTGCCCGCCAAGCGCGCGGCGAAGGAGCTGACGCGCCGCTTCGCGGACTCGCTGGAGGCCGTGCGCAACCGCGACGACCTGACCCAGGACCTGCGCCTGCGCCGCGCCGCCAACTCGCACGGCGGCACGAAGCGCGCCGCGCGCTTCGTGGAGACGCTGGACCTGGAGGGAGAGCGGCTGGGCCGCTACGCCGGCAGCTTCGGCGACCGGCTCTTCACCCACCTGACCAAGTTGTATGACCTGTCCCGCGCGGAGGCCGTGCGCGTGTACGACGCGCGCCTGGCGGACGCCGTGCGCCAGGAGGCCGATACGCTGCTGCGCGCCGCCGAACAGGTGCGCCTCATGGAGTACGAGGTGGGCCTGAAGCTGTACGAGCGCGTGAAGAAGGGCGCGAAGGTGGTGGCTCCGGAGGACGAGCAGCCCATGTCGCCCACCAGCGTCGCCTTCCGCTTCGACAACGAATACTGGAACGACGAGCTCAAGTCGTACCGCGTCCGCATCGAGAGCCGCTGCATCGAGGAAACGCCATGACCGGCCACCTGACCGGCCTGATTACCGCCGCCTTGCTGGCGGCCGCTCCCGGAGGAGCGGGCCGCGCCGGCCCGGGCCTCAACCCCATCGTCTCCAAGGCCAAGGAGCGCGAGGAGCTCATCACCAAGCTCAAGCGCGACATCTTCAAGGTCGACCGCGCCATCGGCGAGACGGAGAAGCTCATCTCCAAGAGCCGCAACGCGCCCTACCTGCCGGACCTCCAGTTCCGGCTGGCCGAGCTGTACGTGGAGAAGAGCCGCTACGTGTACTACCTCCAGGCGGAGTCGCGGCCGGAGGGCGCCACGGGCGCCATCGTCTCCCCGGAGACGCGGCTGATGAAGCAGAAGGCGGTGCAGATGTACCACCGCCTCCTGCGCGAGTACCCGGACTTCAAGGACGGCGACCAGGTGACGTTCTACCTGGCGCACGAGCAGCGCGAGCTGGGCCAGTTCGACGAGATGCTCAGGACGCTCGGGGACCTGACGCGCAAGTTCCCCAACAGCCCGCTGCGGCTGGAGGCGGAGCAGATCCTCGGCGACCACTTCTTCGACAAGGCGGACCTCGCCGAGGCGGAGCGGCACTACCAGGCCATCCTCGAGGCCCCGCCGTCGCCCGTGCACGACCTGGCCCGCTACAAGATGGGCTGGATTCGCGTGAACCAGGCCAAGCACGCGGAGGCGGTCACCTTCTTCGAGGCCGCGGCCGCCAGCGCCCCCCTGCCGGGCGTGGACGTGAAGAAGGCGCTCAACGTCAAGCGCGAGGCGCTGCTGGACCTGGTCTACAGCTACACCGAGGCCCGGCCCGCGAAGGGCGCGCTCAACTACTTCGAGAAGCTCAGCGACAGCCGCGCCACCTACGCGCTCGCGCTGGACAAGCTGGGCAACCGCTACTTCATCAAGCAGCAGTACGAGTGGGCCATCCCCGCGCTGCGCAAGCTGATGGAGATCCAGCACGACCCGGAGCTGGACCTGGAGCGCGCCCAGAAGCTCTATGACGCCCTCAAGGCGTCCAAGGGCAAGGTGCTCCCGGACCCCGAGGACCTGCGCGTGCTGGTGCGCGCGGCGGTGCAGAGCAAGACGGACCCGGAGCTGGTGGAGGCCGACCGCAAGAAGCAGCTGGCGGAGCTGGAGGAGATGGGCCGCGACCTGGCCACCCAGCTGCACCTGGCGGCGCAGAAGAAGGACGAGAAGGACCTCTACGTCCGCACCGCCGAGGCGTACCAGGCGTACCTCAGCCTCTTCCGCCCGGAGCAGTACGTCCGGCCGATGATGAAGAACCGCGCGGACGCGCTGTACTCCGCCAAGGAGTACCCGGAGGCCGCGCGCCAGTTCGAGGAGCTGGCCCGCTACGAGGCCAAGGCGAAGAACGAGAAGGGCGAGGAGGACGCCATCTACGCGGCGCTCCTGGCGCACTTCACCACGCTGAAGCAGGAGGAGGCGCTCAAGCGCAACGCCTTCGAGGTGGCGGACGCGCGCCAGGCCATGAAGCTGCTCGGCGCGGAGTACGTGTCGCGCTACCCCAAGAGCCCCAACGCGCTGGACGTGAAGTTCAACATCGCCCGCGCCTACTACGAGGACGGCGAGTACCCCAAGGCGGCGGAGCTGTTCACCGCCTTCGCCCTCACCCACCCGCAGCACAAGGAGGCCCCGGTCGCCGGCAACCTGGCGCTCGACAGCCTCCGCCAGATCAACGACTTCAAGGGCCTGGACGAGACGGGCAAGAAGTTCCTCGGTGCGCCGCTGCCGGCCAACTTCCGCGCGGACGTGCAGAAGATCCTCACGGAGAGCCGCGCGGAGGCGCTGGACGAGCTGGCGCTGCAGAGCGCCCAGGAGACGGGCGACGTCATCCAGGGCCTCGTGAAGGTGGCGGACGAGAACAAGAACACGGACATCGGCGAGAAGGCGCTGTATGGCGCCTTCACGGCCGCGCGCGAGAAGCGCGACCTGCAGGCCGAGCGCGAGCTGGGCGGCAAGCTGGTGCAGGACTACCCCAAGAGCCAGTACCTGTCGGACGTGCTCCTGACGCTGGGCCGGCACGCGGCGGAGGCGGCGGCGTTCGGCGAGGCGGCCACCTGGTTCGAACAGGTGGGCCAGAAGCTGGGCGGCGACATCGCCGGCGTCGACGGGTGGCTGGCGGGCGCGCGCCTGCGCATGGCGCTGGGCGAGTACAAGGAGGCCGCGCGCAACCTGGAGACGGCGTCCGAGGTCGCCGGGGCGCGCAAGTCGGAGGTGCTGGTGCTCCTGGCCGAGGCGCGGCTGAAGGCGCGGGACTACTCGCGCGCGAAGCTGGCGGCGGACGCGGCGCTGAAGCTCGACCCGCGCAGCGCGGGCGCGGCGGCGGTGCTCGCCGAGGTGCAGGCCACCACGGCGCCCACGTCCAACGCGGACGCGCTCGTCGCAACCCTCACCACCGCGGTGCAGGGCCCCAACGGCCAGACGGAGGAGGCCGCCAAGGGCCTGTGGTACCTGGGCGAAATCCTCTACCGCGGCTACAAGGACCTGCCGGCGGACAAGGTGGAGGAGAAGGTCGCCCAGCTGCAGAGCCTGGAGGGCATCTACACGCAGGCCGCGTCGCTGGGCTACCCCGAGTGGGCGGTGGCCTCGCTGTGGCGGCTGGCGCTGGCGTACGGCCACATCGCGGACGTGGTGGAGGCGACGCCGGTGCCCGCGGGGCTCTCCTCCGCGGAGACGCAGCAGTTCCAGGCCGCGGTGAAGGAGCAGGTGGGCCCGCTCAAGGCCCGCTCCGAGGAGGCCTTCAAGGCGTGTCTGTCCCGCGCGGAGTCACTGGAGGTGTTCAGCGCCGCGGTGGTCGGCTGCCGCGCCCGCTCCGAGCAGGCCGCGCTGCCGGTGCCGCAGCCGGGCGCCCCCACGCAGACGGCCGCGCTGGACGACCTGCGCAAGAAGGCCGAGCGCACGCTCAGCATCGAGTCGCTCGAGGCGCTGGGCATGGCCTACCTGGACGCGCGGCAGTACGGCGTCGCGCAGCTGACGTTCGGCCGCGTGACGGAGCTCCAGGACACCAAGGCGTCGGCGCACTCCGCGCTGGGCTGGGCGCTGCTCAACATGGGTGACGCCATGGGCGCGCGCGCAGCCTACGCCAAGGCCATGGACTCCGACCCCACGTACGACAAGGCCCGGCTCAACCTGGCGGCGCTGCGCTGCCGCTTCGGCGACCTCGACGGCGCCCGGCGCGAGCTGGCCGTCCTCAAGGACGTCGCCTCGCTCACCGGGCCGGACGTCGACACGACGGGGTGGAAGGCGTGCAAGTGAGCCCGCGCGCTTCCTCCCTCCTCCGGCTCCTCGCGGCCACCGTGCTGCCCGTGCTCTGCGCCTGTGGCGCGAAGGACGGGCAGCTGGAGGGCAGCGTGTCGACGTTGCTGGACCTGAAGTACCAGCGCGCCGAGGCGCTGCTCGCCGAGGGCGAGCTGTCCATCAACTTCCTCGTCCCGCAGGGCGCGGGGGCGAACACGGTGTTGAAGGTCAGCGCGCAGGTGGGCGACATGATTCCGGAGGGCTACACCGGCGGGTTGACCATCGACCTGGCGGAGGTCCTGCCCAACGGCGCGCAGCGCGGCGCCATCGGCCGCACCGTGCTGGACGAACCCGAGCGCACCTTCCCGCCGCTGCAGGTGGGCGAGCTCATCGTCCAGCGGCTTCCCCTGCAGCAGGGCCAGAAGGTCGACGGCGAGTTCCACGTCACCTTCGCCAACGGCACCCACATCTATTCCGGCCGCACCATCTTCGGCAGCTTCGAGGCGACCGTTCCATGAAGCGATTCGTCCTGTTCATGCTCTTCTCCCTCCTGGCCGGCTGTGGCCCGCGCTACGGCATGAAGGTGCCGGGTTCGCTGGAGAAGAAGCTCCCGTTCGAAGTGCGCATCGAGCTGCTGGAGGCGGAGAACGAGCTGGCGCTCGCCGTCGACAAGGTCGACGAGAGCCACAACGAAATCGACCGCGCCCGCGACAACATCCGCCGCGCCCGCTCCCGCCTGGACGCGGCGGAGGACGAGGTGGACCGGGCGACGGACGAGGTGTCGCGCGACGTGGCGAAGCTGGCCATCGCTGAGGCCGAGGCGCGCGTGGACTACCTGCGTGCCCGGCAGCGGCTGTCGGTGGGGCTGCGCGACGTGGCGGAGCTGTCGCTGCGCTGCGCCTTCGCGAAGTTCGAGCTGGCGCGGCTGACGGCGGCGCGCAAGGCGAAGGTGGAGGGCAGCGAGAAGCTGGACCCCAAGGACTTCGAGGAGCAGGTCAACGAGTGCGAGGCGGAGGTGAAGGAGGAGCGGGCGGACCTGGCCGAGGACGAGAAGGAAGAGAAGGCGGCCCGTGAGGCGTGGGAGGCGAAGAAGAGCGCCCTCGCCAGGAAGACGTTCGACGCGCGCGCCAGCCCCTACGTGGAGAACCTATGATGACGAATGCCGCCGTCCTGGTGCTCCAGCTGCTCACCACCCAGGCCCCCGGGCCCGACGCGGCGGCGCTCGAGCGCACCGCGGCGGTGGAGACCGCCCGCCTGCGCGCGTCTCCGGACGACGCGGACGCGCTCTATCGCCTGGGCACGGCCTTCCTCGCGCTGAACAAGCCGAAGAAGGCGGTGGAGCCGCTGACGAAGCTGGTGGAGGTGGAGCCGGGCCTCGTCCCGCCCCGCCTCGCGCTGGCCCGGGCGCTGCGGCTTTCGGGTGACGCGGAGAAGGCGCGGACGATGCTGGACCAGTCCATCGCCGCCTTCCCGGAGGATGCGTCGCTGCGCTCGGAGCGGGGCCTGCTGGCGCGCATCCTGGAGGAGACGGACGTCGCCATCAGCCAGTACTCGGTGGCCGTGGAGCTGTCGGCTCAGGACGCGGAGCTGCGCTTCAACCTGGGCGAGGCGCTCCAGCGCGCCAACCGCACGGACGACGCCATCGAGGCGTACCGCGAGGCGCTGAAGCTCGACGGCAAGCTCAACGTCGCGCGCATCAACCTGGGCAAGGCGCTGTCGGAGAAGGGGCTCAACGGCGAGGCCAAGGAGGTGTTGCGCGAGGCCACCCGCGAGAAGCTGGGCGAGGTGGAGGCGCACTACAACCTGGGCGTCCTGCTGATGCGGGAGAACGACCTGGACGGCGCCATCGCGGAGTACCAGCGCGCCATCGCCGCGGACCCGAAGCACGCTCGCGCGCACAACAACCTGGGCGTGGCCATCAACGAGAAGGGCGACCCGCGCAAGGCGACGGAGGCCTTCCTCAAGGCCATCGCCGCGGACCCGAAGTACGCGGAGGCGCACTTCAACCTGGGGCTGGCGTACTTCCAGCTGGGCGACAATGTCCGCGCCACCAAGTCCTTCGAGAAGGCGCTGGTGCTGGAGCCGCGCCGCGCCAGCGGGCCGTACACGCAGCTGGGCCACCTGTACCTGGAGCAGGGCAAGAAGAAGCAGGCGGTGGAGGCCTTCAAGAAGGCCATCGAGAAGAGCACCGAGGATGGGCGCAAGACGACAGAGGCGTACCAGGGGCTCGCCCGCGCCTACCTGTCGCTGGGCAAGGCGGACGACGCCGTGGCGACGCTGAAGACGGCGGTGGAGGCGTTCCCGAAGGACGCCGCCGCGCGCGCCGGTTACGGCGAGGCGCTCAAGGCCAAGGGAGACCTGGAAGGCGCCATCGCCCAGTACGAGGAGGCGGTGTCCCTGGCCCCCACGCCGGAGACCCGGCTGGCGCTGGCGGACACGTACGCGAAGAAGCGCGTGGGCGCGAAGGCGCGTCCCCTCTACGAGGCGCTGCTCAAGGAGGACCCCGCCAACCGCGCGGCGAAGCTGGGCCTGGCGGACCTGTTGCTGGCCATGGGCGCCTACGTGGACGCGGAGACGGTGCTGGCGGCCAGGCAGGGCGAGGAGGCGGACACGGCGGCCCTGGCGCGGCTGGGCATCGTCCACTCGCGGAGAGGGCGGCCGGACCTGGCGGTGACGGAGCTGGAGGCGGTGGTGGAGAAGGACCCGGCGCAGGTGGAGGCCCGGACGGAGCTGGGCTTCATCTACATGCGCGGCGGGGACCTGCCCAAGGCGCGCAAGATCCTGGGTGACGTGCTCGCGGTGGAGCCTCGCAACGCCCTGGCGCTGCTGTACCTGGGCCACACGCTGTACCAGCAGGGCAACACGAAGGACGCGGAGAAGTCGTTCCGGGGCTCCATCCAGGTGGACCCGAACTTCGGTGAGCCGCACAACGCGCTGGGGCAGCTGCTCGAGTCGGCCAAGCGCCTGGACGAGGCGAAGCAGGAGTACGAGACGACGCTGAAGCTCCAGCCGGACCACGAGGACGCGAAGGCCTCGCTCAAGCGCCTGGGCGCCTCCGCCAAGGCGCCGTAGTCCCCGCCTCCGGGGTTGTCCGCGCGTTCAGCCAGGCAGCCCCAGCAGGACGGCTCCCACGGAGACGAAGCCGGCGCCGACGAGCTGCCGCCGTCCCATGCGCTCTCCCTGGAAAGCCGCGAGCACCAGGGCGAAGGCGATGGAGGTGTTGCGCAGCGTCAGCACCACACCGGCGCCGCTGTTGCCCAGCGCGGACAGCATCAGCGCGAAGGACAGCATGCAGAAGATGCCTGCGACGAGGACGGAGCCAGGACGGCTCCACGCCTCCCGCGCGAGGGGCGCCCAGCCGAATCGACGGCCTCGCTCCACGACGAGGACGGGCAGCGCGATGAGCATGCCCACGGTGAAGAGCGCCGGTGCTTGCGCGCCCTGGGCCAGGGCCACCTTGTAGCTCAGGTGATAGCCGGCGATGCCCACGGCGGACAGCGCGGCCCAGGCGAAGCCGGAGGCCACGCGCCCCTCGGGACGGGTCAGCTGCATCACCACCAGCCCCGCGCCGAGCACCGCCGCCCCGGTGACGGTCCACACCGAGACGCCCTCCCCCAGCGCCAGCACGGACACCGGCCACACCAGCAACATCGCTCCGCCCCGGGACACCGTGTACACGAGCCCCAGCGGCGCGCGGTGGAGCGCGCGGGAGAGCGCCGCCAGGTAGACGCTCTCGCACACGCCCGCGACGACGGCCCACCCCAGGCCCTTCCAGGAAGGGAACGCCGCGCCGTGCATGCCAAACGCCCAGAGCGCGCCACCCACCATGGCCACGGTGATGACCGCCACCACGCCCGCCTCGGGGTTGGGGTAGCGCTTGAGCATCGCGTTCCATGTCGCGTGCAGGAACGCGGAGGACAACACCAGCAACAGGGCAACCGTCTCCACCGGGGCTCCTCGACGATGACGGAGCCCTCTCTAGCCCAGCCCGGACATCCGCGCCGGGTTCTCCACTCGACACGGCCTCACCGTGGAGGCGGAGGATGACCGCCCGCGACAGCGTGAGGGGCATCGCGGCGCAGCGTCCGCTCCAGGCATGACGGCGAGCAGGCCCGGAAACTGGTTGAGAGGAGGAGTGTCATCGCGGCGCATCGCCCGCGCCATGCATGACGACAAGCAGACCCGGAAACCGGTTGAGGGCGGAAGCGGCATCGCGGCGCATCGTCTGGACGACGAGCAGCCCCTGAAGCGCGAGCGTCATCGCGGCGAGCCCTCTGCGGCTCGGATGAACAACGCCGCGGGCAGGAGTGGGCCCGTGGGCGTGGGGCGCGGCTCGGGAGTGTGGCCGCTGCCCGCGAATGCATGGCGCGCCCGCGCATGGACTCCGAACGCCGGACCCTCCGCGTGCGCGACCAGCACCACGTCTCCCACCGGTTCCTCTCCCGACGAGAAGCCCAGCCTCAGAGTCATCGTGCGGAGGTCACCGCCCGGGCCCTCCGGCACGAGGAAATCCGTCTGACCCTCGAGGAGTCGCGCGCCCGCAGGGAGTTGGATGCTCACCGCCACCGGAACGCCAAAGCCCGACCGGCGCTCCACCTCCGCGACGAGCAGGACACCCTCGCCCGTGCGCTCCACCGCACGCCACGCGACGCGCATCGGCGCGGGAATCCGCGAGGTGAGACCCCGCGCATCCACGGGCGCTCCCGGCTGTCCGTCCGTCGGCGAGTCCTCGGAGGCTTCCTCCTCGGGCGCGCCCCTTCTCCTCGAGACGTGGAGGTTCGCGGCGCCGGCGACGACGCCGTGGTCCATCGCTCGCGCGAACCTCGCGGGCTCGGCCGTCCCAAGCACGCGCGTGGAGGTGCTCCGATCGGAGGCCCCTCGCCATCCGTCATCGCGCGAGACCGGGACAGGTACTCCGGAATGCGCGGACATGGAGCCCAGGTCTCCGGGAGGCGGCAGCGGTCGCGCATCCACCCGCTTGCGCATCCGCCCGTGTGAGCCATCTCCCCCCAGGGCCAGCCCCGCAGAGAGGACTCCCGCCAACGTGAGCGACACCACGGTGCCCACGAGGCGGCGGCGGCACATGCGTCCCCCACGGGGCCTCCATCCGCGCGCCAGCTTCGCAATCAGGTCGACGGCCCGCATCACCGCGACGCCTCCTGGAGCCACGTCCACATCATCTTCTCGAGACCTCCCGGTCGAGCCAGGTCGTCATGAACAGCTCACCGGCACAGCGGGTCGTGGCTCGGATACGGGTACGCGGTGGTGGGCTCCACGGCGGCCTCCACCACGGACCGCGGGAACCCGCCGCACCGCAACGCATCCAGGAAGTCCGCGAGACAGGGAGCGGGCGTATCCGTCTCCACCACGTCCACGGGTGTCACACCCGCCATGCGCCAGGTGTGCTTGCGGTAGCCGCGTTGCCAGGGAGCCAGGTTCATCTCCGGGGCGGCGAGCGCCTCGTACAGCACCTGTCGCGAGGGCGTGGCCGTCCCGAGCCGGTAGAGGATGGCGGAGACCTCGTTCTCCTCGATGCGCTGGAGCAATCCCGCCTCGGGGCGTGGCCGGCTCCACCATCCGAACGAGGGCTCCCGCCGCGCGAGGTCCAGCCAGAACATCGTCCCATCCTGTCGGTCGAAATAGCGCGGGCTGCCACGCGCGTCGGAGCTGAACCACGTGGCCCATCCCTCGCTCCAGGCCTGTCCCGGGAAGGTGGGCACGCCGAGGTAGTGGGGCCCTCCCTCTCCCGGGCTCGTCCCATGGCTCGCCATCACCCAGTGCCCCAGCTCGTGCAGCACCATGGCGTCGGACCACCAGGCCGCGTCATCGCTCCCCGGAACCCACAGCTGCGCCCGCCACGTCCGCCCCGCCGCCGTCACCGTCCACGGCGCGAAGCACGCGCCACAGGACCACGTCGTCCCGAAGCCCAGCCACGCCACCACCGGAAGCCCCTCGTAACCATACCGCTCGCGTGCGCCGCGCCATGCGGCCTCCAGCGACGCGAACACCGCCGCGGCGCCCGCCCCTTCCGACTCCTCGACGTCGATGGTCGGCGACGACATCAACGCCCGCGTCGAGCGGGCCCAACTCCAGATGCGCGCCGAATCCCCGGGCTGGACGGGGAGCCGCTGTTCTCCAACGAGCGCGGGATCCGCGACCGCATAGGCCACGTCTGCGCGAGCCCCGCGTCCCGCCGCGTAGAGCACCACGGTGTCACCCGGCCCCACCGTGTCCGCGACGCGAACGGTGAATCGCCCCCGCGCATCCGTGACGGTCGTGTCGAGCAGCACGTCGTCGCGATACGAGGCGACGAGGAACCCGCGCGCCGCGACCTGCTCCACGTCAGGCGCCCAGTCCCGGAAGGAAGCGTCGGGCCCACGGCGCGCGTACCGGGCCGTCCCGCTGAGCGTGGCCCCGGGGGCACCACACCACCCTCGATGCCCCACCGTCACGCAGGTGGAGTCGCAGACGGCGGAGCGCCAGCGGCCCTCCTCGCAACGGGTGAGCGCCCCTGCCTCCGCGCAGCGCTCCGCGCCATCCACACAGGCGGCGTCGGTCTCGCAGCGAGCGCCACCGGACTCGACACAGACCTCGTCCTGGTCACAGTCGCGCCAGAGCAGCTGTCCGCCCTCGCAGCGCTCGACGACGCGAGGCCCCAGACAACGGCCTCCCTCCGGGAACGTGGAGCAGTCGACCGCCGGACGAGCCGCCACGTCGAGCCCCATGGCGCACGAGCGCGACAGGCACGCGATGTCGGAATCCTCACAGTCGGCCTCGCAGGGCACCGCGGCGCTACACGCCGCGAGCCACACGCCCCAGCCCAGACACGTCAGCGCCCACACGCCACCACGAACCGACACCTCGAGACCCACTGACGAGGCACCTCCACGCCCGCCACAGTGGTGACGGTTCCAGCAAAGGACAACAGGCCGTCCTTCAAGTGCTGGAGGGGCGAGGAGGTCGGAGGTCCCCTGCTCGCCTGCGTCCAACCGCCCTCATGACCAGCGCCCGTAACCCGCCTTCCAAAGCCGAATCATGACCTGGACGAAGAGGATGCTCGTCGCCGCACAACCGAAGAACCAGAGGATTGCGTACAGCTGCATCCGGCGGGACCGGATATCCCCCATGAGGAAGATGTAGCGAAAGCCCTCCCCGAGGCTCCTCGGCCATCGCCCCTCGATCGCCACCCCCACGAGGACGCGCATCCCGGTGACGCCGATGAAGCCAATGAGCGCCGCCCCCCACATCGTGAGCTGCGAGAAGAGCGAACCTTCATCCATCCGAGCCTCACCTCATCCGCCGCGTGAAACCCACCCGAGAGACGCGGCGACCGTCCCTCCGCGAGGGCTCCACGATACGCGTTGGCACAGCCTTCCACGAGCCCCTGCTGACGTTGCGAGGTCCGCGAAAAGAAGCTCCCCGCGGGGGCGAGCGCCCGGCGGATTGCGACATGGAGGGATACCGGGTGCGCCGGCGGCCCCCGCGAGGAGCAGAGACACCGATGACTCAGGGCGAAGGTGAGGCGCGCCCCGAGGGGATGACGAACGGGCCAGGGACACCCGGCCACTCGACGACCTCCACCTGGAGGCCGAAGACCTGCGCGACGAGGTCCGCGCGCAGCACCCGCGAGGGCGCCGCCAGTTCCACCAGCCGGCCTCCCGCCAGGACGGCGATGCGGTCCGCGTAACGCGCGGCGAGGTTCAAATCATGGAGCACGGCCAGCACCGCGCCGCCCTCGTGAGCGAACCGCGCCGCCTTCTCCAGCACCAGGTGCTGGTGCGCGAGGTCCAGGCTCGACGTCGGCTCGTCGAGCAACAGGTAACGGTGCCCCTGCGCGGGCGCATCCCAGAGCTGCGCGAGCACCCGCGCCAGCTGCGTCCGCTGACGCTCTCCCCCCGACAACGCGGTATAGGGCCGCGACGACAGGTGCCGCATGTCCACCGCGTCCAGCGCGCCAAGGGCCGCCTGGAGGTCCTCGTCGCCATCGCCCCTCGAGACGTGGGGACTGCGCCCGAGAAGCGCCACCTCCAGCACGGTGAAGCCGAAGCCCAGCGAGGACTCCTGCGGCAACACGCCCAGACGCAGGGCCCGCTCCCGGTTCGGCCACTTCGCGAAGGGCCGGCCATCCAGCAGGACATCTCCCGCCGAGTACGGCAGCTCGCCACACATGGCGGACAGCAGCGTGGACTTGCCCGCGCCGTTGGGCCCCACCACGGCGAGCACCTCGCCGGGCATCAGCGCCAGCGACACCGGCCCCAGCGCCCTGCCCCGGCCCCGCCATACCTCGAGGTCTCTCACCTCCAGGCTCATGTCAGTCCCCTGCGCGCGAGCAGCGAGACGAACACCGGGACGCCCAGCACGGACGTCAACGCGCCCACCGACATCTCCGACGTCGACATCGTGCGCGCCAGCGTATCCGCCGCGACGAGCAGCGCCGCGCCCAGCAGCGCCGCGGCGCCCATCAACCGCCGGTGGTCCGGCCCCAACGTGAGCCGCAGCACCGCGGGCACCAGCAGCCCCACGAAGCCAATCATCCCCGTGACGGACACCGCCGCGCCCACGCCCAGCGCGGCGACCAGCACGAGCCGGCGCTTGAGCCGCTCCACGTCCACGCCCAGGTGCCACGCCTCGCGCTCGCCCAGCAGCAACAGGTTGAGCACCCGCGCGTCACGCAAGAGGAGCCCCAGCGCCACCAGCAACGGCACCGCCGCCACGCCCACCGTCTGCCACGACGTCCCCGCCAGGCTGCCCCAGGTCCAGAAGGTGATGGTGCGAAGCTGCGCGTCGGAGGCCACTTGCATGAGCAGGCCGATGCCGGCGCCCGCGCCCGCGCTGATGGCCACTCCCGCGAGCAGGATGCGCGCCGTCTCCGTGCGCCCGCCGCTGCCCGTGCCCAACCGCTGCGCGAGCAGCGTCGCGCCCAGCGCGCCCACGAAGGCCGCGCCCGGCACCGCCAAGAGCCGGTACGAGCCCAGATGCGTGCTGAGCGTCACGTCCAGGACGATGGCCGTCACCGCCCCCAGCGCCGCGCCGCTCGACGTGCCCAGCAGCCCTGGCTCGACGAGCGGGTTGCGGAACAACGCCTGGAGCGCGGTGCCCGTGGTGGCCAGCACCGCCCCCACCAACAGCCCCAGCACCGCGCGCGGCAGCCGGATGGAGAGCAGCACCGCCTCCTGTGTGTGCTCGAGCCGGTGTCCCGTCTCCCACCCCAGCGCCTCCAACAGGGACCCCAGCAGCCCCACCAGCGGCACGCGCACCGCCCCCGCCGAGAGCGCCGCCAACACCGCGGCGACCACGAGCGCGGTGAGCAGCCCCCAGGGACGAGGCCGCCCGCCCGCCGTCCGCGACTGCTCCCGGGTCGGGTACGTGGCGTGGACGGGCGCCACGTCCGATGCGCTCATGTCCCGCTCCGCACCGGCAGCTGCATGGCGTCCTGGATGTGGCCCACGGCCTTGCCCAGCCGAGGCCCCAGGCCCATGAAGTTGACGTCATCCACGCTGGTGACCTTCCAACCCTTCACCTGCGCCAGGCCCGGCACCTTCGACAGCCCCTCCGCGCCCCCCACCGCCTTCAACGAGCCGGTGGGAATCAGGACGAGGTCCGGCGCGGCCGCGACGACCTCCTCGGCGGTGAGGGGCCGGTGCCCCGAGAACCCCGGCACCGCGTTGACGCCACCGGACAGGCGGATGAGCTCGTCCGACGCCGTCTCCGTCCCCGCGACCATGAGGGCATTGGCGCCACGCGCGTAGATGGCCAGCACCTTCAGCGGCTTGCGCCCCTTGGCCGCCGCCACGCGCTCCGCCGCGACCTTCAGGTCCTTCTCCAGCTCCGCGACGAGCGCTTCGCCCTGCGCCTCGCGGCCCAGGCGGCTGGCCACCTCGCGGATGCGCTTCCGGGCCTCGTCGAGCGTGGGGCGATTGGGGAACAGCACCACGTCCGTCCCCGCGGTGCGCAGTTGCTCGAGGACGCCCGGAGGGCCGGCCTCCTCGGTCGCCAGCAGTCGCGTGGGCCTCAGGGCCAGCACCGTCTCCGCCGACAGCGCGCGCTGGTAGCCCACCCTCGGCTTCCCCGCGACGCCGGGCAGCGCCAGGCTGATGTCGTCCACGCCCACCACCTGCGCTCCCGCGCCGAGGGCGAAGACCGTCTCGGTGATGGTGGGCCCCACCAGCACCAACCGGGGCTCCGTCACCGGGGTCGCCGCCTTGGCGGGGGCCTTCGGAGCGGAGGGCTCCGCCGCCAGCACCGGGAGGGCCGACAGCGACAGGACCACCAGCGACGCACGCAGCACGCGATTCATCACGCCACCTCCGTGGCGGGCAGGGCGGCGATCAGCTCCGCCATGAGGGCCCGCCAATCGTGGGACTCGGGGACGCCCGGCTTCCGCTTGCCGAACAGCAGGGCGATGTTCTCGCCCGCGGCGTCGAACAGCTCCAACGACGTGACGACTCCGTCGCGCGTGGGCTTGCGCACCACCCACGCCGAGTGGATGTGGTCCGTGCGCAGGTGCAGGTTGAAGGACGGGTCGAGCACGTTCATCCACGGCCCCATCGCCTTCACCGTCTTCACCGGGCCGGTGTGGATCTGGATGGCCCCCGGGTTGCCGACGAACACCATGATGGGCAGCCCCGAGGCGGCCACCTTCTCCAGCACCCACGTGAGCGAGGCGGGCGCCACGCGCGTCGTCAGCTCCTGGCCCACCAGCCGCAGCGCCTGCGTGCGCGCCACCTTGAACTTGCGCAGCAACGGGAAGAAGTCGTGCGTGTCCTGCAGCCCACGCCAGCCCTCCACCAGCCCCACCACGTCGATGTCCGAGTCGGGACGCGGCGTCTCCGGAGGCGACACCGGCTCCACGGGCAGCTCGCGCGACTGCTCGGTGTGCTGGAAGTCCGCCACCAGCCGCTCGAACGCGTCGACGCCAGCCTCGTCCTCCAGGTAGACCTTGTGCACCGCCGTGCCGGACGCGTCGAAGAAGTGCAGGCTGCGCCGCGTGCCCTCCGGCCGCGCCTCGCGCACCGCGAAGCCGAAGCGCCAGCGCGACAGGAACAGGCGCAGGTCGATGTCCTCGTCCAGCGCCAGCGCCACCGCGCCGTTCACCTCCACCTTGCGGTACACGCCGCGCTTCTCGTGGACGGCGGACGCGTTGCGGGTGAGCGTCATCACCTTGCCGAGCGCCTCCAGCCGGAGCAGCAGCTCGCCCGGTCTCGGGTCCAGACGGACGACGTCGTCCCCTATACCCGTGGCGAGCAGCTGCGCCTCGCTCACGCCAAGTTGTTCCGCCGCGTCACGGATGCGGGTGCGCGGCTGGGCCTCGCGCAGCGCGTTCCACTGCTGGCGAAGGACGGAAGGGTCGGGCGAGACGCCCTGGGAAACAGGCTGGGAGTTCATCGTCTGGACCTCGGAGGAAGGATGCATCAGCGGGTCGCGCCGACGGACGCGTCACGGGCGGATACCTCGCCGCCGAGTGCCCCAGCGGACACTGGCGCGGCCACCTTCGCCCACCGCAGCGCGAGGATGGAGGGCGTGCCCGCATCGTCGTAGTAGGACAACATCTGGACCTTGAAGTACGCCTTCGAGTCCGTGCGCACGACGTACACCTGCTCACGCGCGACCAGCTTGTGCGTGGTGATGTCGTAGGCGTACCAGCCGCCGTTCGCCTGGAAGACAGTGTCGGGATCCGTACCCTCGTCGTCACCGTCCGCCGCGTCCACCAGGTAGCCCGTGGCTGGCGCCTGGGTGATTTGCGCGAAGGTCTTGTCCGTCACCACGGCCACTTCCACTCCGCCGGTGCCGTTGTTGCCACCACGAGAGCGGATGCCGAAGCGCTGGAACGCCAGGTCCCACACCTCGTCCTTGTCCGCGGCCACCTGCGTGCCCGTGTCCAGGTCGAAGCCAATCCACACGTCGCGGCTCGTCGAGTCGACGACCGTGGTGATGGAGCCGTCCGCGTTCAGCGAGTGGCGGATGTGCGTGCCGTTCGCGGGCAGCTCCGGCTCCTCCGGCTGCTCGGGGACCTCCGGCTCCGGCCCGGGGTCCGGAACCAGGTCGTCGTCACCGCAGGCGGACAGCCAGCCGGACAGCAGGAGGACCGCGGCGGCGCGGCCCCACCGGGAAACAGGGCGGAAGGACGCAATGGACATGAATGACTCCTTGGGTCGGTGGAAAGGGAGGGTCACAGCCGGACGGCGACGCCGGCCTGGAAGGTTCGAGGTGGGATGGGAAGGTCCGTGGCGTTGCCGGCATCCGCGAGGTTGGTGCCGAGCACGAAGAGCTGGAGTTGCTCGCGCACGCGCCACGCCACACGCGCGTCGAGGGTGACGTAGGGGTCGGCCTCGTAGGGGTTGGCCAGCCCGTCACCGTCCGTGTCGTGATAGAAGGGGCGCTTGCCCACCAGCGACGCGCGCGCCCACGTCTCCAGGCCCCACTCGCGGTGGCGCCACGTGGCCTGCGACGTGAACCGGTGCCTGGGCTGTCCCTCGAGCGACCGGTCCAGCTCCTCGTCCCAGCCGTCGGTGAGCGAGTACGTCACCTCCAGTGACAGGCGCCACGGCAGCCGCTGCCGCACGCCCAGCTCGCCGCCCCGCACCCGCGCGCGGGACACGTTGACGTAGGTGAAGCGCTGCAGCTCGCCGTCCTGTTCGAGCGAGGTGCCAATCATGTCGCGCAGCGAGTGCTGGTACGCGCTGGCCCACACGAGCGATGCGTCCGACGGACGGACCTCCGTGGAGAAGCTCAGGCTGCGCGAGCGCTCCGGCTTCAGGTCCGGGTTGCCCCGCACCGTGTAGCCGACGGTGGGGTTCTCGAAGTCCAGCAGCAGCTCCTGGAAGCCCGGCGCGCGGTAGCCCCAGCCATGGCTGCCGCGCAGCGTGAGCCACGACAGCGGGTCCAGTTTGGCCGCCAGCCTCGGAGTCACCGCGGTGCCGAACTGCGTGTCCACGTCCACGCGCGCGCCGGGGACGACCACCAGGCGAGGCCCCGTCCACAGCGTCCAGCTGTCCTGCGCGTACACGGAGAAGCGGCCGCGGTCACCCTTGCCGGAACCCCCGAGCCGATCCGCCACGAGCCACTCGCCCAGCGCCTCGGTGCCCACGACGAAGGCATGTCGCTCGCCCACGCGCGCGTCGAGCTGCACGCCCAGCCGGCCCTGCTGCTCCTTCGTCTTCTCCACCGTGTCCAGCGCGGAGGCGCGGCGCTGGTCGCGCAGGTACGTGCGCTGGAAGTGGGCATAGGAGCCCTCCACGCGCAGCGTGGCGCCACTGCCCAACCGCCACGACGGCGCCAGGCGCCCGGTGAGGTTGTTGTCGCGGCTGGCCCGGTCGAAGACGGCCCCCGCGACACCCAGGTCCACGCCTCGCTGCGTGCGGCGCGAGAAGCCCGCCGAGCCCTCCAGCGTCATCGCGCCCCGCGTCTTCAGGTCGCCGCTGGCGGACAGGTCGAAGCCGTCCAGCGTGCTGCCCGTGGTGCCCACGTCCGCGGTGTCCAGGTCGTACGACGCGCGCCGCTGCAGCCCGCCCGTCAGCCGCAGGCCCCAGCTCTCGCCCCGCGCCTCGCCCGTGCCATCCAGGTCCAGCCGGTCCAGGCCGCCGTAGGAGACGCGCAGCTCCGCGCCCAGCGGCCTGCGCGCCTTGCGCGTGATGAAGTTCACCACGCCGCCCACCGCGTCGCTGCCGTAGAGGACCGAGGACGGCCCCTTGACGATCTCCACCTGCTCCACGTCCTCGAGGGACAGGCGGGACAGGTCCACGCTGCCGGCCACGCGGCCCCCCACGCGCTCCCCGTCCACCAGCACCAGCACGTACTCGGGCCCCAGGCCCTGCACGCGCAGCGACGCGCCGGTGAAGTTCTGCACGACTTCGACGCCCGGGTGCGCCGCCAGCAGCTCCGCCGCGTCGCGCGAACCACTCGCCACGATTTCCGCCCGGGTGATGACCTCCGTCGCCACGGGCGTGTCGCCCAGCCGCTCCTGCGTGCGCGACGCCGTCACCACCGTGCGCGCCACCGGCACGTCGTCCGCGGCCGGCGCCTCCGCGGCCGGAGACGAAGATGCCGAAGTCGCCGCGACCCCTGGATCCGCGACGAATTCGGCCTGCTTCGTCACAACGACCGCGGGAACATCCGCATCCCCGCTCGGCGCGGAGGAGTGGGTCGCCTCTCGCGCGGGCGAGGACGGCTCCTGCCCCCACACGACCGGAGCAGTGGCCCAAGCCAGCAACAGCACACACCAACGCCCGCGCATTCCGCGTCCTCCGGCACGAAGCCGGTGGGCCTCCGCCGGGGAGGACCCCGTCGGGCGCTGGGCTCAGGGGCCTCGGGCCTCAGGAAAGTCTCTCGTCACCGCGCCCAGGCCCTCCGCCCGGGTCCCGCCAGACGTCTCAGCCTCCCGTCGCCCCAACCCCTCCCGCCGTCGGCGGTGGGCCACCCTCCAACGGAATCACCCGCGTGCGGTGACACCGCCGACACTTGAGCTCCACCCCACCTGGCACCAGCCTCGCCAGAAGGCTCCCGCACAGGCACCGGAGCTCCGTGGCTCCGCCCTCGTGCTGGCATTCGTCGCGCATCGCCACTCCACCAGCTGAATTGCCAGCGACGATATTGATACTGATTATCAAAGTCAAACCAAAGAATCACGACGTCGTCGGGAGGGGGCGGGGTGGGACGCGGGGTGCGTTCAGTGGACCTTGGCGCGGGCGGAGGACTCACGCGGAGCGCGGGTGGCCTTGGGCGTCACCATGCGGGAGATGCCGTAGTAGAGCTGGTCCTCGGTGTAGACCTTGCGAGCGCGCCGGTGGGTGCCGGGGACGTAGGCGGGGCCCGGGCGTTCCAGCCACTGGAGGACGCGGACCTCGCCGGTGTGGGCGAGGGCGGCGAGCAGCTCTGGAGGGCACAGCTTGAGGTAGCGGCGCAGCAGGGGGCGCAGCTTGCGGGCGAAGTCCTTGCCGAGCACCGCGTGGCGCCGTCCAGAGTGGAGGGTGCCGTCGAAGCGGCGCGACATGTGGAACAGCTCGTGGAGGAGGGTCTCCACGCGGGCCTGGGCGCTGGAGCCCCTGAAGAACAGGGGTCGCAGGGTGATGCAGTACAGCATGCGCCGGCCGCGGAGGCGGATGACGGGCTTGCGGCGCCCGGTGCGGTCGGTGCATTTGCCGCCACGGAAGCACAGGGGCTTCACCGTGCCCCGCGAGGCCCTGCGCGCCTCCCCCGCCACCACCAGGATGCGGCCCGCCTTCACGTGGGCGAACTCCGGCAGCTTCGCCGCGATGTCGCGGATGAGGGCGCGGACCGTCTTGTTGAAGTTGGGGCGGCGTGGGACCACGAGTGGTTGACAGTCTAGCGGAAAAGCCCTTGGGGGCCGCGAGGGGGATGCACACAATGTCTAGCGTGATGCGCTCGACTTCGCCCGTCGTCCGACTGGCGGCACTGCTGGCGTTGGGGCTGGGCTGTGCCTCGGCCCCGACGCGACCGTCCGTCCAGACCGCCCTCCTCGCCCAGGACACCGTCGTGGTGTCCCAGGGCCTCACCGACGCCGCCCTGCGCTTCGAGGCCCGCGTGGCCGGCCCCTCCGGCGGCGTGGTGGAGCGCGCGGAGTACGAGCTCGTCTCGGACGGACAGGTGATGAAGCAGGGCGCGGCGAAGCTGGGCACACCCCTGGCGGGCGCCGGCGGGGCGGACGTCTCCTTCCAGGAGCGCGCCGCCTACGTCCAGGGCCCGGAGGACCTGGCGCGGCTGAGCGCCCAGGGCGGCACGGTGCTGCTGGCCCTGCGCGGCTTCCTGGTGGTGCGCCAGGGGGACAAAGAGGAGAAGTTGCCGTTCGCCGCCAGCCGCGCGGTGCGCGTGCCCCGGCTGCCCACGGTGGTGGTGGAGGAGCTGGACGGGGCGCGCTACTCGGCCGAGGAGGTGCAGCTCAACCTCCGGCTGGGTATCCGCAACCCCAACCCCTTCCCCTTGAAGCTCAGCGGGTTGACGTGGAAGGTGGCGGTGGCGGGCAAGGCGCTGGACAGCGGGACGCTGGCGGAGGCGGACAGCGTGGACGCGTCCGCGACGGGCGTCTATCCGGTGGAGGTGGCGGTGACGAAGGACTCCTGGGGGCCGGAGGTGAAGGCCCTCATCTCCCGGGGCATCCTGCCCTATGGGGTGACGGGCGAGCTGACCGGGCCGCTGATGCGGGTGCCGTATTCACTGTCGGGCGAGGTGAAGCTGAACGTGTCCCGGTAGGATGGGAGCCACGTGCCCATCTATCTGTTGAGTGACGAGCACCCGGAGCTGTTCCCTCCTCCGGAGCGCGCGGACAAGAGCGGAGTGCTCGCCGTGGGCGGAGACCTGCGGCCCCAGCGGCTGCTGGCCGCCTACTCGCGCGGCATCTTCCCGTGGTTCAGCGAGGGAGACCCCATCCTCTGGCACTCGCCGGACCCGCGCTTCGTGCTGGAGCCGGACAAGCTCCACGTGGGCCGCAGCCTGCGCAAGACGATGACGCGCGGCCACTACGAGGTGCGCTACGACACGGCCTTCGCGCGCGTCATCACCGAGTGCGGCCGGGTGCCGCGCCCCGGGCAGACGGGGACCTGGATCACCGACGACATGCTGGAGGCCTATGTCGACCTGCACGAGCAGGGCTTCGCGCACTCGGTGGAGGCCTGGGCGGAGGGGGAGCTGAAGGGCGGGCTGTACGGCGTGTCGCTCGGCTCGGCCTTCTTCGGGGAGAGCATGTTCGCGCTGGCGCCGGACGCGTCGAAGGTCGCGTTCGCGACGGCGGTGGAGCGCTTCCGCGCCTGGGGCTTCCAGCTCATCGACTGCCAGGTGGAGACCGAGCACCTGGCCCGCTTCGGCGCGGAGGCGTGGCCGCGCAAGCGCTTCCTGGCCGCGCTCCAGAAGGCCCTGCGCGAGCCGACGCGCCAGGGCCCGTGGACGGAGAGTCCCCCGCCCCCTGCCTCCTGAGGGCGGGACGGGGCCGTCAGTCCTCGACGGCCCACAGCGAGACGACGCCGCCCCACTCCCCATGGGCGATGAACCGGCCGTCGGGAGAGAAGCACGCGTCGCTCACGTTCCCCTCCTGGTGGACCTCGAACCGCGCCTCGCCCGTCTCGAAGTCGCGGACGGTGAAGCCGAAGCCATCCGCCGACGCGAGCAGCACGTCCCCGGTGGCGCCGAAGTCCAGGTGACAGCCGTACCCGAAGAAACCCGGCGACTGGCGGAGGGGCCGCCGCGCCTCGACGTCGATGACGGCGACGAAGCGCTCGCCGCCACTCACGGCGAGCCAGGGCTTCGTGGGGTGGAACGCGAGCCCGTGCGACACGGGCGTGTCGAGCGACAGGCACCAGGGCCCCTCGCCGGTGACGAGGTCCCAGAGCCACACCAGGCCTTGCGTCCTCGGCTCGGACCAGCGCGTGGACACCGCCGCCAGGTACCGGCCATCCGGAGAGAACGCGCACCTGGATACGACGACCTCCGAGGGGCTGCCGGGCACCCCCGGCATTCCCTCCAGCGCGCGCACGAGCCGCCACGCCCGGACGTCCCAGAGGAGGACCGCGCCCTCGTCCATCACCACCGCCACGAACTGGCCGTCCCGGGAGCACGCCAGGGCCGTGACGGCGTGGGGCAGCGGCTCCTGTCGCACGAGCGTCCCATCGCGCGCGGACAGCAGCACCAGCCTCGGACGCCAGAGCCCATCGGGCAGGAGGCTGCCCCCGGAGGCCGGGCCCGCGCGCCCCACGCCCAGGACGTGGTCCGCGTCGGGGAGGAGGCAGCGGGGACCGCCTTGCGCGAGCGGTTCGCGCGGGGAGACCGACGCCGCCCCCTCCTCCAGCGACCACCAGCGCGCCCACGTCCCGGCCGCCTCCATCGCCACCACGCGGTCGCCCCGAGGGTCGAAGGCGAGGCGATGGTCGTGGGCGGAGGTCGGCTCACCCGGACGGAGCTCGCGCACGCGCCTCAAGCGCGAGGCGTTGGCGGCGGTGATGACGGGGGGCTGGGAGCGCATGGGGTCCTCCTACGGCGGGCTCCTCGCGGGCTGACAGCCGCGCTCGCGCGGGCGCTCAGCGGCGGGCCTTGCACGGTGACAGCGAGCGCTTCGCGTTCGCCAGGTCCTCCTCGGAAGGGCTGCCATAACGCACCATCCTGGGCGTGGCCTTGGGCCTGGCCGCGTCATGCGCGTACAGCGTCCCCAGGTCCTTGCTGAGCACGACGCGCAGGCCGGTGGCGTCGTGCAGCCCGCCGAAGAAGTGGGTGCCACCGCCGCGCAGCTGCATGGGGGTCATCGAGCCCATGGGCCGGTAGAGCAGCAGCGAGAAGTGCTCGAGGCTCCACTCGCACGGGTCCTTCTTGCCCTCGCGCTCCATCCACGCCACCGTCAGGTCGCTCACCGAGCCGCCATCATCCCAGCTGGTGCCGAACCGCTCCCAGACGCGCGCGCACTCCGGGGCCTCGCACTCTCGCGCGGGGACGAAATCCAACGCGTCCAGGGGCAGCCCCTCCTGCTCCTTGCCCGTCTCACGCTCATTGGGCCTGCGCAGCTTGCAGCCGGTGGGCGCGTCCTTCTGCCGCACGGCCACGGGCGTACCGGACAGCCGCCCCGGGGGCAGCAGGTCGCACTCCACCTTCACCTCGGCCAGGAGGAACGTCTTGCGGTCCAGGTCCGTCCCCATGCGCGCCGCCCACCACATCACGGGCTCCGCGCGGCACGGCGCCGCGTCCGACTTGCCGAACACCCACAGGGGGATGGTCGGGTCCGGCGCGCCCAGCTTGCGCGCGTCCTCGGGCTCCACCTGCTTGACGCCGGAGCGCTCCCGCTCGCGGTCCGTGAAGTAGACGTCCTTCGTCTCCGGGATGATGGCCTGGTGCACGAGCCAGCCCGCCCCGCCCAGCCCCACCTGGGAGCGGGGCGTGAAGGGCACCAGGTCCAGCTTCTTCGGACTGGGACAGCCCCGCTCCTTCTCCTCCGGTGGGATGAGGATGGCCTCGCCATCCGACTGGGCGCCCGCCCCGAGCGGTCCGAGCAGCGCCAGCACCAACGCCAGCCCCCGCGTCCGCATTGAGCCTCGCATCGACTTCCTCCCCGTGGAGGCCTCGACGCGCTGGACACGAAGCCGCGCGCCGGGCCGGTGGGTCGCCGTCATACCTCAAGCGCCCTTCCCCCCGGCACCTCCTGATGGGTGTCGCGCCCCCGTCACGACGCGCCGTGGCGGGCGCGGGGCCGCGCCGACGCGATATGAACGCCCACACCACGACTCGCGCGCGGGCGCCCCGGAAGACATCTCATGCGCACCCTCCCCCTCCTGGTCGCCACGACCCTGCTGTCGCTGTCCTGCTCCGAGTCCTCGCCCGGCGGCGGCCACGTCACGGGCAACCTCGACGAGGGCGACTGGCGGGACACCGGCCCGTTCGCGGGCTGCGCGGTGGACACCGCGACCCGGGACTGCGGCGGCCTGAGCACGTTCGACCCCACCGGCTGCACGCCCGGCGGGCTCGCGTCCCTGGCGCTCGACGGCGTCTACACGGTGCACGTGCGTGGACGCAACCCGCGCTACGCCGGGGCCCCCGGCTTCACCACGCAGGCCCTTCGGCTGGACGCGTCCGGCGAGCAGTACGCCGGAGGGCTCGTCCTGGACACGCGACAGGTGGACGCGGGCGGCAACGTCTTCCTCTCCAGTTCGCGCACCGAGCCCTCCACCGGCGCCATCCGTCGCCGCTCGTACCTGGGCTGTCAGTCGCCGGAGCCCGACCGGCTCCAGGGCTGCTACGTCGAATGCGTGGGAGACCGGCTGGAGGTGGAGGGGACCTTCGACGCGAGGAAGGTGACGCCCCGCGCGGGCGAGTCCGAGGCCTCCGGCCTGGAGCGCGTCTCCGAGACCTTCGTGTCGACGGGGGTGCCCGTGGACGTCTACGTGACGCACGGCCACGCGTACGTCGTCTCGCTGGGCGGCGGCCTCTTCGTCTACGACCTGGCCGACCCGGCCCACCCCGTGCTGACCGAGCACGTCCTGCGCGCCAACGACAACAGCTGGAACGGCGTCTGGGCGTACCAGGACGCGCTCTACGTCGCGAGCGCCGCGCGCGGCGTCATCGTCTTCGACCTGACGGACCCGGGCCACCCGGTGGAGGTGTTCGCGACCGGCCGCCAGCGCACCAACGTCCACACCGTGTTCGTCCAGGGCGCGCGGCTGTTCGCCGCCTCCCCGGCCCCCAGCGGGGAGGTGCTCGTCTACAGCCTGGTCGACCCGTTCGCCCCTCAGCTGACGGGGACGTTCCAGGCCGCGGGCTTCGACGCCGCCACGTCCTACGGCCCCCACGACATGTTCGCCTTCGAGGACCGGCTGTACGTGAGCTTCTGGCGCGCCGGCTATGTCATCGCCTCGCTGACGAACCCGGACACGCCCCGGGAGCTGGGCGCCTACCGCTACGAGCGCTCCACCAGCCACGCCAGCGCGGTGGGCCGCTTCGGCGGGCGCCTCATCGCCTTCGAGGGCGGCGAGGACTGGGGCGCGCACCTGCGCGTGCTCGACGTGACCGACCCCACCGCCATCCACCTCGTCGGCGAGTACCGGCTGGGCGAGCACGTCTCCCTGCACAACATGGTGCTGGTGGGGACGAAGCTCTACGTCGCCTGGTACCAGGAGGGCGTGCGCGTGCTGGACGTGTCGACCCCGGAGGCGCCGCGCGAGGTGGCCCACTACAACACCTTCCGCGCGGGCGACCCGGGCCGGGGCTCGAGCTTCTACGACGGCGCCATCGGCATGCGCGTGCCGGGCGACGGCTACCTCTACGTCGTGGACACCTCGCGCGGCCTGCTCGTGCTGCGCGAGCCCTGAGCCCCGCCGCGCGCCGGCGTCAGCGCGGCTTGCGCGTGCGCTTCGACGGGGCCGGCTTGAGGATCTCCACCGGCACCGGCGGCTCGGCGACGGCGGCGGTCCCCGCGTCGGGCGCCGCGGCCGGGGGCTCCGGGGCCTTCACCTCCACCCGGTCCTCCAGCGGCACGCGCCCCACGGCGCGACGGAACAGCTCCCACAGCGCCTTGCGCCAGTCCTCGCGGCTCGCGGTGCCCGTCATCACCAGGCCCGCGCCGCTGTAGCGCGCCTCCAGGCCCAGCGGCTGGAGCGCCGCGCCCATCGACGCGAGCTGCTCCTGGAGCGCCGGCAGCTCGAAGGTCAGCTCCAGCTCCCGCGCCAGGAACGCGTCGGTGCGCAGCACCTCCAGCAGCGCCGCGCGGCACGGGGCGTCCTTCACCGTGGCCGTCAGCGAGCGCTCCAGGCCCTGGTTCGCCTGGAGGTCCGGACACACCTTGCGCGCGGCGGCCAGCCGGGGCGCCACGTCCTCGGTGGGAGGGTTGCCCACCGTCAGCCGCCACACCGCGAAGCGCCCCTCGGCATACAGGAGCAGCAGCGTGCGCCCCTCCTTCTGACCGGTGAGCAACAGTTCGTTGCTGCCGGACAGGACCTCGGCGGTGGCCACGGAGGGGTCCTCCACCTCCACCCAGTCCACGGCCGCCAGCTTCTGGAAGCGCTCCTTCCCGCTCTCCAGCTTGACGACCAGGTCCACCGGCCACGCCCCGGCCAGGGCGGGGACGAGGAAGGCCAGGAGTGCTCCAACAGAATACATGCGAGCGTGCATTGAGGCTCCGGCGGGGTGGAACGGACCCTTAGCACGGGTTAAGAACATGCCTCTATGCCTACCTGGGCCCTCTGGGTCGCCTGCCTGACGCTGTGCTTCGTCAGGTCCCTGGTCGCCGCGGCGGAGTCCGCGCTCTACGGCACGTCGGACCTGCGTGCCCAGGAGCTGGCGGAGTCGCACAAGGGCGCCGCCAGCCAGCGGGTGCTCCGTCACAAGACGGAGCGCGAAGCCACCGCCACCGCCCTGCGTCTGGGCACCCTGCTGAGCGGCTTCCTCGCCGCCGCCATCGGCGCCTTCGTGCCGCCGCGCATGCTGGACCTCACCCGCTTCGGGGAGGCCGCCTGGCTGCCCGTGGCCACCGTCGCCGCGGGCGCCCTCTTCGTGGGCGTGCTCGCCAGCCTCATGGAAGTCACCATGCGCGGCCTGGCCAACGCCAACCCGGAGCGCTGGGCGCTCCGGCTGTCGGGGCTCGTGTCACTGCTGGTGGCGGTGCTGTACCCGCCCATGCGCGTCGTGCTGGGCGTGCTCAACCTGGTGGCTCGGACGTTCGGGCGCACGCTGCGCTTCGAGCCGCCCCCGCCGCCGCTGGAGGAGCTGGAGAAGCTCCTGGCCGCGCAGGCGGCGAAGAACGAGGTCGACAAGAGCGCGCCGCAGCTGATCCGCTCCATCTTCGAGCTGTCCGACAAGCGCTGCCGCGACGTCATGGTGCCACGCACGGAAGTCGTGACGGTGGACAGCACCATCAGCTCCGAGGAGCTGCTGCGGCTGCTGGCCGAGGAGAACCACTCGCGCATCCCCGTGTACCGGGACGACGTGGACCACATCATCGGCGTGCTCCACGCGCGCGACATCATCCCGCTGCTCCAGCACCCGGAGCTCATCGTGCTGCAGGACATCATCCGCCCGGCGCACTTCGTGCCGTGGATGAAGCCCATTGGCGACCTGCTGCGCGACATGCAGAAGCGGAAGATCCACATGGCCATCGTCGTCGACGAGTACGGCGGCTTCATGGGCGTGGTGACGCTGGAGGACATCCTGCGCGAAATCGTCGGCGACATCGGCGACGAGTTCGAGGTGGAGGAGAAGCAGGTGGAGAAGCTGGCGGACGGCAGCTTCCTGGTGGACGCCGCCATGGAGGTGGACGGCTTCACCCAGGCCTTCGGCTTCCCGCTGCCGGAGGGCGACTTCGACACCCTGGGCGGCTTCCTGTCCTCGCTGGCGGGCCACCTGCCGGACGTGGGCGAGCGCTTCACCTACAACGGCTGGCAGTTCGTCATCACCAACAAGGTGGGCGCGCGCATCGACCGGGTGCGCATGTCCCGCATCAAGAGCGGCGTCGGCGCCAAGGACGGCAAGGAGCCTCGCGCCAAGGAGCCCCGCGCGGAGCCCTCCTCCGCCGCCAAGTCCTGAGCGCCGCGCGTCAGTCCTCCACGCGCCCGGGCGGGACGAACGACAGCTTGCGCGAGCCCTGGACGCGGAACGGGGCCCGCCGCTCCGTCCCGCCGAAGCGCAGCACCACGCCCCCGCGCACGCGCACCTCCAGCGGCCGGTCCTCCGTGACGGCCACCCCGCGCCCGGCCGCCAGCGGGAACAACACGCGCAGCGGCGCGCGCCCCGACGGAGGCAGCGCCGCGTCCACCAGCTGCGCGCCCGTGGCCACGCGCCGGCCCTCCACCCACAGCTCGAAGTCCACCGAGGTGAGCGACGCCGCGTCCGACGACGGGTTCGTCACCTCCAGGTCCAGGTCGAGCACGCCGGAGCCGTCCGGCCGGAAGTCCAAGGCCAGCGCCTCCACGCGCACCGCCTCGTCGTAGGCGCGCGGCTTGAGGGGCACCGCGCCCAGGCACCCGGACACGAGCGCCCAGGCGAGCAACGCCAGCAGGGCCCGCCGCGCCGCGCCCATCAGCCCCCCAGCAGGGGCTGGAGCGCCTCCACCGTGAGGGGCCAGCCCGCGCGACGGGCCAGCGCCTCCAGCGCCTTGATGAACTCCGCCGCGGACTGGAAGCGACGCACCCGGTCCGCGAAGAGCGCCTTGCGCACCACCTGCACCGCGTAGTCCGGCAGCTCCGGCACCAGCGAGGACAACAGCGGCACGCGCGCGTCGCGCACCTGGTGCATCAGGTCCGCCTCGCTCTCCCCGACATGCAGCCTGCGGCTGGCGAACAGCTCCCAGAGGATGACGCCCACCGCGAACAGGTCCGTGCGCGCGTCCACCGCCTGCCCCAGCACCTGCTCCGGGCTCATGTACGGCAGCGTGCCGCGCAGCGCGCCGGAGTCGCCCCGCATCAGCCCCTCCACCTCCGCCACGCCGAAGTCCGTCAGCTTCACGTCGCCGTTGATGCCCAGCAGCACGTTGGCCGGGTTGACGTCGCGGTGGACGATGGTGGCGCCGTTCTCCCCCACCTTCGCCCGGTGGATGTAGTCGAGCGCCTTGAGCAGGCACCAGGCGATGTAGCACGCGGACTCGGGCGGCATCGCCGCGCCGGCCTTGAGCAGCAGCTCCTGCATGTAGCCCAGCGTCCGGCCACTCACGAGCTCCTGCACCATGAGGTAGTCCGGCCCCGCCTTGAACAGGCGGAACGTCCGGACGATGTGCGTGTGCCGCAACCGCACCGTCAGCTTCGCCTCGTCGACGAACGCCTTCACGTAGGCGGTGTCGTTGCGGAACGACGGGTGCAACCGCTTGATGACGACTTCATCCGGCTCACCGGGAGAGCGCTGCGTGGTGGCCCGGGCTCTCGCCTGGTACACCTCCGCCATGCCGCCCACAGCCAACCGGCCGACTACCTCATAACCACCCAGGTCCGGAGCATCCGCCACGACACAATCCTACTGCGATTTTCCGGCGGCACCCATTTATTCATCCGGAGACGAGGGATTGGTACAGGGCGACGTATCGGCTGGCCGAGGCGTCCCAGGAGAAGTCCTTGTCCATGCCCCGGCGCCGGAACTCCGTGAGCCTGGGGGGATCCGCGTACAGGGCGAGCGCCCGGCGGAAGGCCGCCACGAGGGCCGCCTTGTGGAAGGCCTCGAAGAGGATGCCGTTGCCACCCAGCCCCCCCTCCACGGTGTCCACGAGCCCCCCGGTGGCGCGCACCACCGGGACCGTCCCGTAGCGCAGGGAGTACATCTGGTTGAGGCCGCACGGCTCGTAGCGGCTGGGCATGAGGAAGAAGTCCGACCCGGCCTCCACGAGGTGAGACAGGGCCGTGTCGAAGCCCAGGTGGATGGCGACCTGCTGGGGGAAGCGGGCCTGGAGGGCGCGCAGGCCGTCCTCGAGGGGCGCCTCGCCGCTGCCCACGGCGACGAAGCGCAGGTCGGCCTGGAGCGCCACGGGCAGCGCCTCCAGCAGCAGGTCCACGCCCTTCTGCCAGGCCAGCCGGCTGACGATGCCGAACACCGGCGCGTCGCTCCACGGCAGGCCGAAGCGCGCGAGCAGCTCGCGCTTGCACCGGTCCTTGCCGTCCAGCTCCCGGGCGCTGTAGCGCGCCGGCAGGTACGGGTCGGTGACGGGGTTCCATTCGTGGGTGTCGATGCCGTTGAGGATGCCCGTGAGCCGGTGGGCGCGGTGGCGCAAGAGGCCGTCCAGTCCATAGCCCTGCTCCGGCGTCTGGATTTCACGCGCGTACGTGGGTGACACCGTGGTGAGCGCGTCCGCGAAGACGAGCCCGCCCTTGAGCAGGTTCACGGTGTCGTGGAACTCCAGCCCGCCGTCGGCGGTGAACAACTCCCACGGCAGCCCGAGGTCCTCCATGACGTGCTTGGAGAAGAGCCCCTGGTAGGCGAGGTTGTGGATGGTGAAGACGCTCTTCGCCCGCGCCAGCGCGGTGGCCTGGAAGCCCCGGCGCAGCGCCACGGGGACCAGGCCCGTCTGCCAGTCGTTGGCGTGGACGATGTCCGGGACGAAGCCCAGCCGCTGCGCCGCCTGGAGCGCGCCCACGGAGAGGTACGCGAAGCGGCGCGCGTTGTCGCCGAACTCGCCGAACGCGTCCCCGTACAGCCCGTGCCGGTCGCCGTAGAACGCGGCGTTCTCCAGGAAGAGCACCTCCAGCCGCTCCGACAGGCGGGCGGACAGGATGGGGCCTTGCTGCTCGCCGAAGGGGAAGCGCAGCTGGAGCGAGTGTCCCGTGGGCGACAGCCGCCGCGCCTCCTTCACGTCGCGGTAGCGCGGGGTGACGACCTTGACGTCGTGGCCGAGCGCGGCGAGCGCCGCCGGCAGCGCGCCCGCCACGTCCCCCAGCCCCCCCGTCTTCGAGAACGGAGCCACCTCCGAGGAGATGAAGAGAATCTTCATGGGGCAACCATGACGTTTGCGCCCAGCGAGTCAACCGCGAACGTGCGCGGCGTCCACCCGTCCCGTATGTTGCGCGGCGTGTTGATACCTCCCGACCCCTTCCAGCGCTTCGCCGAGGTCTTCGAGCGGGCGAAGCAGGCCATCCCGGTCGACCCCAACGCCATGGTGGTCGCCAGCGTGGGCGCGGACGGACGTCCCAGCGCGCGCGTGGTGTTGCTCAAGGACTTCGACTCCCGCGGGTTCGTGTTCTTCACCAACCACGACAGTCGCAAGGGCCACGAGCTCGTGTCGCATCCCTTCGCCGCGCTGTGCTTCTACTGGCAGCCGCTCGACACCCAGGTCCGGGTGGAGGGGCGCGTCCAGCAGGTGGACGACGCGGAGGCGGACGCGTACTTCCAGTCCCGCGCCCGGGGCAGCCAGGTGGGCGCGTGGGCCAGCCTCCAGAGCCAGCCCCTGCCGTCGCGCGAGGCGCTGGAGGCGCGCGTGGACGAGGTGGAGCGGCGCTACGCCGGAGGCCAGGTGCCCCGGCCGCCGCACTGGTCCGGCTTCCGCGTGGTGCCGGACCGCATCGAGTTCTGGCACGCCCGCCCCAGCCGGCTGCACGAGCGCCACGTGTACCTGCGCGACGGCGACGGCTGGCGCACGCAGATGCTCTACCCGTAGCCGGAGGCTTCCGTCGCCTACCAGGGCACCTCCTGGCCCTGGTAGTCGAAGAAGCGGCCACTGTGCTCGAAGCGCAGCTCGTCGATGATCTGGAGCATCCCGCGCACCGAGTCGCTCGGTGGCAGCGGCGCGTCCGGCCCGCCCATGTCCGTCTTCACCCAGCCGGGGTGCAGGAGCACGGAGACGATGCCCTGGCCGCGCAGGTCCCGGGACAGGTTGCGCACGCCCATGTTCAGCGCGACCTTGGACATGCGGTAGGCGTACGCGCCGCCCTCCTCGTTGGCGCTCAGCGAGCCCATGCGCGAGGTGACGTACGCCACCTTGCGCGCCGAGCCGCGCAGCAGCGCGGGCAGCAGCGCGGTGGTGACACGCAGCGGCCCCAGCGCGTTGACGGCGAAGGTGCGCACCACGTCCGCGTAGTCGACGTCCGTCAGCGAGCACCACAGGCCGGGGACGCCCGCGTTGTTGATGAGCACGTCCACCGGCCGCTCGTCCACGACCTCCGCGAAGGTCCTCACGCTGGCCTCGTCCGCGACGTCCAGCACGCGCGCGCGCAGCCGGCCTCCGAAGTCACGTATCAGCGGCTGCAATCGCCGCAGGCCCTCCTCGGAACGCACTCCCGCGTCGACCACATCGCCGCGCAGGAGAAGCTGTTGGACGAATTCGAACCCAATGCCTCGGCTGGCTCCAGTGATGACGTAGCGCATGTACATCATTAACGCGCCGAATGGCTGCCCTTGGCAAAACACAGCACGTTGAAGGTTTCCGAGTGCACGCTGCTCACCGGAAAATTCGAACCAGGAGGGACAGCGGATGACTGTCGCCGTCGTAGGAGGTGGGATTTCAGGTCTGGTCGTCGCCTGGCGATTGCGCTCACGCGGTATCGCTGCCGTCGTCCTGGAGACAACCTCCCGGCTCGGGGGCGTGGTGGGGACACACGTGAGACACGGCTTCGCGGTGGAGACGGGGCCCAACAGCTTCCTGGACCGCGAACCCGCAATGCGTGAGCTGGCGGCGGCGCTGGGATTGGAAGACAGGATTCGCGCGGCGGATGTGTCGGCGAAGCGTCGGTATGTCTACACGCGCGGGCGGATGCGCTCGGTGCCGGCCTCGCCCCCCGCGTTCCTCGCTTCGGACGTGCTGCCGACAGGCGCGAAGCTGCGGGTGCTGGCCGAGGTGTTCAGCGCGCGGGGCCCCTCGGGGGTGGACGAGTCGCTCGCGGACTTCGGGCGGCGGCACCTGGGGCGCACCGCGACGGAGGTGCTGCTGGACGCGGTGCAGACGGGCATCTACGCCGGGGACGTGGAGCGGCTGAGCGTGCGCGCCACCTTCCCGCAGCTCGTGGCGCTGGAGCAGGAGCACCGCAGCCTCATCCTCGGCGCCATCCGGACGCAGCGCGCCCAGCGCAAGGCGCTGCCCCCGGGCCCCGCCGCGCCCGCGAGGCTCTCCGGCGCGCTGTCCACCTTCGAGGGGGGCCTGGGCGCCCTCCCCCACGCGCTGGCCACCGCCCTGGGCGACGCGGCGCGCGTGTCCGCGTCCGTGGAGGGCCTGACGCGCGTGGAGGGCGGCTGGCGGCTGGCGGTGGAGGAGCACGGCCGGCGCGCGGAGCTGGACGCGACGCACGTGGTGCTCGCGGTGCCCGCGTACGTGGCCCAGCGGCTGGTACGGCCCCTGGACGACGCGCTCGCGGGGCACCTTTCGGGCATCGACTACGCGCCCATCGCCGCCGTCCACCTGGGCTTCGCCGCGGGGACGACGCCCGCACCGGACGGCTTCGGCTTCCTCGTCCCCCCGCGCGAGGAGAAGCGGCTGCTGGGCGCCATCCACGCGTCCACCGTGTTCCCGTTCCGCGTGGAGGGCGGCGGCGTGCTCTACACGTGCATGGTGGGCGGGGCGCGCAGGCCGGAGCTGGTGGCGCTGGACGAGGCCCAGCTGGTGACGCTGGCGCGCGAGGAGCTGAAGGCCCTGGCGGGCGTGGACGCCGCGCCGTCCCTCACCCAGGTCTTCCGGTGGCCCCGGGGCATCCCCCAGTACCAGGTGGGCCACCTGGCCCGCATGGACGCCATCGACGCGGCGCTGGCGCGCTGGCCCGGGCTGCACCTGACGGGCAACGCCTACCGGGGCGTGGGCATCAACGACTGCGTCCGCAACGGGCTGCGGCTCGCGGACGCGCTGGCGGACGCCTCCCGCGCCTGAAGCGACCGCTGACGTCGGGTGGACGACCGTCCGCCCGGTCGGGTCAGCGAGGGGCCTGGGGGCGCGTCAGGGTGGGTGGGCATGATTCCAGGCCCCAGGAGCCCGCGATGCTCACCCTCCCCACCCCCTGGCTCATCCTCTGCGCCATCCTCCTCTTCCCCCTCGTCCTCGTCGGCAGCATCGCGCTCGACGTCCTCGAGGTGGAGGAAGCGGAGCCTCCCGCGCGCTGAGCGGGCCGCCGGTGTAGGCTGCGCCCCGAACATGTCGGAGCAGCCGGAAGGGTCCATCGTCCGCGCCACGCTGCGGGCCCTCGCGGAGCCCCGGAGGCTGTTGCCCATCCTCCTGGTGTCCGCGCCCCTCGTCGCCGCGCAGACGCGCTTCAGCGACGAGCCGCTTGCCCCGCACCTGGGCGTGCTGATGTGCCTGCTCGCCGCGGGCGTGGCGCCCGTCTCCTACCGCGTGCTCTTCCCGGAGGGCCTGGACCTGAGCCACGGCGGGGTGCGCGTGCTGCTCTACGGCACGGTGGGCAGCGGCGTGGTGCTCATGTCCGGCTTCGTGCTGCCGAAGCTGTTGGGCCTGGGCCCCACCTTCCTCACCCAGCCCACCAACCTCGTGGTGTGCAACGCGCTGTTCCTGGTGGGCGGCTGGGGGCTGGGGCGGGACATCGGCTTCGAGGAGACGCTGGCCCGCGAGCGGGCGCGCGCGGCGCGGTTCGCCCTGGAGGCGGAGCAGGCGCAGCTGCTCGCCCTGCGCAGCCACCTGGACCCGCACTTCCTCTTCAACACCCTCAACGCCATCGCCGAGTGGTGCCGCGAGGACGGCGCCGTGGCGGAGGCCGCCGTGCTGCGGCTGTCCACCATGCTGCGCACGGTGCTCGCCGGCGTGCGCAAGGCGAGCTGGCCCCTGTCGCAGGAGCTGGAGCTGATGCGCACCCTCTTCGACCTGCACCTGCTGCGCGACCCGGAGCTGTTCCAGCTCACGCTGGACATTCCCGCGGAGTCGCGCGCCACCGACCTGCCCGTCCCGCCGCTGGTGCTGCTGCCCCTGGCGGAGAACGCGGTGAAGCACGGCCCCGCCGCCGGCCACCGGGGACCGCTGGCCCTGCGCGTGCTGGCGCGCGACGCGGAGGTGGAGGTGGCCCTGGAGAACCCCGGCGAATCGAAGGGCCCCCGCGAGGGCAGCGCCGGACTGCCCACCGTGGAGCGCCGCCTGGCGCTCGCCTATGGAGACCGGGCCCGGCTGGCCCTCACCAGCGCGGAGGGCCGCACCCGCGTCACCGTCACCCTGCCCCGCTCGGGCCCCCACCCCGGAGTCCTCACGTGAGTGCGCCCCTGCGTGTCCTCATCGCCGACGACGAGCTCATCGCCCGCAAGCGCCTGGCGCGCCTGTTGGCCGCCCTGCCGGACGTGGAGGTGTGCGGCGAGGCCGCCGACGGCGACGGCGTGCTCGCCCGCGTGCGCGAGGGCGGCGTGGACGTGGTGCTCCTGGACATCCACATGCCGGGCCTCACCGGCCTGGACGCGCTGGCCCTCATGCCCGAGGGCCGCCCCCGCGTGGTGCTCTGCACCGCCCACGCCGAGCACGCGGTGGACGCCTTCGAGCACGGCGCGGTGGACTACGTCCTCAAGCCCGTGGAGCCCGCGCGCCTGCAGAAGGCCCTCGAACGGGCGCGCGCGCGGCTGGCGGAGGCGGAGCCCCGCGCCCAGGACGCGGAGAAGCCCGGCGCGCCCGCGGCCTCGCGCGCCCTGGCGCGCCTGCCCATCCCCACGCGCCAGGGCATCGTCCTGGTGGACCCGGAGACGATTTCCCACGCCGCGCTGGACGACGAGCTGGTGACGGTGTTCACCGCGCAGGGCGACTACCTCACCGACTTCACCCTCAACGAGCTGGCGGACAAGCTGCCCGCGGAGCGCTTCCACCGCGTCCACCGCCGGGCGCTGCTCAACCTCGCCCACGTCGCGCGGCTGGAGCCGCTGGAGACGGGCGGCTACCTGGCCCGGACGCACCGGGGCCACGCCGTGGAGGTCAGCCGCCAGTCCGCGCGCGAGCTGCGGCGGATGCTCGGCCTGCGCCGCGTGTCGGAGGAAGAGGGCTGAGACGAAAGGCCCCGCGTCACGGGGCCGTGAAGGCCCGCCGCGGCGAGAGAGGGCCTCCACTGCCCCTCTCCTCGGGCGCCCGCGCTCCGCTACCTCCGCGCCGGCCCGCCTGCGGCCTTGCTTCACCTGGACATCGACTGCGTCACCCACGCCGGCCGTTCGCGGCCGTCACTGCCTTCGCGCCGCGCGTGACGAACCCCCGCGCCGCGCGCCGTCGACTACAGGCTCACCTCGACGTCGACCACGACGCCCTTCACGTTGCGCTTGAAGACGAGCGTGCCCTCGCCGGTCCACTGGGGCGCGAAGCCCTTGCCCAGGCTGTAGGCGGACGCCACGTCGTAGCCCTTGTCGAACTCGATGACGCGCACGTCGCTGTCGTTCGGCTGTGACGTGATGTAGACGATGATGCGACGGTCCGCCGGGGCCCACTGCACGGGGCTGCCCTCGAGGGACGCGGGCACGTAGGACAGGTCCGTCGGCGCCGCGCACTTCGCGTTGGTCACCTGCTCCAGGTGCTTGCCGTTGGCCTTCACCTTCCAGAACGACGCCAGGCCCGTGCGGCGCTGGGAGCGGAACAGCACGTGCTTGCCGTCCGGCGTCCACGTGGGGTCCGTGTCGTCGTGGCCGGACGTCAGCTTCTCGTCCTTGCCGTTCTTCACGTTGTAGACGTGCAGCTCGGTGTCCCTCACCGCGTCGCCGACCCGCCACGAGTCGGGCAGCTTCGCGTAGACGACCTCGCGGCCATTCGGAGCGAGCGACGGCGCGCCGCTGCGCTTGGCCACCAACGTCGTCCGTCCTCCACTCACCGCGTACAACGACTGGTCACCGGTCAGGTAGACGATGATGCGGCGGTCCGACGACGCGCTCTCCCCGTCGTCCGGAACAATCACCTGCTGAACCACCGTCCCCGCGGCCAGCTCCTCGGAAGCGTCCAGCGCCTCGCCACCGCACGCGGCCAGCGCCAGGGAGGAAGCCATCCACATCACGAGGGTTCGACGTCGGGCGAAGCTTCGGGCTCCATTCGGATGCATACGGTCCTCTGCGTGAAATGAACTGCCAAGTACGAATCCTGACAGCCGGGTCTGACCCGCACTCAGGGGTATTTCACGCCAGAAGTCCGGAACAATCCACATGGTCTCGTTTGACCCCGCCGAGTAGCAGACGTGTGACGCGCGGCGCGTCAGCGCGCCACGAAAAGTGATGGCACACGCGCCGCGTCGTCCCCGAGGATTTCAGAGAGGACACGGTATGCAGGAGTAGGGAGTTCGGTCCCCGCGCGGGCACATCTTGCGGCGGCGTCCAGGGAGAGGATTGACGGCTCGCAGTACGACTGCTGCCAGTGCTCGACGAGCTGCTGGGTGAAGGTGGCGGCCATGGCCTGCACGCGCTGGGCGACCCAGTCGTCCGGCGCGGAGAAGACGGCGCGCTGGGGGCGGACGTCACCGGGGTCGAAGCGCACGTCGTGCTCGTAGCCGGATTCCGAATAGTGCCCCTGGACCACCGTCGAGAGTGGCCCGCGTCGGCTGTCCAACACCCCGGAGGAGGACAACGTCAGCTGGTAGTCCACGGAGCGACGCAGCGCGCGGTATTCGAAGGTGCGAGCCACATCCCTGTAGCGCGTCACAGGCACGGTGAAGGTGCGTGTGTACTTGCGCACATGCGTCACCTTGCGCGTCTTCTTGTTGCCGTCCTTGTCCGTGTACTCCTCCTCCACTTCGTACGGCTCCTCGATGGTCTCCGTGCGGTCCTCGTGGTCGGTGTAGGGGACCTTCTCGTAGTAGGGGGCGGTCAGCTCCACGGTGTGGCTGTCGCGCCGGGTGCTGAAGCTGCCCGCGAGCGACAGCTCCGGCGCCGTGGTTGCCGAAGACGAGAACCAGGGCGACTTCTCGTAGGCGCGGGTGAGCTGGCCGCGCAGCAGCTCCAGCTGGGCGGAGTCCAGGCCGGCGACGGCGCCCGTGAAGTCCGGCGCGCGCGTCAACTCCGGGCCGGGGGGCGGCTCGGGCGCGAAGCCGCCCCAGTGGTGGCAGTAGCGCGCCACCAGCTCGCGCCAGTGCGAGCCGGTCTCGGACGACACGCCCTTGAGCCGCTCGCAGGTGTCCCTGCCGCTCTGGAGCACCGCGTCCTCCATGCGAGCGCGGATGTGGACCATCTCCCCGTGCGCGAGCAGCGGGCGCTTGCGCACGAGCGCCGCCTCCGCCGTCAGCGCCAGGCCCCGCGACGCGGGCTCGGAGATGATGCGCTGCAGGTGCTGGTCGGTGCCGCCCATCTCCTCCAGGAGCGAGCTCTCCAGGCCGCCGCTCAGCTTCGAGTTCCACGCCACGCGCCGGTCGAGGAAGCCCAGCAGGTTGTCCTCGGCCTTCTCGTCCTGCCCCTCCATCCGCAGCCTTCGCGCGTTGCCCAGCAGCTGGTCGAGCGCCCGGCCCCGCAGGCCGTCGCGTTCGACGACGAGCTCCTTCTCGTGGGGGCTCTTGGCGACGAGCTCGTCGTAGATGGCGGCGGCCTCCACGAACCGCCCCTTCCGGGCCAGCTCGTCGGCCTGTCCGCGCAGGGTGGAACAGCCGCCGAGGAGCAGCGAGAGCGACAGCATCGAGAGGAGTCGGACCATGGTGGGCGTGAGCGGGGAGTCCCGCCGCGGACGCGGCGGACGGGCGGATATTCAACCCGGGACGACCGCGCTCGCAACGTCGGGCGCCGCCCCCGGCCCGGAGGGGCCCTACTCCACCGGCCAGGCGTGGACGGGCGCGCCGGACGCCGCGTGCTCGAGGTAGCGCTCCAGCATCGCCGCCAGGGCGTCGCGCCGGGGCATGCCCTCCTCCAGCTTCTGGAGCACGCGCTTCTGCCAACGGGCGCCGGACAGCCGCGCCTCCACGCGCCGGGCGATGATGTCCAGCATGGGGTCGGCGTCCCGGGCCTCCACGCCCGCCCCCAGCAGCCCCTCCCGGGCCAGGGGCAGGAGCCCGGGCAGCAGCTCCACCACCGGGACGACGCGGGGGCTGGGCGCGGCCTCCGCGGGCCACAGGAGCTCCGCGTCGAGCCCGCGCCGCGCCGCGCGGGTGAAGTTGCCCGCGGCGTGCACGAAGGGCATGGCCGGCAGCAGCGCCTCCATCCGAGGCGCCAGCCCCAGCGTCAGCCCGAGCAGGAAGGCGCCGTTGGCCACCATGTCCACCACGGACGGTCCGGCCGGCAGCGCGCGCAGCTCGATGCGCAGGTGGCCGTCGTCCTTCGGGTCGTAGATGGCGCGGTTCCAGGACCAGACGGTGCTCTGGTGCAGCCGCAGCTCGGTGAGGCCCGGCAGCGCGCCCACCGCCACGCGCTCCAGCGGCCGCTCCTCGCTCATCACCGGCAACAGCGGCGCGTGCAGCGCCACCGACTCCGCGAACAGCTCGTAGGCCCCCTGGCGCGCCCAGCCATGGCCGAACGACACGCGCGCGTGGGGCAGGAAGCCCTCCTCGCCTTGCGCCCCCCGGTCGTCGAACGCCTGGCGGAAGAGCGCCACGCGCGTCTCGTCCCAGAGCTTGCGCCCCAACAGCAGCGGCGAGTTGGCCGCCACCGCCAGCACCGGCGCGGTGGCCAGCTGCGCCGCGTTGTACAGCCGCGCGAAGTCCGCGGGCGCCACCCGCAGGTGGAACTGGAGCGACGTGTTCGCCCCCTCCAGCGTCACGTCGTCCGCGGTGAGCGTCACCGCCTCCTCGCCGGAGATGGCGATGTCGAACGGCCGCGTGCGACGCGCGCGCAGCACGTTCGACAGCGCGTGGTAGCGCGGCTGGTTCGTCAGCGCGCCGCGGCCCAGGTCCGCCTCGCGCAGCGTGGGCAGGATGCCGATGACCACCACCCGGGCGCCCTGCGTCGCCGCCGCGCGGCGCACCTCCGCCAGCGAGTCCTCCAGCTCCGCGCGCAGCATCTGGAAGGGCCGGCCCGCCAGCGGCCCCGGCCGCAGGTTGAGCTCCAGGTTGAACCGGTCGAGCTCCAGCGTCACCCGGGGGTCCACCGTGCGCGCCAGCACCTGCCGGTTGATGGGCAGCGGGAAGCCCGCCGCGTCCACCAGGAACAGCTCCAGCTCCGCGCCGATGGTGGGCGTCCCCACGCCGAAGCCCGGCCGCGCCAGCACCGCGCGCAGCGCCTCCAGGTTCTCCTCCAGCCTCCGCGAGAAGCGCTCGAAGTCCTCCGGGGCGAACGTCTCCTGCTCGATGGCCTGTCCCATACCCGGACAGCTTGTGCACGGCCGCACGCTCCGGCAGCGAGGCCCGGGGGCCCGTCGGGTCGCCTGCCAACCCCCGCGCCTGGGTGCCCCGGCCACGGGTATGTTATGGGGTCCCCCTGGCCATGCCGTCCGACACGCCCATCAACCTCTACGACCTGACGCGGCCCGCCCTGGGCGAGCTGCTCTCCGGCTGGGGCTACCGCCCCCATCACCGCGACGTGGTGTGGACGGGCCTGTACCGCCAGCAGGCGCGCGCGCTCGACGAGGTGGAGGGCCTGCGCCCCGACCTGCGCTCGCGCCTGGGCGAGCACACGCGGCTGGGCCACCTGACGCCCCACCACGAGACCTTCAGCTCGGACGGCCACACCCACAAGCTGCTGCTGCGCCTGGACGATGGGCAGACCATCGAGACGGTGCTGATGCGCTTCAAGGGCCGCGCGACGGTGTGCATCAGCACCCAGGCCGGGTGTGCGATGGGCTGCGTCTTCTGCGCCACCGGGCAGATGGGTCTTTCACGCCACCTCTCGCCTGGCGAAATCGTGGGACAGGTGCTGCACGTGCAGCGCCTCCTGCGCGAGTCGGGCGAGTCGCTGCGCAACGTCGTCCTCATGGGCATGGGCGAGCCGCTGCACAACTACGAGCACACGATGGCGGCGGTGGATGTCCTGGTGGACCCGCTCGGGCTGGCGTTGGGGCCGCGCTTCATCACGCTGAGCACGGTGGGCGTGGTGCCCGGTATCCGGCGGCTGGCGGACGAGGACCGGCCGGTGCAGCTCGCGGTGAGCCTGCACGGCGCCACGGACGCCGAACGCGCGGCGCTGGTGCCCGCGGGGCGGCGCTGGCCGCTCGACGAGTTGATGGACGCGTGCCGCTACTACATCGACAAACGCAAGCGGCGCATCTTCTTCGAATGGACGCTCATCGCCGGCCGCAACGACACGGCGGAGCACGCCCAGACGCTGGGGCGGCTCTTGGGCGGGATGGACGCGCACGTCAACGTCATCCCCCTCAACCCCACGGTGGGTTACGACGGCGGGCCCAGCCAGCCCGCATCGGTGCGCGCGTTCCAGGACGTGCTCATGTCGCACGGCGTCCCCAGCACCGTGCGTCAACGCCGGGGCATCGACATCGACGCGGGCTGCGGACAGCTCAAGTCCGCGGTGGAGCGGCGCACTCGCCGTTCACTTCCCACCAGCCCATGAGTCGCGTGGTGGATGGGCGCGCGCATGTCAGCCGTCCTGGCTAACGTGCGCCGCCGGCAGGTGCGGTCCCGGCCCCACACCTGAGGCTCGCGCCTGTCGTTGGCGGACACCTCCGCGCTTTCCGCGCGCGGCCTCTTGCACGCCCCATGGCCGTGGGCACATTCTTTCCATCGGCTTCCCGGGGAGGTGGGCGATGCTTTCCATCCAGGAGCACGCGACGACGGAGGAGGCGAGCATGGACCTGCTCGACTTCATCCTCCAGCCGTCCAACTGGCTCTCGGCGGTACGACGGGAGCTGGACCCGAGCACATGGCCCGGGCAGAACACGCTCTATCAGCGGCGGGTGGGCGCCTTGCGTATCTGCGCCTCGGTGGACGTCGCCGATTCGCTGGAGGTGTTCCTCCACATCGCCTTCCGCGCGCCGGGGCTGACGCCGGTGAAGGCGGCGGACCACCTGGAGAGCTTCCTCAAGCAGCGGCTGCCGCTGACGCCCAACTCCGAGTGGCAGGTGGAGGTGGACGAGCGGCGGTGGATCCACTTCTCCCGCCGCTACGCCGCCGCGCACCTCACGGCGTGAACGGCTCCAGGCGGTGGTGACGCAGCGGCTGCGCGACGTTCTTCACGGGCGTCTCCGTCAGGGGCCCGAAGCGCAGCGCCCGCGCGGTGGCCTCGCGCGACTCCGCCAGCGCCTCCTTGGCGCTCGCCATCACCAGCGTCTCGCGGAAGCCGGCCAGTGACTGGAGGCGCGCGGTCTGGTTCATCCCGCTGGAGAAGGCGGTGTACTGGCGGTTGGGGCCGAACAGGCCGCAGTTGGCGTTGGCCAGGTTGACGCCCACGGCCACGCCGAGCCCGGGCAGCTTGACGCGCTGACACAGCGCGGCCACCTCCTCCCTGGCGCCGAGCGTGGCGGTGAGCGCCTGGATGTCGCACGCGGCCCGCACCGCGGCGAGCGCGCGCGCGTCGCGGGACGACTGGAAGAAGGGCGGTCCGAACAGGCCGATGACGCAGTCGCCCACCATCTTGTCGAACACGCCGCCGTGCGCCCAGATGCAGTCCACGGCGCGCGCGCTCCATTCGTCCACGAAGCGGCCGATGTTGCGCGGGCTGTCGAAGCCCTGCTCGCAGATGCGCGTGAAGCCGTTGATGTCCGCGAACAGGATGCCCACCTCCTGGTCCTGCGCGCGCAGGTGCTGCGCGTAGTTGGGGTCCTGCAGCAGCGCGTCGATGATGTCGGTGGGGAAGAACTGCGACAGGTGGACGCGCTCGCGGTTGTAGTCCTGCAGCCGCTGGCTGAGCGTGGAGGCCAGCACGCGGATGAGGTCCATGGAGTACGCGGAGAAGCCCTCGTCGCTGGAGACGGCGAGCTTCCCCAGGGGCTCGTTGAGGGCCGCGCCGGAGATGAGCACCGCCTCCGTGGTGCGGCCGGAGAGCAACTGCCGCAGGGCGGACTCCTCGGCGGACAGCAGCCGCGTGCCGTGCTGACGCAGCGCCTGCTCCAGCATGGGGCTGGGCTGCTCGCCGCTCTCGAACTCCAGGTGGCCGTTGCGGTACGAGCGGTAGTGCAGCACCTGCGGGCGCACCGCGTCCCGGTACAGCAGGAGGAAGCCCGGCAGCCGCACGCGCTGGGACAGCGTGAGCACCGCCTGGTCCATGCCCACCTCGAAGACGGGGTTGGCCAGGTGCGCGTTGCACTGGAGGATGAGCTGGTGCTTCTCCGACGCCGTGTGCACCAGGCACAGCACGGTGTCGAGCTGCTCGGCGAGGGTGTCCAGCACGCGCAGGGCGCGCGCGGCGGCGGTGGGCGCGGTGTGGTCCCCCGCGAACAACATGCCCAGGGAGCCCACGCGGCTGCCGGCGACATCCAGCGGCTGGGTGACGAGCGTCCTGCTGCCCAGGCGCCGCACGCCGGGCGCGCCGTCGAGGAGCGGGCCGGGATAGTCCTCGCCCCAGTCACCCTCGGCCCAGGTCTGTTCGACCAGGTCCTCGTCGCGCGTGGAGATGGCCACGGCGCGCGCGCCCGTCATGGCGAGGACGGGTGGGAAGCAGCGGCGGAAGCACTGGGTGAGGGTCTCTCGCTCCCGGAGGCTCTCCTCCAGGAGGTCGTCCACGGCGCGCTGGAGGGCGCGGAGCGACTTGTACTCCTCCAGCGACAGGTCCAGGGACGACGGCTGAGGCTGCGACACACGCGACATGGGCGGGTTCTACCGCCGTGGGCGCCTGCTGTCACAAGCTCGGAGCGAGCGGCTGCCCGCCCACCACCTGGCCGTGGGCCACGTCGATGAGCCAGTAGCCCTCGTGCCCGGCCTCCGTGGAGGACCCCGCGCCGAAGAGGTGCGGGCGCTCCGCGGTCGCGGGGTGGTGGTAGCGCTGGTGGATGTGGCCATGGAGCACCGCGAAGCGCGGGCCCGGCAACAGGCGCAGGAGGGCCTCCGCGTCGCGCAGTCCGTGGTGCCAGCGGTCCGCGACGCCCTTGCGGGTCAACGGCGCGTGGTGCACGACGATGAGCACCGCGCGGCCGTCCAGCCGTGGGTCCTTCAGCAGGGCCTCCAGTCCGGCGAGCTGGGCCTCTCCGATGACGCCGAAGGAGAGGCCGGGCGTGGGTGGTACGCGCGCGGACAGCAGGCCCACCACCGCGAGCTCGTCGCCCACGAGCCGGACCAGGGGGAAGGCCCCCTCGCGCCGGTACTGGGGCAGGTCGCTCTCCAGCAGGTGGCCGAAGTGGCGCGCGAAGCGCCCCTTCTGATGGCTGCCGGGCGTGTAGACGTCGTGGTTGCCGGGGATGATGGTGCAGCGGCGCGGGTCTCCGGCGAGCGGCCCCAGCGCCTCGCGCGCGCCCCGGAACTCGCTGTCGAGCGCGTACGCGGTGAGGTCGCCGGAGAGGATGAAGTGGTCGGCCGCGTGGCCCTCCGCCGCGCGGGCGATGGCTGCCAGCGCGTGGGGCGCGCCGGCGTAGCGCCTCGCCCGGCCGCCCACGGTCAGCTCCGCCAGGGCAATCCAGCGGCGCCAGCCCAGCCGGTGCAGCGGGAGCGCGAAGTAGTCGTCGGTGATGTGGACGTCGGAGCAGTGAACGATGCGCATCGGAGTTCCGGTCCGGACAACGGAGGACCCGGGCCGGACATTCGCTCCGGTGCCCCCATGGAGGGAAGCACCTTCGCCTGAGCTCTCACCGTCGACATCCTGGATACCCGGCTCCAGGCCGGCCCCGAGCGCGGAGACCTCGAATCCGAGGTGGCCGCGTTCGAGCTGCTGCGCGAGCGGCTGGGAGAGAAACCCTTCGAGCTGGCCCCATCATGGCTCGACCGCCTGGGGGCCCTCGCGGGCCTCGCCCCCGAAGAACCCCTGCCTCGACGCTGGCAGGCCTTCAAGCAGCGCCACCGGTTGGAGCCACGCCCCGTGCGCGCCACGTCCCGGTCCTCGCGCTGAGGGCACGCGCGGCTTCTCGCGTCATCCCCCGGGGTCGCCATGGCGCGAAGGTCATGGAAGAATGTCCGCGGATGGCCGGCGGATGAGGGTGGGTGCGGGGACCGTGTGAAGAAGACGGGGCCTCCCAGCTCGACGAGGAGCGCTGCATGCAGCGTGAGCACAGCCCCGGTCCCATCCCCGCCGCCACCACGCGACGCCTCGGCACGCGGCTGCTCCTGCTCGCCCTCAGCCTCGTCCCCCTGAAGCGCGCGGACGCCAGGCCACCGCAGACACTCTGGGACCTGACGGCGGAGGCCCAGCTGGTGGTGTGGGCGGACGTCGAGGAGGTGGAGGAGACCGCGCCACCGCCCAGCGGCACCAGGCCCCGCACGGACGCCATCGCCCGACTCCATGTCCGGGAGACCTGGAAGGGCCCCGAGCGCGATGGCGAGCGCATCGAGGTGCACTTCCAGCCCGAGCTGAACGGCCCCGACGACTCGACCTACGAGCCCGGCTATTCGGTCGTCGCCTTCCTCGTGCGCGAGCGCGGCCAGTGGCGAACCCCGGCCCTCGCCGATGGAACCCGCTTCCCGACGGACGCGGTCGCGACGGCCGCGTACCGGCAAGTGGTACGGCTCGCCCGCATGAGCCAGGAGGAGTGGATCCGCTCACGCATCGCGGGCCGGGTGTACGACCTCGATGTGACCCGCCTCCAGTGGCAGGTCTTCGCCGCCACGCTCCCCGCCACCCGCCGGGATGGACTCGCCGGACTGCCCTCCGACCTCGTCTTCGCCCACGCCCATTCCCGCGCGGACGCCTACCTGACCGCGGAGCACCGCGCGCTGCTGGCCGCGAGCACCGTGAGACATCCCCTCGTCGATGACGAGCTGCCCATGATGCTCACCGCCCTGCGGGGCTTCGAGAGCAAGGACGTGGACCGCGCCGCCGCGAACGCCCTGGAGGAGCTGCTGAGCAAGGAGCCGGAGGACCCGCCCTACTGGGCACGGCTCGCCTTCGACCTGCTGCGCGAACGTTATGGGGAGCCGCCCTCCCGCAAGACCCGCCTGCTCCTGAGCCCCCAGGCCCTCCAGTCGGAGCCCCCCGCCGATGACGACTCCCTCGTCGGACAGTGGCGGCGCTTCAAGCAGCGGCATCAACTGCAACCCCAGCCCTGAGGAGCGAGGCCGGTGAGGCCCCCCACCTCCTCCACCCGGGCACGCATGGCGCCGCGCGGTCAACACCCGTGCTCCAGACGCGGAGGGGCGCTCCATCGCCAGGCCCGAGCCCGCTCCACCTCCGGCGGAGAGCCCTGGTCCCCGCGCCCCATGCTAGGAAACCAGCCCGAACGGCCCCGCCCATGAAGCGACTCGCGCTCCCGCCGCAGCTCCTCCTCGGCACCACGTCCCTGGCCTCGCGTCCGGGCGCGGGCCGGAAGATGGTGGCCGTCCTCCCGTTCCAGCCCATCTGCGGAGAACGGCTCCGACCATGAAGCGACTCGCGCTCCTGCTGCTGCTCCTCCTCGGCACCACGTCCCTGGCCTCGCGTCCGGGCGCGGGCCGGAAGAAGGTGGCCGTGCTCCCGTTCCAGGCCATCTCCGGAGACGTGCCCGCGCGCGCCGGGCCACGCCTCGCCGCGCGGCTCGCGTCGGAGGTCCATGGCGCGGAGGGCCTCGCCCTCGCCGAGCCCACGCCTCCTCCCGCCAGCAACGAGCAGGCCCCCGCGCCCGACCTGCTCACCCTCGCCCGCGACGCCGTGCGCGAGGCCACCTCCGCGCGGGACACGCGGGACTTCGCCCGCGCGGACGCCGCGCTGGGCCAGGCCCTGGACGCCTATGGCCGGGGGCTGCCCGAGGCCGCCGAGCTCGCCGACACCTACGCGCTCCGCGCCGCAGTGCGCTTCTCCACCGGACGCGACGAGGAGGCCACCCTCGACCTCGCGAACGCGCTCACCCTCGCGCCCGACCGGGCCCTGCCCCTCGCCGCCACCTCGCCGCTCTTCGCCCATACCGTCGAGCGCGTGCGCGCCACCCACTTCGCCCAACCCACCGGCGCCGCGCGCTTCGACACCCTGCCCCCCGGCATCGCCGTGACGCTCGACGGCGTCTCCGTGGGCCCGGCGCCGGTGCGCGTCTCGCGAATCCCTCCGGGCGCGCACCTGTGGCGCGCCACCCTCCCCTCCGGCGACACCGTGGGCGGCGTCTTCGAGACGCGCTCCGACGCGGAGTCCACCATCACCATCCAGCCCACCGGCACCGGCGCCGCCGCCACGCTCGCCCAGGCCCTGTCCGCCAACCGGCTGGACGCCGCCGCGCTCCAGGCCGCCGCCGAGCTGGGACGCGCCGCGGGCGCGGACCTCGTCGTCCTCGGCACCCTGTCCCGCTCGGGCGCGGGGCTCGCCGTGGACACCTTCCTGCTCGCGCCAGGGGACACGACGCCCCGCCGGCTGCCACGCATGGCCATGGACCTGGAGCTGCTCGACGCGGGCACCCCCCTGCGAAACCTCGTCGCCGCCGTGTCCACGCGGGGCCTGGAGGCCGGCCTCGCCGAGCGCATCCCGCTCTCCCCCACGCCCGGCTTCTCCCCGCCGTCGCGCCCCGCGCAGGCGGCGTACACCGCGCCCTCGAGCGACAAGGCCCCGCCCACCACGAAGCCGGAGCGCAAACCCGAGCCTCCCATCCGCAAGCCGCTGGTCCGCCCATGAGCGACTTCCGAGGCCGCTTCGCCCCCAGCCCCACCGGGCGCATGCACCTGGGCAACATCCGCAGCGCGCTCTTGGGCTGGCTCCAGGCGCGCGCGGCGCAGGGGCGCTTCCTGCTGCGCATCGAGGACCTGGACCGCGCGCGCTGCAAGCCCCAGTACGTCGAGGACCTGATGCAGGACCTGCGCTGGCTCGGCCTCGACTGGGACGAGCCCCCGCTGTTCCAGAGCCAGCGCGACGACCTGTACCGCGACGCCATCGCCACGCTGGAGCGCGAGGGCCTCGTCTATCCATGCTTCTGCACGCGCGCGGAGATTGCCCGCGCCGCCAGCGCCCCCCATGGCCTGTCCGACGAGGGCCCGCGCTACCCCGGCACCTGCGCCCACCTCACCGCGGCCCAGGTCTCCGAGCGCGCCCGCACCCGCGTGCCCGCCTATCGCTTCCGCGCGCGCCCCGGCACGGTGTCCTTCGTCGACGCGCTGATGGGCCCCTACGAGCAGGACGTCGAGGCCGTGGTGGGCGACTTCGTGGTGCGCCGCAACGACGGGGTCGCCAGCTACCAGCTCGCCGTCGTCGTGGACGACGCGGCCAGCGGCATCACCCACGTGCTGCGAGGCGACGACCTGCTGTCGTCCACGCCGCGGCAGCTCCAGCTCTACGCCGCGCTGGGCAGGCCCACGCCCGCCTTCCTCCACGTCCCGCTCGTGTTCGGAGAGGACGGCAAGCGGCTGGCCAAGCGCGAGGGCGCCTTCGCGCTCGCGGAGCTGCGGGAGCGGGGCGTCGCGCCCGAGCGCGTGCTCGGCCTGCTCGCCGCGTGGAGCGGGCTGGGGGATGGGAGCCCGCGCACGCTCGACGCGCTGGTGAAGGCCTTCTCGGTGGACGCGCTCCCCCGGGTGCCCGTCGTCGCGCGCGAGGACGTGCTCGTCGGCGCACTCGGCCTGAGGTGAGCCCTCGCCGTCCCCACCCTCCCGGGCAGGCGGACGGCGGAGGGGAATCGTCGGGCGCTGGACGATGCCCATCTTTGCAACGGACCCGAGCCACCCCACTCCAGGGGGGCTCGCCGCGGCAGGAGGGCCCGGCCTATGGCAACGACCATCGTGGAGAACGAGAAACCCGGCGTCATCCCCGCCAGCGCGGGCATGCCGTTCAAGCTGAGCTGGGGCGCCATCTTCGGCGGCGCCTTCGTCGCGCTCGGCGTGCTCATCCTCCTGTACTCCCTGGGACTGGCCCTGGGCCTGTCCTCGGTGAACCCGAGCAATCCGAGCAGCGCGAAGTCGGCGGGCATCGGCACGGGCATCTGGGGAATCATCGCGCCGCTCATCGCGCTGTTCGTGGGCGGCTTCGTGGCCGCGCGCACCGCGGGCGTGGTGGACAAGGGAGGCGGCGCGATGCACGGCGCGGTGATGTGGGGGCTCACCACCATCGCGGGCGTGGTCCTCATGGGCATGGTGGTCTCCACCATCCTGGGCACGGCGTTCAAGGCGACCACGGGCATCGTCGGCGCCACGGGGGCGGCGGCGGGGGGCCTGGCCTCGCAGGGAGGCCACATCGCGCAGAGCTTCGGCATCGACGCCAATGACGCGCTCGGCCCCATCAACCAGCGCCTGCGGGCAGAGGGCAAGCCCACCATCACCGCCAACCAGCTGGAGGCGGCGACGAAGGACATCGTCACCACCGCGGTGCGCACGGGGAACGTGGACCGCGAGCTGCTCGTCACCTCCATCGCGGACAACACGCGGCTGTCGCGCGCGGACTCGGAGGACGTGGCCAACCGCGTCCAGGGGCAGATCGACCAGGCGAAGGCGAAGGTGGGGCAGGTGGGTGAACAGGTGCAGCAGGGCGCGCTCCAGGCCGCGGACAAGACGGGCCGGGTCTTCTGGGGCATCTTCGGCGCGCTCCTGCTCGGCCTCATCGCCTCGGTGCTCGGCGCGGGCCTGGGCGTCAGCAAGCGCCAGCGCGTCCACGCCGAGGGCGCCATCGGCGACACGCGCGCCACCACGCGCCGCGAGGTCTACCCGTAGCGACCGCGCCCACCAGGTTCCTGGCGCCCCGCGGCGAGTGGAGCCGGATGCCCCGGCCCACGCGTGAGCGGGGCGCCGTCGCGGAAGGCCCCTCCCGTGGGAGCCGCATGCGATAACGTCGGGATTGCACCTGTGACGCGGAGGCACCCCGGGCACCTTCGTCCCGCCTCCGCCCCGCACTCCCGACGGGGGCCTTCTTGAACCGGCGTTCCACGTACCTGCTGTGCCTCTCGGCGCTCGCGCTCGTCTCGGGCGGCTGCTTCCTCCGGACCGACTACCTCCTCTCGGAGCTGAACGACCCCTCCGAGGAGAAGCACCCGCCGCTGCCCCTCCCCATCCGCGAGCGCGTGGCGCGGCTGACGCGCTCCCACCTGGTGGACGCCTACGCGAACCCCGCGGAGGTGGCGAAGTGGATGTCGGCGCTGGGCCGCTCTCCGCGGCTCGTCCTCGAGCAGCTCGCGTGTCTGCGCGACGCGGCGGGCGGTGACAACCGCGCCTGCTACGACACGTTCCTCACCCGCGCGACCCAGGAGTCGCCGTGGGGCCTGCCCTCCGTCCCCAAGGCCGCGGACCCCAACGCCCCGGACGCCCTGGAGGTCGACGCGCAGCGCTTCCTCGCCAACGTCATGGGCATCGCCCCCTCGCTCGCGGTGCTGGGCGACTCGCTCGCGTCTCCCCTGGAGCCGTTCCCCACCGAGCGCGGCATCCTGGAGGGGGCCGAGTCCGCCGCCCAATACGTGAGCGCGCGCAGGTGGGGGCGGACGCTGGGGCGCCCGTCCAACGCGGTCGTCCTGAGCGGCGGCGGCGCCAACGGCGCGTTCAGCGCGGGCGTCATCTGGCGTCTGCTCGGCGTGCTGGAGCAGTGCCGCGGCAAGCCCGCGCCCGAGGGCTGCGGCGACGCGCGCATCGACCTGGCCGCCGGCACCAGCACCGGCGCCCTCATCAGCACGCTGGTCGACCTGTTCCACACGCCGGGCCAGGAGGCGCGCGCGCGCCAGGTCCTGCTCGACAACTACACGTGCTCGGTGGAGTCGGACCTGTACTGCGTCAACTCGACGTGGATATGGAAGATCGCCACGGACGTGCGCGGCCTGGTGCGCTTCGACGGCGTCTACCAGAAGCTGCGCGCGGCGGTGATTCCCGCGCAGCTGTCCAACGGCACGGAGCTGGTGGCCGTCTCGGTGGACTTCAACACCGGTGACGTCTACGGCATCAGCGACCAGGACCCGGCGGACTTCGCCCCCAACGCCACGGAGGCCCAGCGCGTGGAGGGCCTCCTCAACGCCGTGGTGGCCTCCATCGTCGAGCCGGTGCTCGCGGAGCCCGTGCCCTGGGTGCCGTCCCGCTCCGGCCGCTACCGGGGCACGTTCCTCGACGGTGGCGTGCGCTCCGGCCTGCCGCTGCTCCAGGCCGTCCAGCGCGGCGCCGAGCGCGTGCTGGTCCTCTCGACGGGAGGCGCGGAGCCCACGCCCTCGGCGCCTCCGGCCAACGCGGTCGACACGCTGATGCGCACCATCGACCTGTTCGTCACGCAGCCGCGCGTGGGCGAGGTGCAGCAGGGCGAGCTCGCCGCCGTGGGCCGGCGCTTCGCCGAGTACAACGTCTGCGCGGAGCGCCTGCGGGCCATGGAGTCGAGGACGGCCGCGGAGGCGTACTGCCGCCGCACGGGCGCGGGCTTCGTGCCGCCGGAGGCCCGGGCGCTGCCCGCCGCGACCAGCATGTGGCTGGGCCCCGCGCGCCTCGAGCAGGTGGCGTCGAGCTGGCGCACGTCGTGGATGTTCCGCCCCGAGTCCGCCCTGGCGACCGCCAGCGGCTACGCGTTCTCGCCCAAGGTGATGCGGCCCCTCTTCAAGGAGGGCGTGAAGACGTTCCAGGCCCGCTGCCAGGAGGTGCTGCGCCTGTTCGAGATTCGCGGCGCCATCGCGCAGGCCGAATGCGAGAAGTCCGCGGAGGCCGCCATCGCCGAGGCCGAGGCGCACTTCCCGCCCGAGGACCAGTGCACGAAGGGCAAGCCCGAGCAGCGCTCCTGCGATTGAAGTCCCCGAGGCGGCGCGTCCCCGCCTCGGAAACGGGCCCGAAATAACACGGGGGCCCGCTTCTCCGTCTCCCGCCAGGAGCCACGTGCTCCACCCCGGAGCGCCCGCCGCGCTTCCGGGGTCGTCATTGGCGTCGGGCCGCCGCGTCCCTCGCGGCGCGCCCGGACGAGAAGGAGAAGGTCATCGACATGGGTCGTTCCCGCCTGTTCCCACCGGGTCCCGGGGCGCTGCTCGCCGGACTCCTCGCGCTGACCGCCGGCTGCGCCGGTGAAGCCCCCGAAGAAGTCCCTTCGGAGGACGCGGCGCGCGGCACCGCGCAACAGTCGCTCGTGCCCCCGAAGGAGAAGTCCTGTCAGGAGCTCAAGACCGCCTCGCCCTCGGCGGGAGACGGCGAATACACGCTCTACGTCGAGGGAGACCTCGCGCGCCCGTGGCGGGTCTGGTGCCAGGACATGGCGACCGTCCCCAAGGAGTACCTCCCGCTCGTGGAGTCCGGCCTCTTCTCCAACTTCTCCCAGTACACCGCGGGCGTCGCGGCGCCGGGGACCACCGTCCGGACGACGTTCACGAAGCTGCGAATCGACCCGGCGACGCTCCGGGTGAGCATCTCCGACCGGACCTTCGCCACGTCCACGGGCTCGCTGAGCCATCCGGGCAGGGCGCCGAGCGTCACCTCCATGCCCTATGGCGTGGCGATGTCCTGTGACTGGACGGCCTCCGGTCGGGCCACGGTCGACCTGCGCGGCACGCCCTTCCGCGTCGCCAGCGAGCAGTTCTCCACCCTGGGCTGGTCGCAGCTCGGCGCGTCGACCTACGGCTTCGCGGACGAGTTCGTCGCGCTGACGGGCGGCGGCTACTGCGGCTGGACGGCCCCCCTCTCCGCGGACCCCTTCACCGGGGGCTCCCTCCAGCTGGCCTACGCCGGCCCCGCGCCCCGGTACACGCCCGTCGCGCGCCTCTACAGGACGGGCGCCACGGAGGCCGAGGCGCTGCGCTTCCAGCCCGGCCCGTACGACTCCGACAAGCTCCACCAGACCCCCGGCCTCTTCGACGAGCTCCACGTGCCCCGGGGTTGGCGCGCGTACTTCTTCGCCCAGGCGGGCTTCCAGGGAGACACCCGCACCTTCGAATTCGACCTGGTGCTGCCCGGCGACAGCCCCGCCCGGAGCGCCGGCAGCCTCTTCGTGGCCGCCAACGTCGTCGTGTACACGAGCGGGGGCTACACGGGCACCAGCCAGACCCTCGGCGCCGGCCGCTACGACATGGGCCACCTGACCGTGGGCAACGACACCATCCGCTCCATCAGGGTGCCGGACGGCTTCCGGGTCATCCTCTTCCGGGACGGAGGCTTCCGGGGCACTCAGCTCGTCCTCACCCAGGACACCGACCTCACCGGCCATCCCTTCGCCGCCCAGACCTCCAGCATCATCGTGGAGTCCACGACCACGGGGGACGGCAACCTCGTCTACGGCCGGTGGCTCTCCTCCGGCGGGAAGAGCACCACCAGCCCGGACAATCGCAAGCTCGTCGTCGACTACCTGGGCGGCCCCGACATCGTCACCTTCGACCTGGAGTCCGGCACCGGCACCACCGTGCCCTACCTCTACCTGCTCGACGCCAACGACCAGGTGCTCCTCGAGGCGGCGCCCTCGGGACCCGGTGACACCCACGCCCGCATCTCCGCGCTCCTCACGACGGGCACGTACAAGCTGGTGGCGGCCACCACGCAGGCGGGCCGCACCGCGGACTTCATCGTGCGCTCGGACAAGGCGCGGCTGCGCTACCCGCAGCGGCTCTACATCCACCCGGTGACGAGCATCCCCTGGTACTACGACAACGCCGGCACGGGCTCCCACAAGGACGGCTCCGTCTGGAGGCCCGACCTGTCCGGCATGCCCGGCGCGTACGCCCTGGGCGACATCGCCATGCGCGGACACAGCACGGGCCCGCGCATGTCGTTCGTGGTCTCCGGCGAGGGGGACGTGCTGGCCAGGCCCACGGACTACACGCTCGTCTGGGACGACAAGGGCACCCACGGCCAGCATGACGTCAGCTTCTGGCACCCGGTGCCGCCGGCGGGCTACACCTGCCTGGGCACCGTGGCCAACCGTGGCTACGACAAGCCGGCCCTGGACCTCGTGCGGTGCGTGCGCAGCGAGTACGTGCTGCCCGCGGCGGGGACGTGGGTGTGGGACGACAAGGGCTCGGGGGGCTCGCTGGACGTCACCCTCTACGAGGTGAACCCCTCGGACGCGCGGACGGTGAACGCCTCGCTCATGGTGGGCCAGGGCAACTACGACGCGCCGGACCCCTCGCGCATCTGGGCCCTGAACAAGAGCGCCCTCGCCAACCCGGAGCTCCAGGGCGGCGCCGTCGACGCCAACACGGTCCACTTCTTCGCGCCCCGCGTCTGGCTGCACTCCGGCGAGTACTACTGGCCCTCGTCCGTCGAGCACTTCCTCGACAACGTCAAGCGCGAGGGGAACTACCTGACGACGAAGGAGCCCCTGGGCTGCGCCTCGTGCACCGACCCGCAGTTCCTCGACGGGCAGAGGCCGGACCAGCAGCGCGTGCCGGTCTACGCGCAGGTCGTCACGCGCACGCAGGGCGGCGTCCCCACGAACGTCACCGACGTCATCTATTGGACCTTCTATCCCTACAACAACGGCAAGCGCGTCTGCGTCGGGCCGCTCGACCCGGTGGCCGGCTGCTACGGCGCCTATTCGACCTTCGGCAACCACGTGGGCGACTGGGAGCACCTCACCGTGCGCTTCGTCGACGGCCGCCCGACGGAGCTGTACATGGCCCAGCACAGCGACGGAGCCCGGTTCCTCTTCGGCGACAAGGCCATTCTCCTGGTCGCGGGCCTCCATCCGGAGGTCTACGCGGCGCTGGGCTCGCACGGGCTCTATCCGGACGCCGCGAGGCACGTCTACAAGACCATCATCCTCACCGGCGAGAAGCTCGCGGACGACACCGACCGGGGCATCGCCTGGGACACCTGGAACCACCGTCCGGTCATCTTCGACTGGCAGCCCCCGGGCACCTTCCTCGTGCCGCTGCAGTGGCTCAACATCTCCGCGAGCTGGGGCAACGCGCCGGAGGACTGCGGCAACCTCGTCTCGAAGCTCTCCGGTGAGTGCGTGCTCAACGGCGGGCCCACGCCCCCGCTGTTCAAGGGCTTCGCGAACCCGAGCTCCACGCAGCTGGAGTGAGCACCGGGCCCTCTCCGTCCACGCGGACGGTGGGGGCCCGCCCCACCCTAAGCTCCTCACGCTTTCCGGTGGAGCCCTCGCGGCCCCACGCGCGGAGGATTGAAACACGCGCCCCGCGTTTTCGTCATCGTGTTGCTCATGTCTCACTCCTGCGAGAACGACCCGCGTCGCCCCGGGCCCTCGGCCAGGTCCCTCGCCACCGGCGCTCCGACCACCGGCCAGCGGGGCGCCGGCCGCGCGGTCCGCCCCCATCCATGACGGGTGCATGCCCCACCGGGTTGAGGCATATCCTCGAAGCGGGGGCTCCCTTCGGGGTCCCACGCGCGTGCATGTCCCACCGTTCCACCATCCGCTGGGTCGTCCTCCCCCTCGTCTGCCTGGGCATCCTCGCGCTCAGCGCCGCCCTGTCCTCCTGGCTCCTCACGCCCGTCCACGCGCCCGAGCCCGAGGACTCCACGCCCATCCCCCCCGCGCATGGCCCCGCGCCCGCCCGGGCCGCCGCTCGCCCGGAGCCCGGGCCACCCGAAGCCCCTTCCGCGCCCGTCGTCCCGCCCCCCGCCTTCCCCTCCCGCCAATCCGCCGTCCCCGTCCTGCCCGGCCCCGGTCAGAAGGACCCGCGCCGCGTGGTCGAGGTGGCGCCCGTCATCGAGTCCACCCAAGGGGACATGCGCCCCGAGGACGTCCGCGCCGCCCTGCGCGCGGTGACTCCGCTCGTGCAGCAATGTTTCGAGGATTCCGCACAGCGAAACAGGGGCCCCCAGACGGTGAAGCTGCGCTTCCGGGTGGAGGCCCGGGGCGAGGACGGGCAGGGGGAGATGGGGGATGGGGAGGTGCTTTCGAGCACCATTCCGGACCCGTTCGTCCAGGCCTGCGTGCAGGACTCGCTCCTGGACGTCCGGTTTTCCACGCCGTCCCGGGGGGGGAAGGCGACGGTGGTGTATCCCTTCGAGTTCCGGGTGCCGGAGGAGACTGGCCGGTGAGGGCCTGTTTTGCATAAGGTCTGGCGACCCCTCACCCTTCATGCCCGTCTCCGTCGAACAGCTTGGCCCTCAGGACACGGCGGCCCTGCGGGCGTTGCTCGCGAAGGACCCGGTCCACAACCTCTACCTGCTGGGTCTGTTGGAGGAGTTCGGCATCACCGCGCGAGGGCGGGTGCCGTTCGCCTTCTACGGCCGTTTCGACGACAAGGCGCTCACCGCCGCCGTCTTCGTGGGCGGTGAGGGCGGCCTCGTGGTGCCCAGCGCCAGCGACGCTGGCGCCACCAGCGTCATCGCGGACGCGCTCGCCTCGTCGCTGCGGCTCAAGGCGGCGGTGGGGGACAAGTCGTCGGTGGACGCGCTGCTGCGCAGCCTGTCACCGGGCAAGCCGCGCCTGTCGCGCACGCAGCGGCTGTTCGCCGTGTCCGCGGACGACCTGGGGCCCTTCACCAACCCGCTGCTGCGGCTGGCGCGCGAGGAGGACCTGCCCCGGCTGCTGCCGCTGGCGCAGGGCTACGTGCGCGAGGCGATGGAGCGCGACCCGCTGGCGGAGGACCCGCTTGGGTACGAGGCGCGCGTCGTCCAGCGCGTGCGCCAGCGCCGCACCTACGTGCTGGAGGAGGACGGCGCGCTGGTGTTCAAGGTCGACATCGGCAGCCGCTCCCAGTACGGCGCGGAGCTGGAGGGCCTGTACACGCCGCCCGCTGAGCGCGGCAAGGGCCACGCCACGCTGTGCCTGGGCCAGATATCCCGGCACCTGTTGTCCTCGCTGCCCCGGCTCACCCTGCGCATCGACGAGCGGGACGAGAGCACCGCGCGCATCGCCCGCAAGGTGGGCTACCTGGCCGGCCGCACGTGGCGGCTGGTGCTGGTGGAGTAGTTCGCCGGCCCGCGCGGGAATGCCCTACAGTCCGCGCCGCCCATGAGCAGCCGTCCCACGCCGTCCCGCCGTCCCCTCTCCGGAGAGGGCCCCGTCATCCTCCACCGCGCCACCGACCCGCGCTGGCTGCCGCTGGCGCTCGAGCGCTTCGACGCGGTGCTGGTGGACCACGCCCACTGCGAGAAGAAGGCCGCGGCCAACGCCCTGTCCATGCTCCAGGCGTACCCGGAGCTGCCGGGCCTGCCGGCGCAGATGGCGCGGCTGGCGCGCGAGGAGTCCGCGCACCTGGCCCGCGTGCTGGACCTGATGGCGGCGCGCGGCCTGACGCTGACGAAGGATTCGGGGGACCCGTACGCCCAGGGCCTGCAGAAGCTGGTGCGCACCCCGGCGCTGGAGCGGCGGATGGACCGGCTGCTGGTCGCCGCCATCATCGAGGCGCGCTCCTGCGAGCGGCTGTCCCTGCTGGCCGAGGGCCTCACCGACCCGGCGCTCGCCCGCTTCTACGGGGAGCTGGCCCAGTCAGAGGATGGGCACCAGTCACTCTTCTTCCGGCTCGCCGTCACCTCCGCCGGTGAGGACGAGGCGCCGGTGCGCGAGCGGCTGGAGACGCTGCTCGCGCACGAGGCGCGGGTGCTCGACGACGTGGGACTGCGCGCCGCCATCCACTGACGGGCGCGCGCCCGCCTGGGCGTCGAAGGGCCACACCCACGGCACCATCACCGCCAGGACGACGAGCAGCGCCGCCGTCAGCGGCGTGCCCAGGCGGAAGAAGTCCGTGAAGCGGTAGTGGCCGGGGCCGTAGACGAGCACGCAGCTGGGCTCCAGCGGGGTGATGAAGGAGCAGCTGGCCGCCAGCGTCACGCCCATGGCGAAGGGCCGCACGTCCACGCCCAGCTGCTGGGCGGCGTTGAGCGCCACCGGCAGCACCACCAGCGCCGCGGCCTGGTTGCTCATGGGCGCCGACAGGACGATGGTCAGCACCATCAGCGCCACCAGCACCGCGCGCGGGCCGCCGAACGCGCCCAGCGCCGCCACCCGCTCGCCGACGAAGCGCCCCGCCCCGCTCTCCTCCATGGCGAGCCCCAGCGCCATCATCGACCCGATGAGCACCACCACCCGCCAGTCCACCCGGAAGGCGGCGCGCGCGTCCACGCAGCCGGTGGCGATCATCGCCAGCATGCCCGTCAGCCCCGCCACCGACAGCGGCACGAGCCCCAGCGAGCCCACCCCCAGCGCCGCCAGGAACAGCGCCACCGCCAGCAGCGCCTTGCGATAGCGCGGCGGCTGGTACTCGTGGCCGCCGAGCACCACCAGGGTGCCCCCGTCCGCCAGCTCCGCCACCTTCTGCCTGGGCCCGCGCAGGAGCAGCACGTCCCCCACCGCCAGCGGGAGCAGCGACATGCGCCGCTCGCCGAAGATGCGGCCCAGCAGCTGGAGCTTGGTGACGCGCCGGATGGCCGGGTGCCGGTGCAGCGCCAGGGCGACCAGGCCGTAGCGCTCCAGGAACAGCGACTCCTTCAGGCTGCGCCCCACCAGCGGGCTGCCGGGCGGCACGGACGCCTCCACCAGCGCCGTGTCCTTGTCGCTCAGCTCCGCGTCCGACAGCCGCACGTCCGGGCGCAGCTCGATGCCGCGCAGGTCCTTCACCCGCAGGATGTCCTCGCGAGGCCCCTCCACCAGCAGCCGCTCGTCGCCGGTGAGCACGTGCGTGGGCACCGCCGACACCGCGTGGCCGTCGCGCACCAGGCCGATGACCCGCACGCCCAGCCCCTCCGAAATCTCCGCCAGCGGCTTGCCGATGTAGCGCGAGTCCTCCGGCAGCACCGCCTCCGAGAGGTAGTCGCGCAGCGTCCACGCCTCCGCGCCCGCCTCGCCCTCGCGCGAGGGCAACAGCCACGGCCCCAGCACCACCACCAGCCCGATGCCCAGCACCGCCACCGGCAGCCCCACCGGCGCCAGCTCCACCACGCCGATGCCCCTGAGCCCCATGCGCTCCAGCGCCGCGGACATGACCAGGTTGGTGGACGTGCCGTACAGCAGCACCATCCCGCCCAGCATCGACGCGTACGCCAGCGGCAGCAGCACCTTGCTCTTGGGCACCTTCGCCCGGTTCGCCGCGCCAATGGCCACCGGCAGGAAGGCCGCCGTCGTCACCGTGTTGGAGATGGCCGAGGAGAACACCGCCACCGTCACCATCATCGCCGCGACGAAGGTCTGGTGACCGAAGCGCGCGAAGAACGCCAGGCGCTGCCCCACCAGCTGCACCACCCCCGTGGCCGCGAGCCCCTGGGTCATCGCCAGCAGCGTGAAGATGAAGATGACGGTGTCGTTGCTGAACCCCTCGAACGCCTGCGCGGGCGTCAACACGCCCGTCAGCGCCAGCAGGCACACGATGCCCAGCGAGGCGACCTCGATGGGGACCGCATCGACCGAGAACAACACCAACGCGACGACGACGATGCCCAGGACGATGGCGATGGTCATGGAAACCCGGAGGAGCCCCAAACTGTTGCCCCTCGGGGCAGCCTGTGAGTCCCTGCCGCACCGCGCCGTCAACTACTGGATGCCCGGCCTCTGATAAGTGGAATTAGGAGCGCCCCGGCTGGAGGACCGGTCGACTGCCGGACGCCAGTTGCTTTTGGACGCCCCTTCCAGAAGTTTTGTCGTCCTTTCCGCTGGTAGGGTGCTCGCCCTTTTCACCGGCTCGGAAATCCCTACCTTGAGACGACACGAGGATACTTCCATGGCTTCGACGCAAGTGGCGGAGGTGGGCACGGACGCCCCCACCAAGAACCCCACGCTGCTGGCCTGGGTCGCGCAGATGGCCCAGATGACCCAGCCGGACCGCATCGTTTGGTGTGATGGGTCCGAAGAGGAGAAGAAGCGGCTGACGCAGCAGGCAGTGGACGAGGGCATCCTCATCCCCCTCAACCAGCAGAAGCGCCCGGGCTGCTACCTGCACCGCTCCAACCCGAACGACGTGGCGCGCGTCGAGCACCTCACGTTCATCTGCACGCCGAACAAGACGGACGCGGGCCCCACCAACAACTGGATGGAGCCGGAGGAGGCGTACACCAAGCTGGAGCAGCTGTTCACCGGCAGCATGAAGGGCCGGACGATGTACGTGGTGCCCTACGCCATGGGCCCCATCGGCAGCCCGTTCACGAAGATTGGCGTGGAGCTGACCGACAGCGTCTACGTGGTGCTCAACATGCGCATCATGGCGCGCATGGGGAAGCAGGCGCTGGACATGCTGGGCGACAGCGACGACTTCAACCGCGGCCTGCACAGCACCGGCGACGTCAACCCGGACCGCCGCTACATCTGCCACTTCCCGCAGGACAACACCATCTGGAGCTTCGGCTCCGGATATGGCGGCAACGTGCTGCTCGGGAAGAAATGCCTGGCGCTGCGCATCGGCAGCTACCTGGGCCGCGAGGAGGGCTGGCTCGCCGAGCACATGCTCATCCTCGGCGTGACGAGCCCCAAGGGTGAGACGACCTACGTCGCCGCCGCCTTCCCGTCCGCGTGCGGCAAGACGAACTTCGCGATGATGATTCCTCCGGCCGAGTACAAGGGCTGGAAGGTCGAGACGGTGGGCGACGACATCGCGTGGATGCGCCCGGGTCCGGATGGCCGCCTGTACGCCATCAACCCGGAGGCCGGCTACTTCGGCGTGGTGCCGGGCACCAACTACAAGACCAACCCCAACGCGATGGAGACCATCTCCAAGGACACGCTCTTCACGAACGTGGCCCTGACGCCGGACGGCGACGTGTGGTGGGAGGGCAAGGACGGCGAGGTCCCCGAGGAGCTCACCGACTGGCAGGGCCGGCCCTGGAAGAAGGGCAGCACGGAGAAGGCGGCGCACCCCAACAGCCGCTTCACCGCGCCCATGAGCAACAACCCGGTGCTCAGCTCCAAGGCCAACGACCCCATGGGCGTGCCCATCTCCGCCATCATCTTCGGCGGCCGCCGCTCCAACACCGTCCCGCTGGTCATCCAGGCCTTCAACTGGACCCACGGCGTGTTCCTGGGCGCCACCATGGGCAGCGAGACGACCGCCGCCGCCACCGGCAAGGTGGGCGTGGTGCGCCGCGACCCCATGGCCATGCTGCCCTTCTGCGGCTACCACATGGGCGACTACCTCCAGCACTGGCTGGACATGCAGAAGTCCATCGGCCAGCTGCCGAAGATCTTCCAGGTCAACTGGTTCCGGCAGGACAAGAACGGCAAGTTCCTGTGGCCGGGCTTCGGCGACAACATGCGCGTGCTCGAGTGGATCGTGAACCGCGTGCACGGCCGCGTCCCCACGCAGGAGACGCTGCTGGGCTGGGTGCCGCGCCAGGACGAGGGCCTCAACCTCAAGGGCCTGGACGTGCCCGCGGACGCCGTCGCGGAGGCCACCTCCATCAAGGAGGACGAGTGGAAGAGCGAGCTCAAGAGCCAGGAGGTCTTCTTCGAGCAGCTGGGCACCAAGGCCCCCGAGGCCCTCATGCTCCAGCGCAAGCTGCTGATGGCGCGCCTGGGCGGGTAGCCGAGCCCGCTGTAGCGACCTGAAGCACCGACGGGGCCGTCCCCCCACCCGCTCCCCGGGTGGGAGGCGGCCCCGCCGCCGTTCACGAGGAGTGAGGTCGCCCTCTTCGCCACACGGCCGCCTCCGCGCTAGTCTTCCGTCCACCATGAGACTGGTCCTCGTTTTGTCGACGGCCTTGTTGCTGTCGCCCCCGGTGGCGTTCGCCCAGCGCGCCAAGAATCCACAGGCCCTCATCAAGGAGGGCGAGCGGCTGTACCAGGCGAGCAAGTTCCACGAAGCAGCGGAGGTGCTGAAGAAGGCCCACGAGGCCCAGCCCAACCCGCGGCTCATCTTCAACATCGCGGTGTCGCTGGAGAACGCGGGCGAGCTGCGCGAGGCGCTGTCGTGGTACCAGCAGTACGTCGGCGCCACGGAGGGCACGGACCCGGCGCTGCTCAAGCGCAGCGCGCGCAGCATCGACAAGCTGCGGCTGCTGCTCGACAAGGAGACGCAGGCCCAGGCCAGCGCGGACGCGGAGAAGCAGAAGCTCCAGGAGGAGGCCGAGGCGGCGAGGAAGCGCGCCGAGGAGGAGCAGCTGGCCGCCCAGCGCGCCGAGGAGGAGAACCAGCGGCGGAAGAAGGCGGAGTTCGAGCGCGCGCTCAAGTCCTACAAGCACCAGCGCATCGCGGCCTTCGCGGCGGGCGGCGTGGGCGTGCTGGGCGTGGGCGCCGGCGTCCTCTTCGGCATGCAGGCCAAGGATTCGCGCGACAAGTTCGACGCGGCGACGACGCTGGAGAACAAGAAGTCCTTCTCCGACGACACGAAGAGCAAGGCGTTGCTCGCGGACATCGGCTTCGGCGTGGGCCTGGCCGGCGCCATCACCGCCATCATCCTCTATCCCAAGGAAGGGCCCCCCGTGGAGGGCGAGGTCCGACTGACGCTGGCTCCGCGTGGCGTGGGCGCGGGCGCCGAGGTGAGCTTCTGATGAAGACGACGCTCGGAATCATGACGTGCTGCGCGGTGCTGATGGCCGGCTGCAGCTTCACCACCGCGGGCGGGCTCACCGAGTGTGAGTCGAGCGCCGACTGCGGCGCCAACCAGGTCTGCACGCAGGGCTACTGCCTGCCCCAGCCGGAGGGCTGCGGCGAGGTGTACGGCCCCACGACGAGCAACCCCATCCTGGTGGGCGCGGCGCTGCCCCTGACGACGTCCTCCGGCGACGACCAGTCGGAGGTCCAGGCGCTCAACTCCATCAAGATGGCGGTGGACGAAATCAACGGTCGCGAGGGCATCAGCGGCCGGCTCTTCAACCTCCTCATCTGCGACACCGCCTCCAACCCGGACCGCGCCAAGGCGCAGGCCGAGTGGCTGGTGAACGACAAGAAGGTGCCGGCGGTGTTCTCCTCCGGCAGCGGGCAGACGGTGGCCATCAGCACGGTGACCATCAAGGCCAAGGCGCTGCTCATCTCCCATACGGCGACCAGCCCGGACATCGCCAACCTCAGCGACAAGCTGGACGACGAGCCGGCGGTGGGCACGGTGTGGCGCACGGCGCCCTCGGACACGTACCAGGGCCGCATCATCGGAGACCTGGTGAGCAACACCACCCCGCTGCCGAACACGCCGTTCGCGGCGGTGGAGCAGGTGGGCATCATCTACGTGGACGACGTGTATGGCCAGGGCCTCTTCGACAAGCTCATCAACCGGCTGAACGGCAAGGTGCCCGTGTCCCCGGCGAAGTACCAGCGCAACGGCAACATCTCCACCGCGGTGGCGACGCTCACCGGCATCACCACCGAGCCCGAGAAGGACGTGGCGGTGCTGGTGGGCTTCACCGAGGACAACGCGCGAATCATCGAGCAGGTCATCGCCGGCGGGCGTCCCGGCCAGCGGTGGTTCTTCACCGACGCGGGCAAGGACCTGGGCCTCTTCGACGCGCTGAAGGCCAATGCCTCGCAGGTGGAGGGCTCCTACGGCACCGCGCCCGCGCAGGCCCGCGTGGGCGACCCGGTGTACAACACGTTCAACCAGCGCTTCCGGTCCACCTACGCCAACAGGGACCCGGGCCAGTTCTCCTTCACCGCGCACGCGTATGACGCCATGTACCTGGTCGCGCTCGGCGCGGCGTACGCGGCGGGCCCGGACGCCACGCCGCGGGAGATCACCGGCGCGGGCATCGCCAAGGGGCTGGCGCACGTGACGCCCCCCGCGGGGCAGACGGCGAACACCTACGCCCTGGGCATCGCCGGCTTCGCGCAGGCCCGGGACGAGATTCGCACCGGCAAGTACATCGACGTGAAGGGCGCCAGCGGCGAGCTGAACTTCGACGCGAACGGCGATGCCCCCTCCGAATACGAGCTGTTCCAGATCGAGGGCGGCAAGTTCGTGATGAAGCAGCTCATCAGCCCTCCGGCGGACTGAGGTCTCCCAGGGCGGCCCGGGCGCTCGGCGCGCCGGGCTCCGGCCGCCCTACCCCGCCGCCCCGAGCACCCGCGTCAGCGGCGCCAGGGCGGCGGCGAAGTCCCCGGGCGGCGCCAGCAGCGACACCACCAGGAAGGCGCCGCCCGCGAAGTCGTAGAACCAGCCGGGCTGGACGAGCACGCCCGCGTCGAGCAGCGCCAGGCACGTCGCCTCCTCGCCCGGCTCCCTCGGAATCCGCAGCACCGCGCTCCACCCGCCGTGCGCGGGCACCACGTCCCAGCGCGCCTCCCGGGGCCGCGCGGACAAGAGCCGCTGGCGGTTGCCGCGCACGCGCTCCAGCACCGCCCCCTGGAAGCCGGCCACGTGCCCGAGCAGCGACGGCAGCGCGAGCTGCACCGGCGTGCCCACGGACAGGTACGCGTCCGCCACCCACTCCAGGCGCGCCAGGGCCTCGTCGCGCGCCTGCGCCGGGCCGCCCACGTGCGTCCAGCCCAGCTTCAGGCCGGGCAGCCCCGCCACCTTGGACAGGCCGGAGAGGGTGAAGGTGAGCGCGGGCAGCGCGCGCCCCGCCACCGAGGCCACCCGCCCGTCCTCCGCGTCCCAGGCGAAGTCGGAGAACACCTCGTCGACGACGAGCGCCACCCCATGCCGCGCGCACGCGTCCGCGAGCGCCGCGAGCTCGCCCTCGTGCAGATAGTGGCCGGTGGGGTTGCCGGGGTTCACCACCAGCACGGCGCGGGTGCGCGGCCCGAGCGTGGCCTCCACCTCCGCCACGTCCAGGCCGAAGCCATGCGCGAGCGGCAGGCGGTAGGGACGCGTCTGGACGCCCTCCAGGCGCGCCAGGTGCTCGAAGAGGGGGTAGCAGGGGGCGGGGACGAGGACGTCGTCCCCGGGCTCGCACAGGAGCTTGAAGAGCCACCCGTAGGCCTCGCTGGTGCTGGCCGACAGCACCAGGTGCTCCGGGAGGAGGGATGCGCCCCGCCGGGAGAGGTGGGCGGCGAGCGCCTCACGGGCGGAGGCCAGTCCGGCGGGTTCCGGCGCGTAGCCCATGGCGCCGGGGAGAGACAGGAGGCCGACGTCCGGGGAGGGGAGCCCCACGCGGGTGGGGTTGGAGTCGGTGAGGTCCAGCAGGGGGAGCCGGCTGGCGCGGCGCCGGGCGAGCGCCTGCGCCAGGGCGTTGGGAGTGCGGGAGAAGTCGGAGCGCGGGGAGAAGCGGCTCACAGCCCCGTCTGCAGCATGGCGTTGGCGACGCGGCGGATGAGCTCGCGGCGCACCTCCCGCCGACAGTGCTCGATGGCCTGGTCGTGGGGCCGGGGCAGCTCCGGGTTACGGGCGCGCAGGGCCGTCCGCAGCACAAGCTCCACCTTGGACGGCTCGATGTGGAAGAGCCGGGCCCCGTCCTTCTGGAGGAAGTAGGACAGCCCCCTCTGGTCGATGAGCTTGTTGAAGAAGCGTCGGACGTCCGCGAGGAACGTGAGGTCGATGATGTCCGCCATTCGTGACGGCTTTCTCGCGCGGAAAAATCGGCCCGTCCATTTCACGGCCGCGACACCCGAAAACTTGCGCGACCTGTAGCACTCGCGCAGCGCCGCGAACGCGCCGGAGGCCGATTTTCCGGCCTCCGCGCTCACGGCACCAGAGGGCGCAGGGCGCGGCGGAACGCGGCGTGGCGCCTGCGCGCGTCGGCCTCGTACGGCACCGGCCCGAGCACCTGGACGCCGTGGCGCGCCTCCAGCCGCGCGCGGTTGTCGCGCTCGGAGGCGTCGCGCTGGGGGACGCCGCGCGAGAGCACCACCGCCCGCACGGGGATGCGGCGCGCGGCCAGGGCCTCCAGCGACAGCGCGGTGTGGTTGAGGGTGCCCAGCCCCGCGCGCGCCACCAGCACCACGGGCAGTCGCAGCGCCTGGATGAGGTCGATGACGTCGCGGCGCGAGTCCAGGGGCACGAACAGCCCCCCCGCCCCCTCCACCACCACCGGCCCGTGGCGCAGCTTCTCCCAGGCGGCCAGGGTGACGCGGAAGTCCGGCTCCCGGCCCAGGCGCGCGGCGGCCACGCCCGGGGCCACCGGCGCGCGGAAGCGGTGCGGGCACACCACGTCCAGAGGCAGCGTGCTCCTGGCCGCCTCCCGCAGCGCCAGGGCGTCCGCCGGGGCGCTCAGCGAGGGACAGCCGCTCTCGTAGGGCTTGAAGCCCTGGGGCGACAGGCCCGCGTCCGCCAGCAGCGACACGAGCGCGCGCGACACCTGCGTCTTGCCCACCCCCGTGTCCGTGCCGGTGACGAAGACCTGGAAGGGCCTGGAGCTAGTAGTCACGGCGGTGCACTCCCGCGCGGCCCAGCGCGTCCAGCGCCAGGTCCACGTGTCCGAGCGTATGGGCGGCGGAGAGGCAGAAGCGCAGCCGGCTGGTGCCCTCCGGGACGGTGGGCGGGCGGATGGCCTTCACCAGCACGCCCGCGCCGCGCAGCCGCTCGGCCACCTCCAGCGCCCGCTCCGGCGAGCCGAGCACCACGGGGAACACCGCGCTGCGGGCCTCCGCGCGCAGGCCCAGCGCCTGGAGCCCCTGCGCGAAGCGGCGGATGTTGCGCCACAGCCGCTCGCGCAGCTCCACGTCCTTCTCCACCACGTCCACGGCGGCCTCCGCCGCGGCGCACACGGCCGCGGGCAGCGCCGTGGAGAACACGAACGGCCGCGCCCGGCTGACGAGCAGGTCCGCCACCCGCCGCGACGTGGCCACGTACGCGCCCAGGCCCCCCAGCGCCTTGCCGAGCGTGCCCATGCGCAGGTCCACCCGCGACTCCAGCCCCAGCTCCTCGCACAGCCCCGCGCCGCGCGGGCCCAGCACGCCCGTCGCGTGGGCCTCGTCCACCATCAGCGCGGCCCCGTGCGCGCGGCACGCCTGGACGATGTCCGCCAGGGGCGCCACGTCGCCGTCCATGGAGAACACCGTGTCCGTGACGACCAGCTTGCGCCGGGCGGGCGCGCGCTCGAGCTCGCGCGACAGCGCCTCCACGTCCGCGTGCGGGTAGACGACGACGCGCGCGCGCGACAGCCGGCAGCCATCCACCAGCGAGGCGTGGTTGAGCGCGTCGGAGAAGACGGCGTCCCCCGGTCCCACCAGCGCGGGGATGACGCCGGTGTTGGCCGCGTAGCCGCTGTTGAACAGCAGCGCCGCCTCCGCGCGCTCGAAGGCGGCCAGGCGGGCCTCCAGCCGGTGGTGCGCCGTCGTGTCGCCCACCACCAGCCGGCTGGCGCCCGACCCCAGCCCGTGGCGCTCCACCGCGGCCACGGCGGCGGCGCGCACGGTGGCCGACGCCGCCAGCCCCAGGTAGTCGTTGGAGGAGAAGTTGACGAGCGACTCGCCGCCGATGCGCACCACCGGCCCCTGCGGCGAGTCGAGCGGCTCCAGGTAGCGGCGCAGGCCCCGCGCCTGCAGCGACGCCAGCTCCTCGGCGGCCCAGCCGGAGGCGATGCCTCCCTCCGGCGTCCCCGGCGGGGGCGCTCCCGCCTCCGTCACCTCGTTCACGGTGGACTCCCTAGCGCTCGCGCCGCGGCTCCAGCGGGCGGATGCCGGCCTTCTCCAGCAGGGCCATGTCCTGGGTGTACTCGGGGTTGCCGGTGGTCAGGAGCTTCTCTCCGAAGAAGAGCGAGTTGGCGCCCGCCATCATGCAGAGCAGCTGCGCCTCCTCGTTCATCTGCTGGCGGCCCGCGGACAGGCGCACCATGGCCTGGGGCATGAGGATGCGCGCGGTGGCGATGGTGCGCACCATGTCCACCGTCTCCACGCGGGGCTGGTCCTCGAGCGGCGTGCCCTCCACGGCGACCAGCGCGTTGATGGGCACCGACTCCGGGTGGTGGTCCTGGTTGGCCAGCGTGCGCAGCAGGTTGCAGCGGTCGTCCACGGACTCGCCCAGGCCGATGATGCCGCCGCAGCACACGGAGATGCCCGCGCCCCGCACCCGGTCCAGCGTGCGCAGCCGGTCCTCGTAGACGCGCGTGGAGATGATGTCGCCGTAGTGCTCCGGGGACGTGTCCAGGTTGTGGTTGTACGCGTCCAGGCCCGCCTCCTTCAGCCGCTTCGCCTGGCTCTCCGTCAGCATGCCCAGCGTGGCGCACGCCTCCATGCCCAGCGCGCGCACCCCGCGCACCATCTCCAGGACGCTGTCGAACTGCGGCCCGTCCTTCACCTCGCGCCACGCCGCGCCCATGCAGAAGCGCGTGGCGCCCGCCGAGCGCGCCTTGGACGCGGCGGCCAGCACGTCCCCCACCGCCATCAGCTTCTCCGCCTTCACGCCCGTCTTGTAGCGGGCCGCCTGCGGGCAGTACGCGCAGTCCTCCGAACAGCCGCCCGTCTTGATGGACAACAGCGAGCACAGCTGCACCTTGTTGTCCTGGAACACGGCGCGGTGGACCGTCTGCGCCCGGTGCACCAGGTCCAACAGCGGCATCCCGTAGATGGCGCGGACCTCCTCCAACGACCAGTCGTGACGCGCCTCGACGCCCTGGGGCGGAGGCGCCGCGGGGTGGGCGTGGCCGTGGAAGGACTCACTGGAGGCGATATCGGACATGGGCTCCTCGAGTAGCTGAGGAGCGGCAAGGTGCGCGGGCGGCGGGAACTTGTCAACGCTGTCGCGCGAACAGGTTGACGACTTCCCGCCGCCCCTCTGGGGCGGCCCGGCGCCCGCGCGGGGACACCGGCCCGCCCCCCCCCCGGCCCGGGTGGGGCCGCGCGGGGCATCAGACGTGGACGCGGCGCCGGCCGGCGAAGCCCGCCAGGAAGAGGACGAGGAGGGCGCCCAGCACGGAGAACAGCAGGCCGGAGGGGTGCAGGTCGAAGACGCGGCCGTCGCTGCGGAACAGCGAGCCGATGAAGCCGCCCACGAACGAGCCGACGATGCCCAGCAGCGTGGTGGCCACCAGCCCCATGGACTGGTTGCCCGGCATGAGGGCGCGCGCCAGCAGACCCGCGAGAAGGCCAATGACGAGGAATGCGATGATACCCATGACGACCTCACTGTGAGTGTTGGGGCGGGCACATCACCTGGCGCCCACCTGTCTGGTGCGAGAGGCGGCGCGCCGCCGCGCCGCCCATGGGAATGAAGCTGGGTCCCCCCTCCCCCGCGTACAACTCGACGCCCGGGGGGTTGACACCCAGCCTGCCTGCTCTGCGGACATGCCCGTCCGTCTGGGCGCCTCGACGTCAGGGTTCCGCGATACACACCCGACCCATGGCGAAGGCGAAGACGCACTACACCTGCCAGGCGTGCGGGTATCAGACGGCGAAGTGGCTGGGGAAGTGCCCGGACTGCGGGGCATGGAGCTCGCTGCTGGAGGAGGCGGGGGCGAAGGACGACGAGAAGCGCCCGGCGTGGGGCGCGTCCGGGGGCGCGTCGAAGCCCACGCTGCTCAAGGACGTCAGCGGGGACGCGGAGGCGCGGCGGCGCACGGGCATCGCGGAGTTCGACCGGGTGCTGGGCGGCGGCGTGGTGGCCGGCAGCGTGGTGCTGCTGGGCGGAGACCCGGGCATCGGCAAGTCCACGCTGCTCCTGGCGGCGCTGGACCGGCTGGCGCGGCACGGGCCGGTGCTCTACGTGTCCGGCGAGGAGAGCCTGCGACAGACGAAGATGCGCGCGGAGCGCCTGCGGGTGGAGGCGGACGCCATCCACCTGTTCGCGGAGACGGACGCGGAGCGGGTGCTGGCGGCGGCGGAGGCGCTCAAGCCCCAGGCGCTGGTGGTGGACTCCATCCAGACCATGTACCTGCCGGAGCTGGGCAACGCGCCGGGCAGCATCACCCAGGTGCGCGAGGTCGCGGGCCGGATGATGGCGTACGCCAAGCGCACGGGCGTTCCCACCTTCATCGTGGGCCACGTCACGAAGGAGGGCTCCATCGCGGGCCCGCGCGTGCTCGAGCACATGGTGGACACCGTCCTCTACTTCGAGGGCGAGCGCGGCCACCCGTTCCGAATCCTGCGCGCGCACAAGAACCGCTTCGGCTCCACCAACGAGATTGGCGTCTTCGAGATGAAGGGTGCGGGCCTGGTGGAGGTCGCCGACCCCTCCGCCCTCTTCCTGTCCGAGCGCCCGGTGGGCAAGTCCGGCAGCGTCGTCACCAGCACCCTCAACGGCACGCGCCCCCTCCTGGTGGAGGTGCAGGCGCTGGTGGCGCCCACCGGCTACGGCACCGCGCGGCGCACCGCCATCGGCGTGGACGGCAACCGCGTGGCGCTCCTGGCCGCGGTGCTGGAGAAGAAGGAGGAGATTCCGCTGGTGGGCTGCGACCTGTTCGTCAACGTGGCGGGCGGCATGCAGCTCAACGAGCCCGCGTGTGATCTGGCCGTCTGCGCCGCGCTGGTGAGCAGCCTCCAGAACCGCCCGTTGGACCCGCACACGCTGGTGCTGGGCGAGGTGGGCCTCGCCGGCGAGGTGCGCGCGGTGGGCCAGGTGGAGCCCCGGCTGGCGGAGGCGGCGAAGATGGGCTTCCAGCGCGTGGTGATGCCCGCGGGCAGCGCCCGGCGCATGGAGGCCACGAAGCTGCGCGTGGTGGGCGTGGAGACGCTGGGGGAAGCGCTCGCCGCCATGTTCGACTGAGCGCGGGGCCTACTCCGCCTTGTCCTCCACCACCGCCAGCGGCTCCGGCGGCGGGCGCGCGTCGTAGCGCCTGCGCGCCTCCTGGATGGTCGCGCGGTTGAGCGCCGCCCACTGGGACAGGGCCGTGACGGGCTCCAGCAGCGTGCGGCCCAGCAGCGTCAGCGCGTACTCCACCCGGGGAGGGATGGTGGGGTGGACGGTCCGGCTCACCAGGCCGTCGCGCTCCAGCCCCCGCAGGGTGAGGGTGAGCATGCGCTGGCTGATGCCGTCGATGGAGCGCTTGAGCTCGTTGAAGCGCATGGGGCCACAGCCCAGGCGCCCCACCACGCTGACGCTCCAGGTGTCCCCCACCCGGTCGAGCACGTCCCGCACGGCCAGACAGGGCTCGGACGCGGCGTCGGGGAACCGGGGATGGCCCAGTGTCATGGATGTGCCTCCTTGTGCGCGCGGCGCCGTCTCGTTACAGGTGCGCCAGTTCCGGGTTGTAACCGAGGAACGAAGCAGAACCCACTCCATGCAGGAGCGCACCATGTCGGCCTCCCCCACCCCCGCCTCCCTCACCACCGAGCAGTCCCCCGCCGCGCCCAAGCCCTGGATGCTCTGGGTGGGCCGCTTCTTCGCGCTCGTCGTCGTGGGCATGCTGGGCTTCAGCGCGGCGATGAAGCTCTCCATGTCGCCCCAGGTCCTGGAGGGCATGCAGAAGAGCGGCTTCGCGCCGTCCACCATCCTCGGCATCGGCATCGCGGAGGTGGCCTCCGCGGTGCTCTTCGCCATTCCCCAGACGTCGGTGCTCGGCGCCATCCTGGTCACCGGCTACCTGGGCGGCGCCACGGCGACGCACGTGCGCCAGGGTGACAACATCCTGTTCCCAGTCCTCCTGGGCGTGCTCGCCTGGGGCAGCCTGTTCCTGCGCGACCCGCGCCTGCGCGCGCTGCTGCCCCTGCGCCGGCTGCGCTAGGCCCGCGTCCCTTCCCGGCGCGTCGCGCCCCCACCCGCTCGACGGGGGGCGCGCCGCGCTCGCGGGACGAAGCGTCCTACCAGGTGATGACGTAGGTGCAGGAGCCGCCGCCCTTCTGACGGCAGCCGTGCTCCAGGTCGTGCGTGACGGTGGCGATGGGCGCGAAGCGCTGCGCCATGCCCCGGACGAGCCCCAGGTCGAAGCGGCACGGATACGGATTGGCCGACACCATGAAGCCCTCGTTCTTCCCCGGGACGGCCTTGTAGGTGTAGTGGCCGATGCCCTCCATCATCTCCCCGGTGGCCGGGTTGAACATCTCCTTGCCGTTCTTCCGGTGGTTCATGTGGAAGGCGACGTCGATGGAGGCCAGCGCGGAGTGGATGTCCGTGACGTTGGGCGGGAACACCGCGTTCTTCGGAATCATCGACCCCACCTTCTCCAGGCCGCGCCCGCCCAGCAGCGTGTCGATCTTCTTGTACGCCTGGAGGTAGTCCTCGATGGGGTACCACTGGGTCTGGTCGATGGTGCGCGTGCCATCCGCGCGGGGCGGGACCTTCATCACGTCCAGCAGGGCGTTGACGAGGACGGAGAAGGACTGGATGGCCTCGACGATGGAGTAGACGCTGGCACCCGTGACGGTGATGCCGGAGTCGATGACGAACGGAGACGACTGGCTCATTGCTCGGGATTCCTGGGGGGCGACCCTCCGGGGCCGCCCGCGAATGGGTTCAGCCCTGACGACCGGCGTCGAAGGCGCGGTAGGCGGCGTGGTTGCGCAGGTACAGGAAGCACTCCTTCAGGCCGTCCCGCAGGCTGCCCAGGGTCTTCACGTCGCGCAGGTCCACGCCAATCTGGGTGAGCGTCTGCGCGATGACCGGGCTGATGCCGGTGACCACGCAGTAGGTGCCGAGCAGCCGCGCCGCGTTCACCATCTTCACGAAGTGGTTCGCGGTGGACGTGTCCACCACCTCCACGCCGGTGATGTCGATGATGACGCAGCGGGCCTTGCCCTGGGAGATGCGGTGCAGGAGCCGCTCGGTCATCTCCAGCGAGCGCTGCGTGTCCACCACGCCGACGATGGGCAGCGTGAGCACGTCCTCCCACAGCTCGATGATGGGCGTGGACAGGTCCCGGATGGCCAGCCGCTGCTTCTCGATGGTGGAGAGCTTCTCCTCCAACTCCCGACGCGTGGCATCCAGCTTGCGGATGGACTGCTCGTTCTCCTTCACGGAGGCGTGCAGCTGACGCGCGAAGAGGTTGATGGTGTCCTCGAACGAGGCGAAGGTGTCATGCCCCTCCACCGGGATGAGGTGCTGGTCCGGATCGAACTCCCCCAGGGAGATCATCGCCAGCACGTCGCGGATGCGCTCGAGGCGCTCGAGGTTGACTTCGACCACCTGGGACTGGGTCTGCGGCTGAGTCATGGGTGCGTCACGATATGCCCAAATCCTCACACCGCATCAAATGGGTGGACCGAGACCCGGATGATACACCGCTCCCCCTGGGAACCATGATACATCTGGAATATTCGGTAGCCCGGACGCACCGTCAAAGACTCGCGGCGGGGGCAGGCGGGCGGACAAACCCAGACAGCGCTCCGGCCGGCATGTCTGGAATTCCACGCCGCTCGGGACGAGACATGCGGGAGTGAGCTCTGTCGACGAGCGGATGATGCCGCGGCGCGTAGACGTCCACGGTCGGACGCGGAGTCCGCGTCGCTGACGCGGCCGTGACGGCCCCGGGCTACCACCCGGGCATGGTGTCTCCCGCTCCCTCCTCGTCCCCCGCGCTCGGCTCCGAGGTGAAGCCCCGGCTGCGCGGCCTCTCCCACGCGGTCGCCTTCCTGGCGGCGCTCGCCGGCGGCCTGGTGTTGCTGCGGGCGCCGGTCCAGGGCGTCCAGCGCCTGGCGGATGGCGTCTTCGGCGCGACGCTGGCGCTGATGTTCGGCGCCAGCGCGACCTACCACTGCCCGGACTGGAGCCCCGCCGCGCACCAGCGCCTGCGGCGCCTGGACCACGCGGCCATCTACCTGCTCATCGCGGGGACGTTCACCCCGCTGGCCACGCTCGACGCGCCGGACGCCTGGACGCGCCGGTTGCTGTGGCTCATGTGGCCGTGCGCGCTCACCGGCGCGGGCCTGTCGCTGGCGGGCATCTCCGGCTCGCGCGGCGTCCGCTCGGTCCTCTACGTCCTGCTGGGCGCCCTGGCCACCCCCGTCATGCTGCGCCTGCCCGGCGTGATTGGCGCCACGCGCGCCGCGTGGCTCGTGGCCGGCGGCGTCTGCTACGCCCTGGGCGCCGTCGTCTACGCGAGGCGCTGGCCGGACCCGATCCCCGCCTTCTTCGGTTACCACGAGGTCTTCCATCTCATGGTCATCGCCGCGGCGACCGCGCACTACGCGGTGTTGTTCGACGTGGTGTGGAACCCGTGAGGTCAGGCGCGTCGACCCCGACATTCACCGGACAGGGCGGCGCATTCGGGGTAGCTTGGTTGCCGTTCCACCAATCCCCCTCAGAGAGCCTTCATGCCCGTCCGACACCGCCGCGCCGCGCCCCCTCCGTCCACTCCCCCCAGGAGCGAACCCCGGGATGACTTCAAGTTCGGCGCGGGACGACTGGCGCTGGACCTGGCGGCGACGCTGGCCGGGCGATTCACGGCGCCGGTGGACCGGCTCCAGACGACGAACGACCTGAGCCGCTGGCTGGTGGCGGCGGGGCTGACGGCGCAGCCGCAGCAGGCCTCGCCCGAGGAGCTGGTGGCGGCCCGGGAGCTGCGCGAGGGCATCTACCGGCTGGCGGTGGCGCGCACGCGCGGCGAGAGCTTCTCCGCCAGGGACCGCGCCATCGTCAACCGCTGGGCGTCCGAGCCGCCCCCCGCGCCGCAGCTGGGGCCGCGCGGGTTGATGTGGGCCGGCGCGGGCGTGCGCGGACAGCTGTCGGCGGTGGCGCGCGAGGCCGCGGAGCTGCTCGGCGGTCCGCTCGCCGAGCGCGTGCGCATCTGTCCGCAGGATGGCTGCGCCGTCGTCTTCCTGGACGAGTCGACCGCGGGCAAGCGCCGCTTCTGTGGCAAGACGGCCTGCGCGAACAAGTCCGCGCGCGCGGCGTCCGCGCCCCGGCGGCGCGCCCGGTAGCCGCCCTCAGGGCCGGGCACGCGCCAGCAGCCGCCGGGCGTGGGCCTCGAGCGCGTCGCGCAGGGACGCGGGGCCGCGCACCTGGAAGCCGAAGGGCAGCCGGGACAGCTCCCGCGCGAACCAGTCCAGGTCGTCCGTCTGGCCGCGCAGCACCACGCCCTCGGGGACGGCCTCCAGCACGCCCAGGGTGGCGAACAGCTCGCGCCGCGCCACCTCGAGGCGCGTGTCGAGCAGCACCTCCACGGCGAACGCGCGCGGCAGCGTGGCCACCGCGAGCGTCACGTGCGCCAGCGCGTCGAAGTCCTCGGGTCGCTCGAAACGCGCGTCGAGCGGCTCGACGCCGCGCACCCGGTCCAACCGGAAGGTGCGCAGGCCGCCGCGCAGGTGACACACGCCCACCACGTACCAGCGCCCCGCGCGCCAGGCGAGCCCGTACGGGTCGAAGTCGCGCTCGCTCACCTCCTCGCGAGCGGACTGGTAGCGCAGCCGCACGCGCTGGCGGCCCTGGGCCGCCGCGCTCAGGGAGACCAGGGCGCTGTTGTCCAACGTCACGCGCGAGCGGGAGAAGTCCAGCGTCACCGTCTCGTCCACCGCGCGCACGCGGCGCTTGAGCGGCGCGGGCATCACCCGCTCCAGCTTGGCCTGGGCGCTGGCCACCGCGGGCGCGGCCTCGGACAGCCCCAGCCCTCGCGCGGCCAGCAGGCCCACCGACAGCGCCAGCGCCTCGTCGTCCGTGAACACCATGGGCGGCAGCTTGAAGCCCGCCACCAGCAGGTAGGCCCCGTCGCGCCCCCGCTCCGCCATGACGGGGATGCCCAGCTCCTCCAGCTTCACGATGTAGCGACGCACCGTGCGCGGGTCCACGTCGAGCCTGCGCGCCAGCTCCGAGCCGGTCATCCGCCCGTGGGTCTGGAGCAGCTCGAGCACGGTGAGCACGCGGGTCGTGGGGCGAGACATGGGGCGGCAGACTAATGCCTCGACGCGGGGCTCACGTACACTCCAGGTCGAAGCACTCCACCCGGCGACGACCCGCGGCATTCCTACCCGGTGTGCGGGGGCCCGGAGGTCTGAGCCCCCCGCGCGGACCCGCCCGCCGGGCCACGTCCGAATGAGGACCGGTTCCGCCCTAGATGCCCCGTAGGGTCCGCCGCGTGCCCTGGCCCGGACGCGCCGGGGCACGTGGCCCCTTCGGGGGCGAAAGGCGCGCGGAGCCCATGGTCCACACCTCCCATCTCTGGCTGTTCTTCGTCCTGGTGTTCGGCATCGTCGTGCTGCCCGGGCTAGACATGGCCTTCGTCCTGGCCAGCTCCCTGGTCGGGGGGCGGCGCGCGGGGCTGTCCGCGGTGGCGGGCATCATCGCCGGTGGGGTCTGTCACGTCGCGGTGGGCGCGACGGGCGTCGCGGTGCTGCTGACGGTCCTGCCCGCGGCCTTCAACGCCCTCTTGTGGGCGGGCGCGCTGTACGTGGCGTGGGTGGGCCTGTCGCTCTTGCGCGGCGCGGGAGCGGCCTTCCAGGCGGAAGCGGCCCAGGCGCGCCGCTCGTCGCTGGCGACCTTCCGCCAGGGCGCGCTCACCAACCTGCTCAACCCGAAGGCCTACGTCTTCATGCTGGCGGTGTTCCCCCAGTTCCTGCGCGAGGAGTACGGTCCGCTGTGGCTCCAGGCGCTGGTGCTCGGTGCCATCATCGCGCTGACCCAGGCGGTGGTGTACGGCGCCATCGCGCTGGTCGCCGGGCGCGCGCGCGGCTGGCTGGAGGCACGTCCCTCCGCCAGCCGGTACGTGGCGCGCGTGGTCGGTGGACTCATGGTGCTCGCCGCGGTCGTGACGGCCGTGGAGGGCTGGCGCGGCGCCTGAGCCCTCCTCCGGCCGTCACTCAGGTTCTCCGGACGGTCGTCGAGTGGATGGCTCTCAAGATGAGCAGCAGCACCACCGCCCCGATGAAGGCCACGAAGATGGTTCCCGCCAATCCGCCGAAGGGCTGCCCCGCACCCAGCGCCCGGAAGATGAAGCCGCCCAGGAAGGCGCCCACCACGCCCACCACGATGTCGCCCACCAGGCCATAGCCGCCACCGACCACGGCCGACGCCAACCATCCGGCGATGAGGCCGATGACCGCCCAGACCAGAATCGTTTCCAAAGACATCCCATCCCTCCTCGCGTCGATGTGTCCTCGACGAAGGGTATGCACTCCGGTTCGCGCTCGGACGGAAGCCCTCACGACCGGACGGCGGACGGGCAGGCGTCGGAAGTTTCGACTGCTTTTCCTGTCTTTCGGCTATAGCAATGACAGCCATTCAGCGGGAGGTCGCGCATGGGATACGGCCGGAATGATTCGACATGGATGAAATATCGAACGTGGGCGCTGGTGGGGTTGGGGTGGGCGCTCGTGGGCTGTGGCGAGGCGGGAGCGCGTGGAGGCTCCGAGGAGGAGTCCCTGGCGCCGCGAGGCCTCGCGGCGTGTTCGTACACCGTGACGACGAACACGTATGACGGCCCGGACTACTGGGGCACCCTGGTGTTCAAGAACACGGGCGCGAGCGCGATGACGTCGCCGACGATTTCGTTCGGCGTCCCCAGCGGCGTGACGTGTGATTACGACGAGCCGGGCTGGACGCACACGCAGACGGGCACCACGTGTGTCTACTCACGCACGTCCGGCCTGACGGTGGCCCCCAACGCGTCGTACACGTTCTATTACTCGACGAACTCGAACGCGTCCTGGACGGCGAGCAACGTCACCATCACCGACCCGGGTTGTGGCGGCACGACTCCGGAGCCGGTGCCCGGGCTGACGGTGAACCAGAAGAAGGTGGCCGAGGCGCTCACCAGCATCTGGGAGAACGACACGCCCACGCTGGACTACGCGTATTCGGAGAACATCGACGACGGGCGCGGCTACACCAACGGGCGCGCGGGCTTCTGCACCGGCACGGGCGACGCCATCCAGGTGGTGCAGTGCTACGTGAATCTGCGCAGCGCCGGAAACGGCAACCTGCTGGCCAAGTACATGCCGGGGCTCACCACCATCAACAACCGCTTCCTGTCCACGGGCCAGTCGCAGGCGTCCACCGCGGAGCTGGACGTCGTCGGCAACTGGGTGGCGGACTGGGCGGCCAGCTACAACAACACGACGACGCGCGCGGACTTCAAGGCGTGCCAGGACCAGGTGAGCGACGCGCTGTACTACGCGCCGGCCATGGCGGAGGCGCGCAAGTGGGGGCTGGCCACCGCGCTGTCGCGCATGGCGCTCTACGACGCGTACATCAACCACGGCGAGTCCGGCGCGAAGAGCATGATTCGCGCGGCCAACACCGCCGTGGGCAACAGCGGTCAGGTGGCGCCGGTGGTGGGCTACAACGGAATCACGGAGACGGCCTGGCTCCAGAAGTTCCTGGAGAAGCGCCGCGACGTGCTGGCCGCGGACTCCACCTGGATCGACGCCATCGACCGCGTGGCCGCCTACGAGAAGCTGCGCCGCCTGGGCAACTGGGATTTGTCCTCCGCCGTGCGCAACGACGTGCGGGCCCGCGACTGCTGGAGCACCCAGTACCCGATCAGCGGCTACACCGTGCGGAACATCAACCCCGACGGCACCTGGAGCACGCCGGGCACGTACACCTTCGCGTGCCAGTAGCCCGGGCCGGAGCCCCCGCGCGACACGCGCCGCGCGGGAGGCCCCCACCCAAGCATCCCGCCCGGGCCCGGACACGCATGCGGGCCCAGGCCCGGCTCAGCCAGCAACGGAGGGCCGGGGCGAAGGCGCTCGGACGAGCCGTGCCTCCAGTCGCGAGCGCCACCTCAGCGCGGGCCGCTCCACGGCGTGGTGCAGCGCGAGCGACACGAGCAGCACCGCCACGGCGCCTCCCAACAGCGTGACGGGGTGGAAGGCGTCCATGCCATGGGGCGCCAGCGCGACGCGGACGTTGTGCTGCACCGCCTTGTGGGTGAGGTAGACGGTGAAGCTCAGCGCCGCGAACGTCTTCGCGCCGGGGACACGGGCGCACACGCGCGAGGCGGTGGGGCCCGCCACGGCCATGAGCAGCGCCCCGTACCCCAGCGACGTCAGGGGGAACGCGATCATCGTGTAGGGCAGGTTCCGGTAGTACGCCTCGTTCAGCCAGAGCACCCCGCCCAGGCACGCGAGCCCCACCAACGCCAGGCCTCCGGCGCGAGCCCCTCGGGTCCAGCGCTCCCAGGCCGCGGGCCGGAAGACGCGCAGCGCCGCGAGCAGCACGCCGAACGTCAGCCCGTCGAGCCGCGCGTACGTCGGGTAGTACAGGAGCGTGTCGTAGCCGCGCCACCCGGCGTCGTCGGGGCCGTACATCGAGAAGGAGCGCTGCCACAGGGCGCCCCGCAGGAGCATGCCGGCCACCAGCACGCCCGCCGCGCCCACGAGGAGCTGGGGGGCGCGGACGCGTCCGCGCAGCGCGAGCACCAGGAGGGGCAGCACCAGGTAGAAGTGCTCCTCCACGCACAGCGACCACGCGTGGGAGAAGCCGTTGCGGCGCAGTCCGAAGTTCTGCGTGAAGGTGAGGAAGCGCCACGCGGGCGTCACCAGGGGACTCTCGCTCCACGCGGGGACGAAGACGTACAGGGCCACCACGATGAGGTAGGGCGGCAGGATGCGCAGCGAGCGCCGCAGGTAGAAGCGCTTGAAGGACGGCTCCTCGCCCCGGGCCACCTGCTCCAGGAGCTGCGAGCCGATGAGGAAGCCGCTCAGCACGAAGAACAGCTCCACGCCCGTCCATCCGAAGTTGGCGAGCATCCGATACGCCTCGTGCCCTTGGGGACGCGGGTAGTGGAAGAGGACGACGATGAGGATGGCCAGCCCCCGGAGCAGGTCCAGGCCGGCGAGGTGACGCGGTTCGGTGGTGTTCAGCGGAGTCGACTTTCAGCGGCGGGGATGCGCTGGATGCTATGGGACTTCTCCCGGTCTCCGTCACCCGAACGCTCGACCCGAGGCTTTTCACCCGGCCGAGGCTCCGTGAAACACGGGTTGACTGGGATGTCAGGGATATGCCCGTCGCGGTAGGGTGTCGGGCATGTCGAACGTGAGCCCCGACGCACGGCTGGAGGAGTGCCGTGACCGACTGCGCGCGGGGACGTGGCGGAACATCGTGGTGCTGACGGGCGCGGGCATCTCCGTGGCCTCGGGGCTGCCCACCTATCGCGGGCCCGGAGGGCTGTGGACGCGCCCGGAGACCGAAGAGGTCCCGGACGCGGAGACGTTCGCCAACACCCCCTCGCGCCTCTGGTCCCTCTTCGGCCCGCTGCGCCGCCAGCTGGGCGAGGCGCGCCCCAACGCCGCGCACCGGGCCCTGGCGGACTGGGAGGCGCGCCTCTCCCCGGAGCAGTCCTTCACGCTGCTGACCCAGAACGTGGACGGGCTGCACACGCGGGCGGGCAGCCGCCGGGTGGTGGAGCTGCACGGCTCGCTGCTGCACACCCGCTGCGGCAACCCGGACTGCAACCTCCCCCGCTACGAGGACACCTCCACGCCCGAGCGCGCGCCCGACTGTCCGCGCTGCAAGTCCCCGCTGCGCCCGGACGTCGTCCTCTTCGGCGAACCGCTGCCGGTGGACGCCGAGCACGGGGCGAAGCGGGCCCTGCGCGACTGCGACCTCTTCCTCGCGGTGGGCACGTCCGGGCTGGTGACGCCCGCGGCCAACTCCGTCCGGGGCGCGAAGTACGCGGGGGCGTGGACGTTGATGGTGAACCTGACGCCCATGCAGCCGCGCCACCCCGACTTCGACACGGAGCTGCTGGGGAGGGCCGAGCACGTGCTGCCCCGGCTGCTCGGCGTGGACGCCTGACGACGCGCGGGGGCGTGGTCTACAGTCCGCGCCACGCATGGCCCCGGCGCGACGACCCAGCTTCCGTTGGAGGGAGATTCCCAGCCTGCTGTCGGCGCGGCTGCTGGTGGCGTTCCTGCTGCCCGCCCTGCTCTTCCTGGCGGTGGCGGGCACCGTCGTGTACCAGCGGGCGCGCGCCATCCTCGAGGAGGAGCTGGGCACCAGCCTGTCCGCCATCGCCGCGGCCGTGGCCAGCCAGGTCAACGGCGAGCGCATGCTCACCATCGAACCGGGCGACGACGTGAGCGGCACCCGCACGTGGCGCAACGGCGTGCGCCTGTTCGAGGGCCTGCGCGAGGCCAGCGGCGTGCGCCGCGTCTACGCGGTGGACGCACAGGGCCGCGTGCGGCTGGACGTGGGCGGGGCCCTGCCGGTGGGCGCGGAGGTGCCCGAGCTGGCCCGCGACCGGCTGGAGCTGGCGCGCGTCTTCGCCGGCGAGCGCGCCGCCAGCCAGGTGCTCTTCACCGGCTCCGACGGACGCCTGTACAAGACGGGCTATGCGCCCATCGTCGACGCGGGGCGCGTGGTGGGCGCGGTGGGCGTGGAGGGCAGCGCCGCGTTCTTCGGCCCCCTCCACCAGCTGTGGAGCACCTTCCTGCTGCTGGGCGCGCTCGCGCTCGGCGCGCTCACCGTCATCGCCCTCCTCACCGCGCGCGGGCTGGCGCGCCCGCTGCGCCGGCTGATGGACTCCGCGCTGCGCATCGGGCGGGGGGACCTCACCACGCCGGTGCCGCCGGAGCCCACGCGCGAAATCGGCGTGCTCGCGCGCGAGCTGGAGGTGATGCGCGGCGCGCTGGAGAGCCGCGACCGACAGCTGAAGATGATGCTCGCGGGCGTGGCCCACGAGGTGCGCAATCCCCTGGGCGGCATCGCCCTGTTCTCCGGCCTCCTCCAGGAGGACCTGGCGGCCGGCGCCCACGCGGAGGCCGGCGAGCACGTCGCCCGCATCCACCGCGAGGTGGCCTTCCTCCAGCGCATCGTCGAGGACTTCCTCGCCTTCGCCCGCGAACAGCCCCTGGCCCGCGCGCCAGTGGAGGCCCCCGCGCTGCTGTCCACCGTGCGCGAGCTGCTGTCCGCGGACGCCAGCGCCCGCGGCGTGGAGGTGGAGGTGGAGGCCGCGCCCGCCCGCCTGGAGGCGGACGGAAGCCTGCTCACCGCCGCCGTGCTCAACCTGGTGAGGAACGCCGTGCAGGCCTCCGCCCGGGGCGGCCGCGTGCGCGTGTCCGGCGATTGCGCGGACGGACGCTACGCCATCCGCGTCCACGACACCGGCGGCGGCGTCCCGCCGGCCGAGCACGAGCGCATCTTCGAGCCCTTCTTCACCACCCGGGAGAAGGGCACGGGCCTGGGCCTGCCCCTGGCGCGCAAGATTGCCCGCGCCCACGGCGGCGAGCTGCACCTGACGTCCGCGCCCGGCGACACGACCTTCACCCTCACCCTGCCCGTGGGCGGCGTCACCCCGCCACGTTGAACTGGCGCGACACCTGCCCCACCTCGCCGGAGACGTGGGCCAGCGTCCGCGTGGCCTCCTGGGTGGACTCCAGGTGCTTCATCGTCACGTCCATGACGTACGCCAGGTCCGCGATGGCCGTGGATATCTGGGAGATGCCCGCGTTCTGCTGCGTCACGGCCGCGGCGATCTGCCGGGCGGCGGCCGCGTTCTCCCGGGCCATGAGGGACAGCTCCCGCAGGGACTCGCCCGACGCGCGCATCTGGTCCAGCCCCGTGCCGATGATGCGCACGCCCTGCTCGCCCATGGCGGCCGCGTCGCGGATGCCCTCGCCGATGTCCTGGAGGATGCCGTGGATGCGCCGGGTCGACTGGAGGGACTGGTCCGCCAGCGCGCGCACCTCGCGCGCCACCACCGCGAAGCCCTTGCCGTGCTCCCCGGAGCGCGCCGCCTCGATGGCCGCGTTGACGGCCAGCAGGTGGGACTGGGCCGCCAGGTCCTTCACCGTCTGGGTGATGTCGCCAATCTGCGTCGTGCGCTCGGCCAGCCGCGCCAGCCGCTGCTGGATGCCGTCCACCGCGCCCCGGATGTCCGCCAGCCCCGCGACGCTGCGCCCCACGCGGGCCTCGCCCTCCAGCCCCAGCTCCTCCGACCGCCGGGCCACCTGGAGCACCGCCTCCGCGCGCTCCGACGCCAGGCGCGAGGTGCGGCGAATCTCCTCCGACGTCACCTGCGCCTCGTGCAGCGCGGCGGCCTGCCGCTCCAGGCTGTGCTGCTGCTCGACGTGGGCCGCGCGCAGCTGGTCGCCCGCCTCGCCCAGCCGCGCCGCGGCGGACTGCAGGGACAGCGGCAGCCGCCGCAGCCGCGCCAGCACCGCGTTCATCCCCGCCGCCAGGTCCCCCAGCTCGTCGGTGGACACCCAGGCGGGCGCCGACACGCGGCCCGCCGCCACCGACTCGATGGCCTCTCCCACCGCCCGGGCCGCCCGCGCCTGACGGCGCGCCAGCATCCACGTGGTGACGCCGGGCAGCACCAGCAGCCCGCCCACCCACAGCAGGCTGAAGGCCAGCTCCCCCGCGAGCGCCCCGCCCAGGTCCGTCAACAACCGCGCCGAACGCGAGGCCCCCTCCGCCACGAGCTCCACGTGCAGCGCGTCACGCAGCGCCGTCAGCTTCACCCCCACCACGCAGCCGCACAGCACCAGCGCGGAGACCATGGAGCCGCCGAACGTGAAGGGCAGGAACCAGGCCAGCCGGGGCCACGAGAAGCCCCGCCCCACCGGCGCCGTGTCCGGATGACGACGCTGTTCCTCCAGCGCCAGCGGAAGGAACAACCGCTCCAGTGAGACACCCAGGGGGAAGCCGAGCAGGACGCCACAGCACACGCCGATGACGGTCCCCAGCACGACCTGTGACATGTCCTTGTTCCAGGTGAGACACACATGGAGGCTGAACCAGAACCCGCCCAACGTCCACGCCACCCACGACGTCCCCACCGCCGCGCGCCAGGGCAACCGCAGGATGCGCTCCAGCCGCTCGCCTGGCGCGTCCTCCGCATCCACCCGCAACGCGTCCCGGACCAGCCAGCGCAGCACCAGGAAGGGATAGAGGATGCCCAGCCCCAGGAGGATGGGAGGCAGCACCCACGCCACCGCGCGCGCGCCCTCCCAACCCGAGACGCCCATCGACATCCCGTTCAGGTAGGCCGCGACGGGCGCCGCGGGCACCACCCAGGTCATGAAGACGCGCAGCGCGCGCCACGGGTAGTCACGAACAGCCGGGTCATCTGCTTGCATGGGGGTCGCCTTCCCGTGTCGTGCGGCCACGAATCAGACACGTGTCCTCGGTCACCGAGACCTGGACTGACATTCTCCGCACGGCCATGACGGGAAGCGAGTCGCCCACGACCGCTTCTCGTCGATACAACACACGACACAGGCGCCCCTGTCGAAGGACATACAAAAACCCGCAAACAAAGACATCCATCCAACCAGGGCGAGCAGGCGAGCGGCGTGTGTCTCAATCTCCACAGCAGGCGCGGATGGCGGCGGTGTACAGGCGCAGCGAGGTGCGCGCGGCGGCCTCGACGCGTGCGGGGCCGTCGCCCTCCGGGGAGGTGGAGAGCTTGATGATTTCGAGCGCCTCGTGGGGGTGGGCGTCGTCGTAGCGGGCGTGCGCCTTGAGCCACATCATCGACCCGGCGTCGATGCGCGCGCCCTCGCCGGCATAGGCGCGGAAGGGCTCCACCACCTCGCGCGTCCACACGCCGGTGACGCCCTCGATGGCCCAGTTGGACGCGGCGATGCCCTCCGCCAGCGAACCGTTCGCGCAGGTGTGGAGCAGGTGTTCGTGCAGGGCCCTCAGCTGCTGCGAACAGGGCAGCGCGAAGACGGCCTCCGGCTTCACGCCGAGCCCCCGCAGCCAGTCGAGGTACCACTCGGCGTGCCTCGCCTCGACGGCCATGTTCTGGAGCAGCCAGCGGCGGATGCTCGCGTCACCCCGGCGCTGGCCGTACGTCGTCTTCGCCAGCGACAGCCCCATGTACTTGGGGAAGGACTCGACGATGGGGAAGAAGCCGGCCAGCACGCGGCGCCAGTCCCTCAACGGTGGAAGACGCCCGTCCGCCGTGTCCCGGAACAGCCGGGGCCAGCAGGCCCGCCGCCAGTCCCCGTCGAGCGACACGAGCATCGCCTCCACCCAGGGGGGATGGGCCGTGACTTCCAGGGGCGGGGGCACGTAGCGGCGAACAGGGGACTCGAACGTCGGACCGCTCACAACCTTGACGGACGTCAGCATGGCTCGCTTTCCGCTCCGGCGGCGGCGGACCCGGAGGGGGCCCACGACCGTTTCCGCGCGGAGCGAGCCCAAACTGGTGGCAAGGCACCTGCTCGGCAGGCTGTCCCCGGGGGCGAGACATTTTTCTCACCACGCTGTGCGGATTGCGTCCGGAAGGCCACCGCGCGCGTGGCCCCGGGGGCCCGCCGTTGAGGAGCGGACGCCGCGCGCGCCGCGAGGGCGCCCTCACGCCCCCGGGCGCGAGCGGGCCGCCACGGCGCGGGCCTTCTCCAGCAGCCGCCGCAACGGCGCCTCGTCCGCGCGCGCCAGCGCGTCGTCCCAGCCCAGCCACTGCGCGCCGGTGGACTCCGCGGGGTCGAAGGCGAGCGACTCCGGGTCCTCGGCCACCACCAGGAAGCGCACGTCGAGGTGCTGGTGCTCCGGCTCGTCCTTGCGCGCGGGGATGGTGTGGATGTCCACGTCCAGGGGGTGGGGCGCGGACGGGTGCGGGGCGACGCGACAGCCGGTCTCCTCGCGGGCCTCGCGCAGCGCGGTGGCCTGCATGTCGCCCCCGTCCGCGGCGTCCGCGTGCCCGCCGGGCTGGAGCCAGCGGCGCAGCTTGCCGTGCAGCACCATCACCATGCGCGAGCCCGTGGGGTCCACCACCACCGCGCTGCCTGTGAAGTGCGCCCCGGGCTGCGCGCGGGAGAAGGGCTCGGCGAGCGTCCCGGCGTGCTGTCGCATGCGCGCCAGGTCCTCGCGCTCCTTGTCGTCCCCGGGGAGGTGGCGTGACAGCAGGGCCCGCAGGGCGTCGGTGGGAGGGGAGTGCATGCGTGCCCACGTATCCCCGGAAGGGGCCGGGGCGCCAGCGCCTTCGCGCGCTCGCCGGACGCGCTCGCCGGTGTAGGGTTGCGTCCGGGGTGTACGCTCATGCCGGTACCCCCCGGGGCGGCCGGCCCCCGCTGGGAGAGCATGGAGAGACAGGCAACACCATGGCGCGCATCCTCGTCATCGACGACCACGACACGCTCCGCGAGGGGATGACCGTCACGCTCACGCGCGCGGGCCACAGCGTGTCCGCGGTGCGGGGCGGACAGGACGCCCTGAGCGCGTATCGCAAGGCCCCGTTCGACCTGGTGGTGACGGACCTGAAGATGGACGGGATGGACGGCATCGCCGTCACCCAGGCGCTCAGGGCGCAGGACGCCTCCGCCGTCGTCATGGTGGTGACGGCCTTCGGCACCATCGAGACGGCGGTGCGCGCCATGCAGGAGGGCGCCTACGACTTCATCACCAAGCCCTTCACCCCGGACGTGCTGCGCGCCAAGGTGGACAAGGGGCTGGAGCTGGCGGGCGCGCGCAAGCGCGTGGAGAAGCTGGAGGCGCGCACCGCGGCGCACGACGCGGACGCGGCGCTCGCGCACGGCACCAGCCTGGTCGGTGACAGCGAGCCCATGCAGAAGCTGCTCACCCAGACGCGCCGCGCCGCCCAGAGCGACGCCACGGTGCTGGTGCGCGGCGAGAGCGGCACCGGCAAGGAGCTGGTCGCGCGCATGCTGCACCAGCTGTCGCCGCGCAAGGACGGGCCCTTCGTCGTGGTGCACTGCGCGGCGCTGGCGGAGACGCTGCTGGAGAGCGAGCTGTTCGGCCACGAGCGCGGCGCCTTCACCGGCGCGGTGAAGCGCAAGCTGGGCCGCTTCGAGCTGGCCGACGGCGGCACCCTCTTCCTCGACGAAATCGGGGAGATTCCCCCGTCCGTGCAGACCAAGCTGCTGCGCGTGCTGCAAGAGAAGGAAATCCAGCGCGTGGGCGGCGAGGAGACGCTCAAGGTGGACGTGCGCGTGGTGAGCGCCACGCACCGCGACCTCGCCGCGGAGGTGAAGGCGGGGCGCTTCCGCGAGGACCTCTACTACCGGCTGCACATCGTCCCGCTCGTGCTGCCCCCCCTGCGCGAGCGCCCGGAGGACCTGGCCGTGCTCGCCCGCCACTTCGTCGCCAAGCACGGCCCCCGGGTGAACCGCCGGGTGACGGGCCTGGACGACACCGCCCTGCGCGCCCTCGCCCGCCATGCCTGGCCCGGCAACGTGCGCGAACTGGAGAACGTCATCGAGCAGGCGCTCGTCTTCGCCGAGGGCGAGGTGCTCACCGCCGCGGACCTCCCCGCCCACCTCAACGGCGCCTCGCCCCGGATGGACGCGGGCCTGCCCGTCCCCCACGGCGACCGGCCCCTCCCCGACATCCTCGAGGACCTGGAGCGCCAGCTCATCGCCCGCGCCTACGAGAAGGCCGCCGGCGTCAAGACGGAGACCGCGCGCCTTCTGGGCATCAAGACCTCCGCGCTGTACTACAAGCTGGAGAAGTATGGCTTCCTCCCCAAGGGCACGCCCCCGGAGGAGGCCTAGCCTCGGAAATTCGTGATCCACCCCCCACTCCCATGACTTTCCAACACCACCCCCAACGCACCTTCTCCCACCCGGCGAATCCAGACACCTGGAATCCCAGCGCTTTTCCGGCGGGGGCGCGGCGCGTCAGGGCGAGCGGGCTGGCATCCACCTTGCTTTTCGGGCGCTGTCGATGAGCCTCCGCTCCGCCATCCTCGTGCTGTGCCTGGTGCTGGGCGCGCCCGCGTGGGGCGTGTCCGCGCTGGAGGCGGCGCGGACGCGGGCGCAGGCGGTGCGGACGGAGGCGCGGGGGTTGCGAGGCCAGCAGCAGGCGCTGCGGGACGAGCTGAACGCGCTGGCCTCGCGCATCGAGACGCTGAAGGCGGAGCGGCAGGGGCGGCTGACGACGGGCTCGGAGCTGGAGGCGGCGCTGCGGCGCTCGCAGGAGCTGTCCGGGTCGCTGACGGGGCTGGCGCAGGCGGTGGCGACGGCGGAGGGAGAGTCGGAGCGCGCGCACCTGGCGCTGCACCAGGCGCTGTCGGAGGAGCTGTCGCGGCTGCGCGCGGCGTGGGACGGGACGCAGGACCGGGCGGAGCGCGCGCGTCTGCTGCAGGCCATGCGCGCCACGCGCGACGAGCGCGACGCGGTGCGCTCGGCGCTGCCGGCCTCGCGCGTGCCCTCGCTGGAGCGGGCGGCGCCCGGCGGTGACGACCCGGAGGACCTGCTGGAGCAGGCCGACACGCTGCGCGACGCCGAGGACAAGGTCCGCGAGCGGCTCAAGCTGCTGCGCGCGCGCATCAGCGAGGCGCGCGAGGAGAAGGACCTGGACCGGCGGATGAACGACTTCCTGGGCGAGGAGTCGATGTTCGACGAGCAGGACCGGCGGCTGCGGCTGCGGCTGCGCTCGGACTCGACGCTCCAGGTGGAGCCCTCCCAGCGCTCCGGCGGCATGTTCGGGGGCGAGCTGATGCTGGACGACTCGCCTTCGCTGCCCGGCGCGCCCTCCAACGGCGAGAACCCCACGCCAATGCCCCCCACCGCCCGCGCCACGGACCGCCGCCCCCAGTTCGAGGGCGTGCGCGCCCAGGCGCTCGCGTCGGGGGGGCTGGCGGACCTGGCGCAGCTGGAGGCGGAGGAGCGGCGGCTGGAGTCGCTGGCGGGAGAGCTGGACGGACGCGCCAGCGCGCTGGAGCGCCGCGCGCGGGAGCTGACGCGGCCCTGAGGCCCGCGCCTCAGAGCAGGCCCGTCTCCACTTCCAGTCGCACCACCGCGCGCAGCCGCACCTCGCGCTCGGGCATGCGCCCCTTGCCCCGGATGATGATGCTCACCGAGGGCGCGGCCACGTAGGGCTGCAGCTCCGTGTCCGCCACGTTCAGGGACAGGGTGGGGTTGGGCGGCCGGGGGCTCGAACGCGACACGTCCTGCTTCCAGGCGATGCGCGTCTCGCGGTCCCCCGCGCTGATGAAGAACTCCACCGTGTCCAGGAAGGACAGGTCCTGGTCGTTGGGGGAGATGACCTGGAGCGTCAGCGAGTCGACCTTCGCGGACGTCACCTCGCCCTTGGAGATGCCCTGGTTCTTGAAGTCCTGGTTCTGGTCGAAGTCCATGCCCGCCAGGCTGCTGATTGCGGGGAAGGCGTTGAGTTCGACACCACCGCCCGGCACGCTCGCCGGGACGGTCGTCTCGCCCCTCACCTCCGTGGTGAACGAGGACTGGGCGCAGGCGGCCAGTCCGAGGCCGACCACCGCCGCGAGCAGGGACGCAGGGCGCATTCCGTCAATGTACCGGGTGGAGCGGGCCACGTCACCGTCGCCTGGCGGGCGGCCGGGCCCGTCCTCCCGCGAGTGGGGCGTGCAGGCACGAGGCCGGCTATGGTCCGACGGCCGTGCACCCCTCCCGCCTCCCACTGCCGCTCGTCGTCGCGCTGCTCCTGACGGCCCGGGGTGCGTCCGCCGTCGAATGGGAGGGGGCCCTGAAGGGCACGGCGCGGCTGCTGGTGGACACCAACGCGCCCCGGGACTTCGCGGACGCGACCCAGCACACGCCCGGCGCGGACGTGGCGCTCAGCGTGCTGGGCTCCGCCGAGGGGCGGGCCACCTTCGAGCGCACCCAGCTGGTGGGCCGCTACGAGCTGGGGGCGCGCAAGTACGCGGGCTTCGCCGACGAGGACACCCTCGTCCAGGCCGGGGCGCTGGAGGGCTCGCTCGCGCTGGGCACCGAGTTCGGCGTGGGCGTGGAGGGCCACGCCAAGGACCGGCGCGGCGGCTCGCGGGACTACTCCGACCTGGGGGCGAGCCTCTTCGCCGAGTACGCCCCGGACGCGCGGCTGGCGCTGCGCGTGCGGGCGGGCGCGCGACGCTTCGTGTACCGCCCGGACGCCACGGCCAACTTCGGCGGCCCGGAGCTGGGCTTCCTGGGGCGCTACCGCTTCGACCGGCGCCACAGCCTGTCGTTGTTCGGGGACCTGGGCACGCGCCGCTTCGGCACCCCGGCGCGCGCCCGGCCCGGGGCCGTCGGCTCGGTGCTCGGCCGCCGCGAGGACGGCGCGCTCACCGCGGGGCTCTCCTACAACTACCGGGGGCCGGTGGCGCTGGGGTTGACGTACTCGTACCAGGAGTCGTCCTCCAACAGCTTCGGGGAGACGCTGCTGCGCCACCGCGTCGTGGGCAGCGCGGGCGTGCGCCTGCCCTGGCGGATGACGCTGCTGGCGCAGGGCTCGCTGGGCTTCACCCGCTACCCGGACGGCATCTTCCTCTCGCCGGAAATCATCCTGGTCGAGGAGGACGAGGGCCAGGACTCGCTGTCCCTCAAGCTGGCCCGGCCCGTGTCCGCCCGCGTCGACCTGGAGTTGAGCTGGGGGCTGTGGAGCACCCGGCTGCCTCGCAACGGCCTGTCCTACACGCGCCAGGTGTTCGGGGTGGGCGTCACCTGGCGGGACTGAGGGCCCGGGGGCGCCTCAGCCCAGGTCGCTGATGCGCTCGTCGATCTCCTCGGCGAGGCCCGGGTGGTTCTGGGCGAGGGCGTGCTCGCGGGCCTGGGTGAGCACCTCGCGCGCGCGGTCCGCGCGGCCAGCTCCCACCAGCGCGTCCCCCAGGGCCACCAGCGCGGCGGCATAGGTCGCATCCAGGCGCACCGCGTTCTCCAGGGCGGAGGCGGCCTCCGCGTACTGCTTGCGCTCCAGGTAGAGCTTCCCCAGGGAGAAGTGGCTCATGGGGGAGTCCGGGAAGTCCGCCACCATCTTCTTGAACTGTTCCAGCCGGGCGTCGCTCATGGACACCCCCTTAGAGGACCCATGGCGCGTTGCCAAGGGTGCGGTAGGGTGCGCCCCACATGGCCACGAAGAAGAAGACAGGCACCCGGAAGCCGAAGAGCCCCCGCGCCACCCCGTCCCGCGCCGCGAAGAAGTCACCCGCGGGCAAGGGCAAGGGCAAGGCGCCGGCCGCGAAGGCGCCGGCGAGGAAGAAGACGGCGGGCCGGGCTCCGGCGCGCAAGAAGGCGAAGCTCCCGGTCGTCCCGCAGCAGAAGGCGGGCCCGGAGGAGAACCCGCAGGCGAAGGCGCTGGCGCACCGCATCGGCCAGCTGCTGGTCGACAAGAAGGGGGAGGACGTCGTCATCCTCGACGTGCGGGGCAAGACGTCCTACGCGGACTACATCGTCGTCACGTCGGCGGAGACGGACCGTCAGGTGCTCGCCATGGCGGAGAACGTCCAGGTGGAGCTCAAGAAGGGCGACGCGCCGGTGCGCGCCCTCAGCACGGAGGGCACGGAGTCGGGCGGCTGGGTGCTGCTCGACTACGGCGAGGTGGTGGCGCACGTGTTCCGCACCGAACTGCGCGCCCACTACGACTTCGAGGGACTCTGGGCGGACACCGCGCGGGAGAAGCTCTCCTGAAGGTCCGCCTGCTCTCCATCGGCAAGGACCGCTCGGGCCTGTACGAGCCGGCGGTCCAGGAGTACGCCCGCCGCCTGACGCACTACACCCGCTTCGAGCTGGTGGAGCTGTCCGAGGCGAGCGGCCGCAAGCTCAAGCCCGGCGACGCGAAGGCCGCCGAGGCCGACGCCATCCTCGACAAGCGCAAGCCCCAGGACCTGCTGGTGGCGCTCGACGAGCGCGGCGCGCTGCTCGATTCGGTGGAGCTCAGCCGCTACGTCGCCAAGGCGCAGACGGGCGCCAAGGACCTGCTGTTCGTCATCGGCGGGGACGAGGGCCTGGACACGCGCGTGCGCGACGCGGCGAACCTGACGCTGTCGCTGTCGAAGATGACGCTGCCCCACCGGCTGGCGCGCGTGGTGCTCGTGGAGCAGCTCTACCGGGCCTTCACCATCCTGAAGGGCGAGCCGTACCACAAGTAGGCGGGCGGGGCGCCCCGGGTGGGGCGTCAGGCGCCGCGCGCGGGGGGCGTCTGCGCCCCCATCATGAGCACCACCCCCTCCTCCGACCCCGCCTCCCTCCGCGCGCACGCCCAGGTGCGCATCATCGCGTCGCCCCAATCGTGGGTGGAGGGAGAGGCGGTGAAACAGCTCGAGGCCGTGTCGCGGCTGCCCGGCATGCGGCTGGCGGTGGGACTGCCGGACCTGCACCCCGGCAAGGGCGCGCCGGTGGGCGCCGCCTTCACCTCCCAGGGCCGCTTCTATCCCTACCTGGTGGGCAACGACATCGGCTGTGGCATGGGGTTGTGGGACGTGGGGCTGCCGGCGCGCAAGGCGAAGGCGGAGCGGTGGGCGGCGAAGCTGGACGTCGAGGGGAGCTGGAGCGGCGACGCGGAGGGCTTCCTCGCGGAGCACGGGGTGAAGCCCACGGGCTTCGAGGCGGCGCTGGGAACGGTGGGCGGCGGCAACCACTTCGCGGAGGTGCAGCGGGTGGAGACGGTGCACGACGCGGAGGCGTTCGCGGCGCTGGGCCTGTCGGCGGACCGGCTGCTGCTGCTGGTCCACTCCGGCTCGCGAGGGCTGGGCGAGGCCATCCTCCGGGCCCACGTGGACCGGCACGCGGCGGGCGGGCTGGAGGAGGACACGGACGAGGCCCGGGCCTACCTGACGCGGCATGACCACGCGGTGGCCTGGGCGCGGGCGAACCGGGCGCTGGTGGCGCGTCGGGTGCTCGACGGAATCGGCGCGCCGGGGCGGCGGGTGTTGGATGTCTGCCACAACAGCGTCACCCCGCTCCACGGGCCGGACGGGCGCCAGTGGCTGCACCGCAAGGGCGCGGCGCCCGCGGACGAGGGGCCGGTGGTGATTCCCGGCAGTCGCGGCGCCCTCAGCTACCTGGTGGTGCCCCAAGGGGACGGGGCGGGCAGCGCGCACAGCCTGGCCCACGGCGCGGGCCGCAAGTGGACGCGCACCGCCGCCCGCGAGCGCATGCGCGAGCGCTTCACCGCGGAGTCCCTGACGCGCACGACCTTCAAGAGCCATGTCGTCTGCGAGAACAAGGACCTGCTCTTCGAGGAGGCCCCCCCGGCGTACAAGCCCATCGACCGGGTGGTGACGGACCTGGTGGAGGCGGGGCTGGCGCGGGTGGTGGCCACGCTGGCTCCGGTGTTGACCTACAAGACGCGCTCCCACGAGGAATGACGCGCTCCCCGCCCCGGGAACCAGGGGCCCCGGCGCCGCTTCTTTTTGTGCTCTCCCGTCCGCCGCCCGCGTGGTTAGGGTTCGGGCATGAAACCCGCGCACAAGGTCCTGCTGTGCATCCTGGATGGCTGGGGTATCCGCCAGGAGCGTGAGTCGAACGCCATCCTGCTGGCTGGCACCCCGAACCTCGACAAGCTGACGGGCCCCTACCCGTTCACCGAGTTGCAGACCTCGGGCCTGGCCGTGGGCCTGCCCGAGGGGCAGATGGGCAACTCGGAGGTGGGCCACACCAACATCGGCGCGGGGCGCATCGTCTACCAGGACCTGGTGCGCATCAACCGCGCGGCGGAGTCCGGCGAGCTGGCGCAGAACCCGGTGCTGCGCGCCGCCATGGAGGGCGTGAAGGCGGACGGCAAGGCGCTGCACCTGTTGGGGCTGGTGTCGCCCGGCGGCGTGCACTCGTCCATGGAGCACCTGTTCGCCCTGCTGCGCGCCGCGCGGGAGAAGGGCGTGCCGCACGTCTACGTCCACGCCTTCCTCGACGGGCGCGACACGCCGCCGCAGAGCGCGCTGGGCTACGTGGAGGAGCTGGAGCGCTTCCTCCACGAGACGCACTCGGGCCGCATCGCCACGGTGAGCGGGCGCTACTACGCCATGGACCGCGACAAGCGGTGGGACCGCGTGCAGCTGGCCTACGAGGCCCTGGTGTTCGGCAGGGGCCCCAAGGCGCCGGACGCGCTGTCCGCCATCCGCGCGTCCTACGAGGAGAAGGTGACGGACGAGTTCGTGAAGCCCACGGTGCTGGCCACGGGCGACGGCACGCCGGTGGGGCGCATCCAGGATGGCGACACCGTCCTCTTCTTCAACTTCCGCGCGGACCGCGCGCGGGAGATGACGCAGGCGCTGGCGTACCCGGAGTTCAAGGAGTTCGACCGGGGCGGGCTCAGGCTGGGCCGCTACGTCTGCATGACCCAGTACGACGAGACCTTCGACCTGCCGGTGGCCTTCGCGCCGGACCAGCCCCAGGACATCTTCCCGGAGCTGCTGTCGCGCCAGGGGCTGCGCCAGTTCCGCACGGCGGAGACGGAGAAGTACGCGCACGTCACGTTCTTCTTCAACGGCGGCCGCGAGGTCGTCTACCCGGGCGAGGACCGCCACCTGGTCCCCAGCCCGCGCGACGTGAAGACGTATGACCTGAAGCCGGAGATGTCCGCGCGCGAGGTGACGGCGGAGCTGGTGCGGCGGCTGGACTCCGGCGCGTATGACTTCGCGCTGGTGAACTTCGCCAACCCGGACATGGTGGGCCACAGCGGCCGGCTGGACGCGGCGATGCAGGCGGTGCGGGTGGTGGACGAGTGCCTGGGCGTGCTCGGCAAGGCGTGCGAGCGCAACGGCTGGGTGATGGCCATCTCCGCCGACCACGGCAACTGCGAGCAGATGGTGGACCCGGTGACGGGCGAGCCGCACACCGCGCACACGCTCAACCCGGTGCCCTTCCACCTCATCCACCCGGCGTTCCGGGGACAGAAGCTGCGGCCCGGCATCCTCGCGGACATCGCTCCCACGCTGTGCAAGGTGATGAACCTGCCCCAGTCGAAGGAGATGAACCGGCAGGGCGTGCTGCCCTGACGAGACAGGCCCCCGCGCCGTCACGCGGCGCGGGTGGCCTCCGGGCGGCGAAGGCGGGAGCCCGCTTCGCGAGCCCGCCTCCGGCGCCCTTCTCGACTAGCGAACCTCGGGGCAGTCCCAGACGCGCTTCGACGTGGAGTACATGCGGCAGACGCAGACGTAGTCAGACCACTCGCCGTCCGTGCAGTTCTGGACCTGCCCCGTGCCGTTGCAGATGTCCCCGTCAATATCCCAGCAGTACGGGAGCAGCGGCGGGATGCGCAGCGCGCTGGCGGCCTCGTCCTCGCTGACGAGCTCCTCGAAGCTCGCCTCGGGGGCAACGGCCTCCTCGGAGGCGCCCGCGAGGAAGGGCATGGACAGCGCGGCGACGAGAAGGATGTGCTTCTTCATGGTGTGGCTCCTACGGTGGAAACCCCCTGCTCGGGGTGCCGCACGTGGAAGTGTGAACGGCGACACTACTGTAAACAAATTGCATCAACCGCCGCGACAATTCGGCCCGCCGGCGCGCGCTCATTGCGAGTGAGCGTTCTCCCGGCGCCGAAATGCGACGAGAAGCCGCGGCCCGCGTTGTGTGTCTCATGACGCGACACACATCCCACGGCGTGGACGTGCATCCGCGCCGCGACGCGTGACGCGCGGGTGCGTCGTCCCGGCACACGGCCTCGAAGGGAGGAAGGCGGCGCGGCGGATGCATGCGGCCCGCGTCACCACCCGCGAACCGGGAGCCACTTTCCGCGTGCTGAACGCCCTCCTCGAGCTGCTATATCCCCCGGCGTGCGTCGCGTGCGCGCGCGTCCTGCCCGGGCCCGCCTTCTTCTGTGAAACATGCGACACGGCCGTGGAACGCCTGCCACCGGTCCGCTGCCGCACCTGCTCGGAACCCGGGAGGTTTCCCCGCGACGCGTGTCCACGCTGTCGCGCCGCGCCGCCTCCGTTCCAGCGGGCCTGGGCACCGTTCGCCCATGAGGGTCCGGTGGCGCGGGCCATCCATCGCTTCAAGTACGAGGACCACCCGGAGCTGGCCGCGCCCCTCGCGCGGCTGCTGGCCGAGGAGGCGGGACACTTCGTGGCCCAGGCCCCCACCCACGTGGTGGCGCTCCCCCTGCACACGCGCCGCTACCACGCGCGGAGGTACGACCAGGCGCAGCTGCTCGCCAGCGCGTTGGCGAGACACCTGGGACGGCGGGCGCCGGTGGGCTGGCTGACGCGCACGCGAGAGACCCGGCGACAGGTGGGGCTGAACGAGGCGGAGCGCGCCGACAACGTCGCCGGGGCCTTCACCGCCCGCCCGGAGGTGGCGGGTGCGGGGCTGCTGCTCGTGGACGACGTCTTCACCACGGGGGCCACCGCGCGCGCCGCCGTCGCCGCGCTCCTCGACGCCGGCGCCACGCGCGTGGAGGTGTTGACGCTGGCCCGGGCCTTCACCCACGCCTGAGCCAACCCCTGGGGAGGCTCAGGTGCAGTGGTCGCTGCACGCCGCGAGGTTGCACCCGGAGGCCGTCGCCTTGGCGTCGGCGTCCCCCCGCGCGAACCGGCAGGCCTTGCGGCACCCGCCCAGGAACGTCGTGGAGCCGAAGCCCACGACGGTGCACGCCCCACCGCTCGACGTATACCCCGTGCACGTCGTCTTGCAGTTGCGCGCGTACTGCTCCACGGCCGGGTCCTCCTGGGACGAAGTCTCCTCGTCGGGTAGGGCCTCCGGGGCGCTCACCGCGTCCTCGGGCTCGACGCGCTCCGGAGAGGGGCCACACCCGGCGACGAGGATTCCCAACGCGCTGACCAGGGTCAGCAACATGACATGGCGCTTCATGACCACTCCTTCATGGCATTCGTTCGTGTGTCGAGTCCCGGAGCCGTGGCGTGACTGTCTATGCCCCGCGAGCGGTGCCCTCAATCCACCCGGGCGCGCGAGCCTGTGTCCTGCATCCCCCTCCAGGTGGCCTCCCCGGACGGGGGGCCCTCCCCCGCGCGCGAGCGGACCCGCCACGTCCTCTCGCGCGCAGCGAGACGTCTCGCCACGTCCTCCCCACGCCGCACGACGTCCCACCGCATCAATCCGGTTGCATCTGCGTCACGGCATACAGAGGGGGTCCGTGAAACCTCACGCCCCGGGTCAGACACATGTCTCGCGTGTCTTTCATTACCCATCTTCCGCGCGCCCCCGTCCCATGCTCTTGCATGAGACGCCATGGCGGGACAGCGCAGCTCCTGGGCGGGCCGCCCCCGCCGCTCGGTCCATGGCGCAGGTGTTCCCCCTTCGAAATGGAGTCCGCGATGAAGCAATCCCTGTGGAGCATGTTGGGCCTGGCCGGCGCCGTCTGCGTGGCGGGCGCGTCCCTGGAAGCCGAGGCACAGCTTTCCCCGACGGGCTGGGCCCGCCAGTTCGGCGGGACGGCCGAGGACCAGGCGCAGGCGGTGGCCGTCGCCGGCGGCAACGTCTACGTCGTCGGCCACACGGCGAACGCGCTGGGCGCGCAGCCCTACGCGGGGAGCCAGGACATCTTCGTGGCGAAGTACGACAACGCCGGCAACGCGCAGTGGGTCCGGCTGCTGGGGACGCCGGAGCGCGACCGCGCCACCGCCGTCGCCACCGACGCGGCCGGCAACGTCTACGTCGTGGGCCACACCTTCGGCGGCTTCGACTTCTACGTGAACGCGGGAGGCATCGACTCCTTCGTCGCCAAGTACGACGCCCAGGGCAACCGCTTGTGGCTGCGACAGTTCGGCACGCAGATGGACGACTTCGCCACCGCCGTCGCGGTGAGCGACAAGGTGTTCGTCGCGGGCTACACCGGCGGCGACTTCGTCAACGGCGGCAACCCCTTCCAGTACGACGTCTACGTCGCCCTCTACGACACGGCCGGCAACCCGTACTGGCTCCAGCAGTACGGCTCGCCCAACGGCGACGTGGCCACGGGAATCGCCGTGACGCCCTCGCACGAAATCTACGTGGCGGGCGAGACGTCGGGCAGCATGGACGGCACCACCACGCCCACCGGCAGCGACATCTTCGTGATGAAGCTCGACATCCTCGGCACGCTCCAGTGGGCGCGCCAGCTGGACGCCTCCGGCAACGACCACGGCACCGGCGTGGCGGTGGGCCCGGACGGCGGCGTCTACGTCAGCGGCTACACCTTCGGCCAGCCGGACGGGAACGCCTCCAACGGCCTCTTCGACGCGCTGCTCGCCCGTTACGACGGCGCGGGCAACCGCCAGTGGAGCCGCCTGGTCGGTGGGGCCGGGGCGGACTACGCGCACGGCGTCACGGTCGCCGTCAACAACACCGTCCTGCTCGCCGGCCGGGTCGGCGACTCGCTCGACGGCCTGCCGCACGCCGGGTGGGACGACGTGTTCGTCGCCCGGTTCGACGCGCTCGGCACGAAGCTGTCCTCGCGCGTGCTCGGGACGCCCACCATCGAGGTCACGCGCGGCGTGGCCGTGGACGCCGCCGGCAACGCGTTCGTCGCGGGTTATACCTACGGCGCGCTGACGGGCGCCCCGAGCGCCGGCAGCTACGATGCCTTCCTGATCCGGTTCTGATGTAGGGAATCCCAGGCTGGCGAGCCTGACGCCGAATCCCGAGCCCAGGCCCTTCCGCGCCCTTCCCGGTAGCCAAACGGGGAGGGCGCGGTAGTTTCGGCGTCATGCGCCGGCACCTCCTCCTCATCGTCCCCGCGTTCGTCTCGCTGCATTGCGGTCATGCGCCCCAGACGACTCCCCCCGAGGCCCCTCCTCCCGTCGTGAAGCAGGAGTGGCCCGAGCCCCAGCCCCCGGACCTGCGGCTGGCCGACACCGTGCGGCCCACGCAGTACCACCTGGACCTGAAGCTGCTCTCGACGGAGGCCACGTACACGGGCACCGTCACCATCGACGTGGACGTGCGCGAGCCGGTGCGGCAGGTGTGGCTGCATGGCCAGGACCTGGAGGTCGGCTCGGCGCGCGTGGAGACGGACACGGGCGCGCTGGAGGCCCGCGCCGTCACCGCGAGCGACGGCCGGCTGGGCCTGCTCCTGCCCCAGCCGCTCGCGCCCGGCAAGGCCCGCCTCGTCATCCCGTTCACCGGCAAGGTCGACCGCGAGCGCAGCCGCGGCATCTACTCCGTGAAGGAGAACGGCCTCGACTACCTCTACACCTTCTTCGAGCCGGTGGACGCGCGCCGCGCCTTCCCCTGCTTCGACGAGCCGGGCTTCAAGGTGCCGTGGAAGCTGAGCTTCACGGTGAAGGCCGGGGACGTGGCGCTCGCCAACCACCCCGTCGAGTCGAAGGAGACGCTGCCGGACGGGCTGGAGCGCGTCACGTTCGCCAACAGCAAGCCCATGCCCAGCTACCTCGTCGCCTTCGTCGTGGGGCCCTTCGACCTGGTGGAGGCGGGCACCGTGGGCCGCAACGCCGCGCCGCTGCGCTTCATCGTCCCGCGCGGCCGGGGCGGCGAGACGCGCTACGCCGCCAGCGTCACGCCCCGCATCGTCCAGGTACTGGAGGACTTCTTCGACCAGCCCTACCCCTACGAGAAGCTCGACGTGGCGGTGGTGCCCCGCTACTGGGGCACCATGGAGCACCCGGGCATCGTCGCCCTGGGCCAGCCCCTGACGCTCATCCGCCCCGAGGAGGAGACGGTCGACCGGCGCAAGTGGTACGTCACCATCGCCGGCCACGAGCTGGGCCACTACTGGTTCGGCAACGTCGTCACCTGCCACTGGTGGAACGACATCTGGCTCAACGAGTCGCTCACCTCGTGGCTGGACCGCAAGACGGTGGGCGGGTTCGACCCGAAGTGGGGCTACTCCCAGGAGGCCGCGCTGAACTCGCTGGCCGGCGCGCTGGACGCGGACGCGCTCGCCTCCACCCTGCCGGTGCGCAAGCCCGCGGACACGCACGACGACGTCATCGGCTCGTTCGACAACTCCACCACCTACGCCAAGGGCTCCGCCATCGTCGGCATGTTCGAGGCGTGGCTGGGCGAGGAGAAGATGCGCGAGTTCCTACGCGCCCACGTGCGCGAGCACGCCTGGAAGACGGCCACCGCGGACGACTTCGCCGCCACGCTCGCGAAGACCACCTCCCCCGAGGTGGCGCGCGCCTTCCGCAGCTTCACCGACCAGGCCGGCGCGCCCCGCGTCTCCGCGGAGCTGAAGTGCGCCCCCGGCGCGGCGCCGAAGCTGAAGCTCTCCCAGGAGCGCTACGTGCCCGCCGGCTCCACCGCGAGCCCCCAGCAGACCTGGTCCGTGCCCGTGTGCCTGCGCGCCGGTGGCAAGACGGGCGAGGCGCGCTCCTGTCACCTGCTGAGCGAGCCCACCGCCGAGGTGGAGCTGGGCGTGAAGGGCTGCCCGTCGTGGGTGCTGCTCAACGCGGGGGGCCTGGGGTACTACCGCTCCAGCTACACCCCGGCGCAGCTCGCCCAGGTGCTGGCCGCGCCCCGGGGCACGCTGTCGACGGCGGAGCGAATCGCCCTGCTGGCGGACGTGGAGGCCGGCGTGCGCCGCGGGGACCTGCCGCTCGCGACGGCGATGAAGCTGGTGCCCGCCACCGCCAAGGACCCGGACGAGGCCATCGTCTCGCGCGGCGCGCGGCTGCTGCGCCTGGTGAACATGGAGGCCCTCACCCTGGCCGAGCGCGCCCAGCTGCGCGCCTGGGCGGGGACGCTGTACGGTCCGCGCGCCCGGACCTACGGCTGGAAGACGAAGCCGGGTGACAGCGACGAGCGCAAGCATCAGCGCGACCAGTACCTGAGCCTGGCCACGATGCTCGGCGAGGACCCGGTCCTGGTACGCGAGGCCGGCGCGCTGGCGCGCGCGTGGCTCGCGGACCGCAAGAGCGTGGACCCGGAGACCCTCCCGCTGGCGCTGAGCGTCGCCGCGCGCCACGGGGACGCCGCGCTGTTCGACACGCTGCTCGCCCAGGCGCGCAAGACGGAGGACGTCAACGAGCGCAACCTGCTCCTGGGCGCGCTGGCGGGCTTCCGCGACCCGGCGCTGGTGGGCCAGAGCCTGGCGCTGGTCGCGAGCGGCGAGTTCCAGATGCGCGACAGCCGGCCGCTGCTCGCGAGCGCCTTCTCGATGCCGGAGACGCGGCGCACGGCGTGGGCGTTCTACCGCGAGCACTTCGACGCGTTCGCCAGCCGCGTGCGCTCGGACGAGCTGGGCTGGCTCATCCAGATGACCAGCGCGCTGTGCGACGACCAGGGCCGCGCGGAGCTGGAGTCGTTCCTCGGCCCGCGCGTGGGCACGCTGGAGGGCGCTCCGCGCGCCTACGCCCGCGCCCTGGAGTCCGTGCGCCTGTGCGTGGAGGCCGACCGCCTCCACCACCCGGGCGTCCAGACGTTCCTGCGCGGACTGCCCCGCGTCGGCGCGGCGCGCTGACACGCAAGGCCTGGGGGCCGCCCTCGCCACGGAGGGCGGCTCCCGCATGACCCGACGGAGGGCGGGGCCGCGTCAGTAGGCCGGGGCCATGCTCTCGTCCTGGGGCGCCTCCTCCCGGGGCGCCTCCCGCGCCTGGACGCGCTCCACGAGGCGGGCGTAGCCGGGCAGCATCCGGACGTTCGCCAGGTCGGGGTCGCCCTGGAGGTGCTTCGCGTCGCCGAAGCCCGCCTCCACCGCGCGCTCCAGCCAGGTCAGCGCCTCCTCCCGCTCCATGGAGACGGAGGCCGCGCAGGCCGCGTTGTAGGCCACGGACGCCTGCCGCGCGCCTTGCGCCCAGGCCCGCCGGTACAGCGAGAGGGCGCGGTGCATGTCCCCCCGGCGGAAGGCCACGTCCGCGTCGATGGCCGCCGTCGTCGCGTCCGTGGGGGACGGGGACTCGGCCGCCTCCGTCGGGGCCGGGGACGATGGCGCGGACGCCTCCCGCCCGGGGCCGGCCGTGGCCGTCTTCCCGGCGCAGGCGACGAGGTTCAGGGCGGCGAGGGCGACGACGAGTGGACGCATGGCGCGACTCCAGGGGCCAGGCTCCGGCGGCCGGAGCACCGTGGGCGCAGTCTAGGACACGGAAGGGCCACACCTGCCCCCACCTGTCGTCATATCGTACCCAGGACACATTTTCGGTTGCCTGTCCGCCGTCCGGGGCCACATGCAGGGGAAGGCCCTGAAGGGTCCGCCTGTTCATCGGCGTCGGCGCCCCGCTTCCCGGGCCCGGCGCACCACACGCACGTCGCAACGAGGAGAACGGATGTCCCGCTTCACATGGCTGGCCGCAGTCTTCGTGCTCACCTGCCCCCTCTGGGTGCAGGCCCGGCCCGCTGCGGACGAGACGGCTCGCGTGTACGCCGCCGAGGCGCTGAAGCAGGCCAACTCGCCCCGGGGCGCCGCGGGGCTGTTGCGACTGCACTCCCTGGTGGACGAGGTGGAGGACCTCACGCCGCTGGTGAGCACCTATTCGCTCATCGCCTCGCGCCGGAGCTACGACGCCAACACCCGCGCCACCGCGCAGCTGCTCCTGCTGGACACCGAGCGCGCCCGGGGCCGGCTGGTGCGCGCCAACGAGGTGAAGCAGTGGATGGGCTTCGTCGGCGACTACTACGTCGTGGGCGGCTTCGACAACGAGGGCAAGTCCGGGTGTGACACGGACTTCGGCCCGGAGGCGGCCGCGCTGGACCTGGCCGCCCGCTACCCCGGCGCCAAGGGCCGCGAGGTGGCCTGGCGCAAGCTGACGGCGAACACGGCGGACGGCTACGTGGACCTGTCCACCGCCATCCGCCCCAACCGCGAGGCGGTGGCCTACGCCGTCACGTGGCTGGAGTCCCCATCCGAGACGCGCGTGTCCCTGGGCCTGGGCACCTCCGGCGCCTTCCGTCTGTGGGTCAATGGCCAGCTGGCCGCCAAGGACGACCGCTACAACCTGCCGCGCCCGGACCAGTCCCGCGTGTCCGTGAAGCTGCGCAAGGGCCTCAACCGCGTGCTGATGAAGGTGTGCCAGGAGACGGGCACGCTGGGCTTCTACCTGCGCCAGGAGACGCCGTCGGTGCGCGCGTCGCTGCCGGCCCGCGCGCCCGCGTTGGAGCGCGGCGCCGCCCCCGCGCCCCAGACGCTGCCCACGCTCACCTCCGCGCTGCGCGCCATGGTGGAGCGCAACCCCAACGACGCGCAGCTGCGCGGGGACTACGCGCGGGTGCTCGGCTTCTTCCGCGCCTTCGACGACCGCGACCACACCGCCACGGTGGAGGCCACGCGCGCCGCGGAGCAGGCGCCCCAGGACGCGCGCCTGCAGATGCTCGCCGCCGGGACGCAGCGCGACGACCTGAACGAGCGCCGCCGCTTCCTGGAGGCCGCCATCGCCGCGGACCCCGCCCTGCCGGAGGCCCGCGTGGCGCTGTCCGAGCACGAGCTGGAGCGCGGCCACCCCGAGCGCGTCATGGCCCTGGTGGAGCCCGTGCTGGAGAAGACGCCGGACGACTCCGCCGCCCGGCTGATGCTGGCGCGCGCGTACGAGGCGCTGGGCGAGCGTCCCCGCGCGCACGCGCTCGTGGAGGAGGCCTTCCGCCGCCAGCCGCGCCTGCCCCGCGCGGTGCGCGCCGCCGCCCAGATTTCCCGCCAGATGGGCCGCAACCGCGAGTCCATGGACCGCATGCGCGTGGTGCTCGCGCTGCGCTTCGACGACACCGGCACCCGCCGCGCCCTGGCCGCCCTGCTGGCGGACTCCGGCCAGGTGGAGGCCGCCGAGCGCGAGTACGCGCAGCTGGTCATCCTCAACCCGTTCGACAACGGCGCGCGCGTGCGGCTGGCGGAGCTGAAGGCCAGCAACGGCGCGGTGGACGACGCGGTGAAGCTGTTCGCCGAGGCCCGCGCGTTGTCGCCGGACGAGCCGGAGGTCTACGAGCGCGAGGGCCGCGCCCTGCTGGCCGCCGGTCGTCGTGAGCCGGCCCTGGCCGCCTTCGAGCGCTCGCTGGAGCTGCGCCCGCAGAACCCGGGCCTCAAGGAGGCGCTGCGCGCGCTCAAGGGCGAGACCTCCGGCGCGGGCATGCAGTACCTGGTGGACGCCCGCCCCCTGGCGAAGGAGGCCGAGGCCTACGTGCACGAGGACGCCCTCTACCTGGTGGACAACACCTACGTGCGCGTCCAGAAGAGCGGCCTGTCCAGCCGGCTGACGCAGATGGTGGTGAAGGTGCAGAACTCGCGCGGCGTGGACGCCTTCCGCAACCTGCCCATCACCTACTCGCCGGACCGGCAGGAGGTGCGCGTCATCCGCGTGCGCGTGACGAAGCCGGACGGCTCCGTGGTGGACAGCTACGGCGAGAACGACCGCAACATCAACGAGCCGTGGACGGGCATGTACTACGACGCCCGCGCCAAGGTGCTGTCCTTCCCGTCGCTCGCGGCGGGCGACACGCTGGAGGTGACGTGGCGCCTGGACGACACCGCGCAGGACAACCTGCTGTCGGACTACTGGGGTGACGTGGAGAGCGTGCAGGGCGTCTACCCGAAGCTGCGCTTCCAGTACCTGGTGGAGATGCCGAAGGAGCGCCCGCTGTACTGGAACAAGAGCCGCCTGGCCGGCGTGGAGAGCGCGCAGGAGACGCCGGAGGACGGGCGCGTGCTGTACCGCTGGGCCGCCAGGCACGTGGCCAAGGTGGTGCCGGAGCCGGGCATGCCGGGCTGGGCGGAGGTGGCGCAGAACCTCCACGTCTCCACGTACCAGACGTGGGAGCAGGTGGGCCGCTACTGGTGGGGCCTGGTGCGCGACCAACTCCAGCCCAACGCGGAGCTGCGGGAGACGGTGGACCGGGTACTGCAGGGCGTGGACCGCAAGGACGAGCTGGCGGTGGTGCGCGCGGTCTACAACTTCGTGGTGACGAACACGCGCTACGTGGCGTTGGAGTTCGGCATCCACGGCTTCAAGCCCTACCGCGTGGACCGCGTGCTGGCGCGGCGCTTCGGCGACTGCAAGGACAAGGCGAGCCTCATCCACGCCATGCTGCGGGTGGCGGGCGTGGACAGCCGGCTGGTGCTGTTGCGCATGCGCAACCTGGGCGCGCTGGACGCGGAGCCGGCCAGCCTGGCCGCCTTCAACCACGCGATTGCGTACGTGCCCAAGTTCGACCTGTACCTGGACGGCACGGCGGAGTTCCACGGCGCGAAGGAGCTGCCCAGCGCGGACCGGGTGGCCAACGTGCTGGTGGTGGAGCCGGACGGCAAGAGCACGTTCCTCACCACGCCGGAGGCGAAGGCGGACGACAACGCGACGAAGCTGTCGCTGGAGGTGCTGCTGCGCGCGGATGGCAGCGCGGACGTGAAGGGTCAGAGCACGGTGAGCGGCCAGAGCGCGCCGGAGTACCGCCGCGCGTACCAGCCGGAGGCGTCGCGCAAGTCGACCTTCGAGCGCGCGTGGGCGCAGAGCTTCCCGGGCCTGACGGTGAACGAGGTGAAGCTCAACGATACGACGAAGCTGGACGAGGACGTGGCGCTCGACTTCCACATGAGCATCCCGCGTTACGCGGAGGTGCTGCCCAACGGCGTGCGCTTCCTGCCCTTCGGCACGGGCCGCACGTACCAGCAGGCGTTCGCGCCCCTGGCCGAGCGTCGGTTCGACCTGGTGATGCAGAGCCCGTGGACGAACGGCTTCCACCTCCGCTACACGCTGCCTCCGGGCTGGTCGGTGACGGAGATGCCGCAGGCGGTGGACGAGACGAACGCCTTCGGCCGCCTCAAGCTGACGTACCGCGTGGAGGACGGGAAGCTGGTGGCGGATGGCCTGGTGGCGCTCGACGTGGCGCGCGTGAAGGCGGACGAGTACCCCGCGTTCAGGGACTTCCTCGGCCGCGTGGACCGCGCCTTCGGGCGCCGGGTGCTCATCCAGGGCCCCAGCGGCCGCACCGCCGCGCTGACCCGCTGACCCGCCCCTCCGGCGCGCCCTGCTCGACCGGGGCGCGCCAGAGAGCGGAGGTCAGGTCTGCGACGCGCGAGGAGCGAAGACCGCGCGCAGGACACGGTCCGCGAGCGCGGGCCGCGCCTCGTCCATGCGCAGCGTGTTCAGGGAGAAGACGAGGCGGCGGCGCGCATCCCGCGTGGCGACCATGCCGCTGGTGGAGCCAGGGAAGGCGCCGCTCCGCCCCCACAACGAGAGGCCATCGAGGTCCACGCGCGTCAGGCCCGCCGAGTGGACGGCGCGTCCCCCCGAGACGTGCGGCACGTCCGGCACGCGGAACAGGTCCTCGAGCTGCTCGGGGGGCAGCAGCCCCCCACGGAAGAGCGTGACGAGGAACGTGTCCAGGTCCGCCGTGCTCGAAATCATCTCCCCCGCCGCCCAGGCCCAGGAGGGATTGGCCTCCGTCACGTCCACCTGGCGCGTGGCGCCATCACGCTCGGCCACGGACTCGTAGCCCCGCGCATGCGGCCCCGGCACCGTGGGGTCGTGGCCCGGCACCGACGTGTCACGCAGATGCAGCGGCGCGAGGATGCGCTCGCGCACGGCCTGGCCATAGGGCCGGCCCGTGACCTTCTCGATGAGCAACCCCGCGACGAGCGCGCCGATGTCGCCCTCCTCCTGCCGCGTCCCCGGGACGAAGCGGGGCGCCCCCGAGACCGCCAGCGCCACGAGCTCGCGAGGAGACCAGCGACGGAAGCGGTGCTCGAAGAACCAGCTGGCGCTGCGGACCGCGTGCGGCACGGGGGGCAGCCCATGGGTGTGGTCGAGCAGCTGCCGGACCGTGACCGGACCGAGCGAGAGCGGCAACAGGCCCGGCAGGTAGTGCTGGACGGGACGCTCCAGGTCGATGCGCCGCTCCGCGGCGAGCTGGAGCACGACCGTCGCGATGAACGTCTGCGTGAGCGCCCCGATGCGGAAGCGTCCATCCGCGGGCACCGGCGCTCCCGTGCGCAGGTCCGCCACGCCCGACGTCCCGAGCCAACGCCCCTCGGCGCCGCTGACGCGCACCTGGGCCGCGGTGGCGCCGGAGTCCATGGGGCTCACGATGACCTGGCGCAGCGCGGCGCGGTCCAGGGACGCCAACCTGGACAGGGCCGGCTCCAACGTCCCGGGCGGATACACCACGTCGTTCGCGGCCGTCGCCTCCCCAGCGCCGACCCCTGCCCCGGTGAACCCCACCACCAGCACGGCCGCGCCGACCCGCATTCCCCGTCGCGGGACATCCATGGTCCATCTCCCCTCGAGAAAGTCCGGCCCTGAGTGAGTATGAACACCGCGCGGTCATGGGGCTGTCACCCGCGATCGCGAAAACCCCCGCCAGCCCCCGCCATGTCAGGTAGTCGAGGGATGCGCGCCGCGACTATCGGACAACGCGGTGTGTCCTGGCGCCCCGGGACATGGGTACCGAAGACATCAGGGGGTGACGAGCGACGTCAGCAGCTGGCGCACCTCGGAGGGGCCGCTCACACGGTAGGTGGCGCGCGTGGGCTTGTTTCCCACGTGGATGGCGAACCCTCCCAGCGGCAACGACGCGAACAGGTCCTCGTCCGTACGGTCGTCACCAATGGCCACCACCCGCGTGTCGGCGGACACGCCCTGCGTCGCCAGCGGTACGACGCGCCCCTTGTGGACGTCCCGGGGCCGGACCTCCACCACCTTGTCGCCCGGCAGGATGTCGATGGGCTGACGCGCGAAGGTGTCCGCCAGGTGAAGCCGCAGCTCACGCGCCTGGAGCGCGCCGAACTCCGGGTCCACCTGCCGGTAGTGCCAGACGAGCGACGCGGACTTCTCCTCCACGAAGGACCCGGGCACCCGCGCCGCGAAGGACTCCAGCACGGCGCGCACCGCGGGCTTCCACTCCACGCTGACACCCTCCAGCATCCGCCAGGGCTGCCCGGGCGCCTGACGTGCCCACAGGCCGTGCTCGGCGTACAGGCCCAGGGGCAGCGCGCCGAACCACTCCTCCAACGTCTCGCGGGGACGCCCGCTCACCACGCTGACGGAGGTGTCCGGCCTCGCCGCCAGCCGCGCCAGCAGCTCGCGCAGCGCGTCGTCGGGCGCGGCCTGCTCCGGCCTCGGCGCGAAGCCCACCAACGTCCCATCGTAGTCGAGCAGGAGCGCCAGGCGCGGCGCCGCCTTCATCTCGGCCAGGGCCTCGCCGCCTCCCCGGGTGCTGCGCAGCGACAGCGAGGGCAGGCCCTGGAGCCGGTCCAGGAAGCTGGAGACCCACCAGTGGACGTCGTACTTCTTCACCTGGGCGCGCAGCGAGCCCATGCGCTCGCGGCGCTCGGACTCGCTCATCTCGAGCGCCTGCTCGATGGCGTCCGCCACCTCCTCCACGTCGTAGGAGTTCACCACGAGCGCGCGGTGCATCGCGTCCGCGGCGCCGGCGAACTCGCTGAGCACCAGCACGCCGTCCTCGTCGGGCCGGGCGGCGCAGAACTCCTTCGCCACCAGGTTCATGCCGTCGCGCACGGGCGTGACGAGCAGGACGTCCGCCGCGCGGTACAGCCCCACCAGCTGCTTCTCGTTGAACGAGCGGTAGAGGTAGTGGACCGGCACGTTCTGGACGGAGCCGTAGAGGCCGTTGATGCGGCCCACCAGCTCGTTCACCAGGTCGCGGTACGTCGCGTACGCGTCCACCTGGGTCCGGCTGGGCACGGCCACCTGGATGAAGCGCAGCCGCCCGCGCCACGAGGGCTCGCGCTCCAACAGGCGCTGCACCGCGAGCAACCTCCGCGGGATGCCCTTGGTGTAGTCCAGCCGGTCGATGCCCAGCAGGATGCGCTGACCCGTGGCGTTCCTGCGGATGGAGGCCACGTCCTCGAGCACGCTCGGGTCCAGCGCGAGCGACTCGAACGCCTGCGCGTCGATGCCCATGGGGAAGGCGCCCACGCGCACCTGCCGCCCGTTCCAGATGACCCGGTCGATGTCCGTGTCCAGGCCGAGCTGCCGCTGGAGCGCGCCGGAGAAGTGCCGCACGTAGCTCACCGTGTGGAAGCCGATGAGGTCCGCGCCGAGCAGCCCCTCGAGCAGCTCGTCGCGGCGCGGGAGCGTGCGGAAGATCTCCGACGACGGGAACGGGATGTGGTGGAAGTAGCCGATGCGCGCCTCCGGGAGGCGCTGGCGCAGCAGCCCCGGCACCAGCATGAGCTGGTAGTCGTGCACCCAGATGGTGTCGCCCGGCTGATAGTGCTTCGCCACCAGGTCCGCGAAGCGCTCGTTGACCTTGCGGTACACGTCCCAGTCGCGGTCCTGCCGGGGGACGCGGTCGAGCATGTAGTGGCACAGCGGCCAGAGGACGCGGTTGGCGTAGCCCTCGTAGTAGCGACTGACCTCGCTGGCCGACAGGTGGATGGGCACGCAGCGCAGCCCCGCGAGCTGGGCCTCCACCTGGGAGCGTTGACTTTCCGACAGACGGGACACGTCGCCGGGCCAGCCAATCCAGACGCCTCCGGAGCGTTCGTGGGGACGGCTCAGCCCCGTGGCCAGCCCACCCGGGCTGCGCACCACGGCGACGCTGTCCTTCTCCACCTTGACGGTGACGGGGAGACGATTGGAGACGAGCAGGAGTCGAGCCATAGAAGGCTCCGACCCTTATTCATTCCGAGCGGGAATGGCCATCACCGATTCGCGCGAGGTGCCGGATGGTGGACCCTCTTCCACGCGGCGTGTCGCCCAGCCGAGCCGCGCGAGCAACGCGGGCTCGCGGCCGGGTTTCCAGATGAACGCATCGAGCACGTAGTGCGTGGCCTGCGGCAGCGCCAGGAGCGGCACCACCAGCGCGAGCACGTCCGCGTCGAGCTGGAGGCCCACGCTCCCGAACAGACCGGCGCGCTCGTGCCAGACCAGGCGGTCCCACAAGAGCTCCTCCACGAACGCGAGCGCCACGAGGAACAACAGGAAGCCGGGCAGGCCCGCGCGCAGGATGTCGCTGGCGACGCCGTAGCGCCCCTCCGCGTCCCGCCCCCGGGCGTAGCGGAACAAGAGCGCGAAGTACGGCACGCCGTGCAGCACCACGTTCATCACGGTGAAGGCGAAGTCGTCGCGCGCCAGCACGATGCCGCCGAACCACGCCACCCACGTGGCGCCCACCAGCGACACCTTGCCCAGCTGGAGCCCCTCGCCCCGCGCGACCCGCAGGGCCTGGAACGTCACCCAGACGACGAGCACGCCCGCGTGCAGGGCGAGCGCGAGCGTCCCCACCCAGCGGGGCAGGCCCGGGAGGAAGTCGCCCTCGACGAACCACCAGAAGCTCCGCGGCAGGTTCGCGTGCCACCAGACGACGGGGCCCACGGTGGCCGCGTAGATGGCGGCGGCGTCCAGGCGGCGCTCCAGGTCCGTCACCCGCGCCTTGCGCGCGTAGAGCGCCACCCAGCCGTACTGCTGGCGGACGAAGTGGAACAGGGCCACGTAGGCGAAGAGCGTCCAGAACGCGCCCGCGGAGAGCTGGTACGCGGCCACGCCGCCCAGCCACGCGGCGAGCGGGGCGCCCAGGTACAGCCCGGGACGTTCGCGCAGGGCGGCGGGGTCCAGGTACGTGCGGAACAGCGTGGACCAGACGTGGGCCACGTCCACGCAGACGACCAGCACCACCCAGGCCCACGCAGGCGTGTCACCCACGGCGCCGAGCCACGGCGCGGCGAGCACGAGCGCCACGGACACGAGCGCGCTGCCGGCGAAGACGGACAGGTCCACGCCACGACCGAACAACCAGCTCTGGGAGGGCGCGAGGAGACGGGACATCCGGAGACGGGAGGCTAGCAGCAACCGCCCCGGGTTGGGCCACGGGGCCCGGGGGCGGTAGAAAGCCAGCGCAAGCGCGGCGCGACTCCCGCGTACCGTGTAGCGCACCGACTCCCGTGACCGCCCCCACCGAGATGTCCCCCACGCCCCCGCCCCCGCGCTTCCGCCGCCGCCTCCTCGCGGTGATGCTCGTCGCGGGCCTGCTGCCCCTGCTGCTGCTGGGCGCGCTGGCCCAGGACGCGCTGGAGCGCGTGCTGTCCGTGTCGGTGGCCCCCGTCGAGGCGGTGCTCGACACGGTGTCCACGGACCTGGAGCAGCGGGGACTGCCCCGCGACTCGCTCGACGAGGCCCGCCTCAACCTCGCCCAGGCGGAGCTGGCGCGCCGCGCCCTCGCCCGTCGCGTGCCCGCCTTCGTCGCCATCCTCGTCCTCGTCTCGGCGGGGGTGCTGGTGCTCGCCGCCGTACTGCTCGGCCGCTCGCTCACCCGCCCCATCGTCACCCTCACCGAGGGCATGTGGGCCTACGCGCGAGGCGACCTCTCCGTGCGACTGCCCGCCGTCGAGCCGCCCCGCGACGAGCTCCAGTTCCTGCTGGGCCAGTTCAACCGCATGGGCCAGGAGCTCGTCGCCCAGCGCGAGCGGCTCAAGGCCACCGAGCAGATCGCCGCGTGGCAGGACGTGGCCCGCGCCCTCGCCCACGAGCTGAAGAACCCGCTCACCGCGATGAAGCTCTCGCTCGCGCGGCTGTCGCGCGCGGACACCGGCGCGCCCACGGACGCCACGCGCGTCGCGGAGTCCGTGGCCCTGCTCCAGGAGGAGGTCGAGCTGCTGATGCGGATGACCCAGAGCTTCTCCACCTTCGCCCGCCTGCCCGCGGCGCGCTTCCAGGACGTCGCCCTCCGTCCGCTGCTCACCGAGGTCTGCGCGCTCTACGCCGGCACCTCCCCCGTCCCCATCGAGCTGCTCCCCGGCCCGGAGACCTCGCTGCGCGCCGACCCGGACGGCCTGCGCCGCCTGTTCGGCAACCTCGTGAAGAACGCCGCCGAGGCGTCCTCCCCCGGCGCGGCCCCCGTCCGCGTCCAGGTGGAGCCCGCGGACGAGCGCGCCGTGCGCGTCACCGTGAAGGACGGCGGCGCCGGAATCCCCGCGGTCCTCGAGGGCGCCGCCCTCACGCGCGGCCTGTTCAGCACCAAGCCCGAGGGCAGCGGCCTGGGGTTGCCCATCGCCCAGAAAATCACCCACGAGCACGGCGGCACCCTGCGCCTGGAGCCCGCCCCCGGTGGCGGTACGCTCGCGCGCGTGGAGCTGCCCCTCACGCCCCCATCCCTCCCCGTGTCCACGCCATGAAGCCCGGTCCCCGAATCCTCGTCGTCGATGACGACCCCGGCGTGCTCAAGGCCCTCAGGGGCCTGTTGAGCGACGAGGGCTTCCTCCCCGTCGAGGCCCGCTCCACCGCCGAGGCCACGCGCCTGCTCGACGCACCGGAGGGGCCGCCCGCGATGATGCTGCTCGACCTGCGCATGCCGGGCGAGACGGGCCTGGAGCTCCTCGCGCGCCTGCCGCGCCCCTTGCCCGTCCCCGTCGTCGTCCTCTCCGGCGAGGCCTCCCCCGCCGAGGCCGCTCAGGCCCTGAAGCTGGGCGCCACGGACTTCGTCGAGAAGCCCCCGTCCCCCGAGCGCCTGCTGACGGCGCTGCGCAACGCCCTGGCAATCGGCGCGCTTCGGGAGGAGCGGGAGCGGCTGCTGGACGCGCTCGCCCGCCCCGGCCACCTCGTGGGCGACAGCCCCGCCATGGAGTCGCTGCGCCAGCTCATCGCGCGCGTGGGACCGAGCGACACCGCCGTGCTCATCACCGGCGAGACGGGCACCGGCAAGGAGCGCGTCGCCCGCGCGCTGCACCTGGCCTCCGGCCGCAAGGGCCGCCTCGTCGCCGTCAACTGCGCGGCCATCCCCGCCACGCTGCTGGAGAGCGAGCTGTTCGGCCACGAGAAGGGCGCCTTCTCCGGCGCGCTCACCCGCCGCGCGGGCCGCATCGAGCAGGCCCACGGCGGCACGCTGCTACTCGACGAGATTGGCGACATGCCGCTCGAGCTGCAGGCGAAGCTCTTGCGCGTGCTGGAGACGCGCGAGGTGGAGCGGCTGGGGGGCTCGGCGCCCGTGCCCGTGGACGCGCGCATCCTCGCCGCCACGCACCAGGAGCTGGCCCGCGCGGTGCGCGAGGGGCGCTTCCGTCAGGACCTCTTCTTCCGTCTCGACGTCATGCCGCTGCACATCCCCCCGCTGCGCGAGCGCCAGGAGGACCTGCTTCCCCTGGCCCGCGCCTTCGCGGCGGAGTTCGCCGGCCCCGACGTCCCGCTCGTCCTCGCCCCCAGCGCCGAGGCCGCGCTGCGCGCCTACGCCTGGCCCGGCAACGTGCGCGAGCTGCGCAACGTCATCGAGCGGCTCAACCTCCTGCGCGGCACGGGCCCGCTGACGCTCGGCCCCGAGTCCATCTCCGCGCCCCTCGCCCCCACCGCCCCCTCGCGTCCCGGCCTGGGGGACAAGAGCTACCGCGAGCACGTGGAGGACTTCGAGCGCGACCTCATCCGCGCCGCGCTCCAGCAAGGCGAGAGCATCGCCGGCGCCGCGCGCCTGCTCCAGGTCGACCGCGGCAACCTCTACCGGCGCATCAAGGCCCTCGGGCTGCCCGTGAGCTGATTTGTCACCGACCGCGACAATCTTCTAAGTCATGGATGTCACCATTCGCCAGGGTGACGCACTTCACTTGATACTCAGGGAGCATCCATGACGCGTCTCGGCTCGGCGGTTCTCGCAGTCAGTCTCCTGACCGGATGTGGTGGTGTCGTCGACGAAGCGGACAGCGGCGTCTTGGGACCGCTCGAGGTCGCGGCCGCGCCGCTCACCTCGACGGATGTCGACGTGGCCCCCGAGTGCCTGGGGCTGCTCGACTTCGTGAACGGCGTGAACTACGCGACGCTCGACTACTACCTGCCCAGCAACGTCGCCAGCGCCCTCATCGCCCGGCGCACCACGCGGCCGTTCGTGTCCATCGCGGACCTGCTGACGGTGTCTGGGATGGGCGAGGCGCGGCTGAAGCAGCTCGAGGGCGGCGCGCGCGCGGAGTTCTATCTGAAGCCCCACTGCGTGGGCATCTTCGACGCGCTGGCCGTGTCGGCCGACGACGAGGCGGCCATCGTCGCGCTGGTGAACTCCATCAGCTCCACGGAGCTGCACGACATCCTCCCCGACGCGTGGAACGGCGCGGAGACGCTGCTCAACACGCGGCCCTTCACCAACGTCCTGGGTATCTCCAACGCCTCGGGCATCGGCCCGGTGAGCCTGCGGCACATCCGGAACGCGGCCACCCTGAGCCGCCCGCTGGAGGTCCTCATCACCGCGCTGGAGACGGTGCCCAAGGAGGACTACCGCGGCTACATCACCCGTCACTTCGACTGGTGGAACGAGATGCGGACCCTGCTGGCCTGGAGCTCGCGCGAGCGCCCCATCACCTGCTTCGGTCTCAATCCGGACCGCGTCCCCTACACGGCCAGCTGGCGCGCCAACCTGGCCACGCCCGAGGAGGTCCTCGGCTGGTTCGACAGCGCCTACGCCAGGGCCGACCCACACACGCAGGTGCCCCCGGCCGTCAAGGCCGCCGGGAGGAACAACCTCGCCGCGCTCCTCCAGGGGCGGCTGTTGTCTGGTTGCATCTACAGCTACATGGACTATCCGGGTTGGAGCGGCGGCACCGTCGCGTTCTTCCTCGACACGGCGGATGGCTTCGCCGTCTCGACGCGGACCACCTGGACGGAGTGATTCCCGCGCATGACCTCACCGCGTCCCCAGAACGGACGTGGTGAGGTCTGCGCCCCACGGGTTTGGGTTCTCGCGCTCGGACGTGCTTGGCTTGCCTCCGCAGTCCCCAGCGAAGTCCCTCATCGCGGAGGAAGCATGAAGAAGCTCCTGTTGCTGCCGTGCGCGCTGCTGTGGCTCACTGCCTGTGGAGGCTCGGAGGGCACCGAGCCCACGGCGGAGGACTCCACCACCCCACCGCTCGTGTCCCAGGAGGCCCTCGACCCGGCGCCCTTCTGGTACACCTGCAACCTGCCATGTAGGACGGGCTACTGTCCCACCAGCTCCATCTACTACCCGGACTGCATCCCCTACGGCTCGTCGACCCGCTACACCTGCACGCCCTGCACCGGCGGAGGCAACCCCACGCCTCCGTGAAGCCCGAGGGATGGGCGACTCCGGTCGCACACGCTCCCGAGTCCATGACACGAGGGCGCGGCACCCGAGCATCGGGCCGCGACCTCAGGGCCGGGGCTTCACGTCGGTGTTCTGCCCCGCGACGATGCGCCACTTCCCATCCACGCGCTTCATCACGTAGCGCATCTGCGTGCGCAGCAACCCCGGCTCCGTGGGCTGCACGCCCGGCGGCAGGCCGTTGAAACCCGTCACCTCGTGGACCGTGTCGACCACCGCCACGTCGTCCGTGGTGAACGACAACCGCCGCACGGTGACCTTGCTCTGGCTGCCCTTGAAGATGCTGGCGAACACCGCCGCGTGCCGCGATTCGATCTGCTCGTGGCCCTCCAACAGCATGCCCACGATGTTGATGAAGTCCGCGTCTCGCGTGAAGTCCTGGGACCACGCCACGGCGTCCTGACGGTTCCACGCCGCCGTCTGCGCATCCACCTGCTCGCGGATGGTCGCCTCGTCCCGCGAGCGGTCGACATGCGCGCAGCCCACGCACGGCAGAGGGAATGCCAGCGCCACGCTCCAACGTCGAAGACTGCTGCCTGTCACGAGAATGCTCCTTCCAGTCACGAGGAGCGGCGCAGCCTGCCACACCCGCCTCCACTCCAGGCCGGAGAACCTGGCTTCCCTCGACAGCCCCTCTCTGGGCGGGAATTCTTACCGGACAGGAAACCCTGGGAGCAGCCGGGCGATAATCCTCCCGGCGCCACCCCCAGGCTGCCCTCCAGGCTCCAGGAAGAGTCGACTCATGTCGAACCGCATCGGCCGTCCGTCCTTCGTCCCCACGCCCTCCACTGGAGTCACGCCGGAGCGCGCGGCCCGCTCCCCGGGAGAGAAGACGTCCTCGACCCGCGCGGTGGACCAGTTCGACGCTCGCGCCACCCGCGCCGCCACGCTGCTGACGGGCGCGAGCGCGACAGCGGCGGCGGTGCCCATCCGGTCGAAGGCGCTCGACATCCAGCCCCAGGTGCACGAGGCCACGGGCTACGAGGCCCGCTTCGAGCAGAACGGCCGCAAGGCCTCCGCCGCCGTCGCGGAGCACGGGCGCGTGCAGCTGCCCACCGGCCCCGGGCGGGGACCGTCCTTCCACGCCGAGGCGGGCAAGCCGTTGACCGTGAACGCCGACCCGGCGCGCTTCTCGTCCAGCTACGAGAAGGTCGAGCTGGTGTGGCGCGTGTACCCGGGTGGCACCGAGAACGTGGTGCCCATGAGCGACGGCACGCGCGACGCGAACGGCCGGCTGAACCTCCAGCCCGCGACGTTCGAGGTCCCACCGGACGCCAGCGGCGTGATGCGGCTGTCGTTCCGGACCACCGACAAGAACGGCCGCGTCAGCAACCAGTGGGACCCGAGCAACGACGCGGCCATCGCCTCGCGCGAGGGCGCGACGGTGTCCTTCACCGAGGACTTCCAGACGCAGGTCGACGGGAAGGTGCGCGCGGGCGACTCGCTGCGCATCGCCTACGACCAGGACCGCCTGAAGGCCATCGCCGGAGGCAAGACCCCCTCGGAGGTCGTCGCCTGCGTGTCCTTCAACGGCGAGCCCCCCATCGAGGTGCCGCTCGACATCCGCCCCGACCAGCCGGGCCAGCCCGGTGGCCTGTTCATGCCCTCGCTGCGCGTGCCCTTCGAGGCCACGGACGTGGCCATGTGGTTCCGGGGCAAGGCCGACGATGGCACCTCGTGGGACTCGGCCTCCGGACAGAACTTCAAGTTCTCCGTGGGCGTCGCGCGCGACGACGCGGACCCATCGTGGAAGAACGAGCTGCTGCGCAGCAAGAGCTTCCCCAACCTCACCGCGGACAAGTTCGTGGGCGTCGGCCCTTCGTCCGAGCGCTACAACTGCATCGCCTGGACGCTGGGCAACCGCAACGAGTGGGTCTGGCCCGGCACGCGCGTGGAGGACTTCGACACGCTCTATGCGCAACAGGGCTACAAGCCGTTGGACTCGGTGGACCTGAGCCACGACCCCACGCTGGAGAAGGTCGTCATCTACGGGCGCAAGCCGATGACCGGCAACGGCCCCCTCGAGGTGACGCACGGCGCGCTCATGGACGAGCAGGGCCGCTTCACGAGCAAGATCGGCACCCAGCCGCTCATCCGGCACCAGAGCGCTGACGACCTGACCGGTCCCTCGTATGGTGCGCCCGTGCGAGTCTACGTGCGTCCCCGCCAGCCCTCGGTGAGCGTGTCATGAGCGACGTCGCCACGCGCTTCGAGGCGCTCGCGGCCCGGTGGGAGCAGCACTGCGCGGACCACCGCGAGGCGTCCAATCCCTACGTGTTCCTGGAGCATCCCTCCTTCGACGCCCTGGTGGCGCTGGGCCGAGGCGCGGTGCCACTCATCATCGAGCGCTACCGACACGGCAGCGTCTTCTGGGGCGCCGCCCTGCGCCGCATCACCGGCATCACCACGTTCGGGGAGGGCGTCGTGGGCAACCTCGACCAGACGCGTCGCTCCTGGTTGAAGTGGTGGGACGAGCACCAGGGCGCCTACACGGCCCAGGGGGCCTGAGCCCGCGCTCCGCTGAAGCCGGCTCACGCCGCCAGCGGAGGAGGGACCCGCACGTGGAGTCCCTTCGCGTTTCTCGAAGGGGAGCGGCAATCGTCGGGCGCGATGTCAGTATCACATCCTGATTCGACATCGGGATGTGCCCATGACATCGATGCGGCAGGCGGGCATCCGTGCTTTCAAGCACTTGCCGCATCGTCCCGGCTGGAACGCCTCGTGCTCTGCCCTCCGCGCATGAACCGCCTCGCGCTCATCTTCTGCCTCGCCTCGCTCGCCGCCGGTGCGCAGCCCTCGCCAGCGGCCAGCACACCTCCCGCGCCAGCGCCCGCCGCACGGGGACAACCCACCGCCGCCGTCCCCGCCGCATCGCAAGCCCCCGCTGCCGGGCGGAGCCAACCCGCGGCCATTGCCCCCGCCGCGCCGCTGGCCACCTCCGCGAGCAGGGCCCCCACGGAGCAGTCCACCTCCGCGAGCGGGGCTCCCACGGAGCAGTCCGCCTCCACGAGCGGCGTCTCCACTAAGCAGGCCGCATCCACCTCCGCGAGCGGGGCTCCCACGGAGCAGTCCGCCTCCACGAGCGGCGTCTCCACTAAGCAGGCCGCCTCCGCGAACGGGGCGCCCACGGAGCAGCCCACCAGGCCCCTGACGACGGAGGCCACGACGCCCGAGCAACAGGCCTCCTCGCGCTCCGAGGACGCGGCTCCGTCCTCCGCCCCCATGCTCGGCGCCGAGGCGGACGCTCCTGGCGACGCGGACGGACTCCACCAGCCTGAGGCCGAGGACGAGGCCACGGCCAAGACCTCCAAGCACCGCGACGCGTGCGAGGACGAGGACTTCGTCGACGACGAGGACACCGAGGAGGCCGCGGTGCTCGCGCCGCTCCAGCTCTCGTTGGACGGGCGCGTCCTGGCCCCCGGCCTCATCGAGCTCCACGGCCTCCAGCGGCTGAGCGAGAAGCAGGTGCGGGCGTTCGTCGGGCACCCCACCTCCGCGTCGCGGCAGGTGCTCACGCCGCATCAGGCCCAGACGCTGTTGCGGCGGCTGGCGCGCACCGGCCTCTTCGCCCGCGTCGAGCCCCGCGTGCGCGTCCCCGAGCAGGGCCCCTCGGTGCTGGAGATCCACCTCACGGAGAACCCCCTCGTCACCAGCGTGACGGTGGAGGGGCTCCAGGACCTGGGCGAGGAGGAGGTGCTGGAGGAGCTGTTCCGCCTGCCGCCCCGCTTCCCGGACGAGGACGACGAGGAGGACGACCAGGTCGTCGCCACCCTGCGCCTGGATGGCGTTCGCGGCACGCTCTCCGTGGTGCACCCCTGCCCTCCGCCCCGCCCGCCGCGCGAGTGGCTGGCGCGCATGGAGCGTGGGAAGTTCCGCGGCGGCCTCGCGCTGGGCGGGGTGAGCGACGCGATGCAGCGGGCGCTCAAGGACCTGCGCGACCAGGGCTACATGCTCGCGAGCCTCTCCGGCACGCTGACGCCGGACGGCCAGCTCACCGTGAAGGTGGACGAAGGCCACCTGGCGGGCGTCGACGTGGTGGGCGTGGATGGCGCCATCGCCGAGCGCGTGCGCGACGCACTCGACCTCAAGCCCGGCACCGTCTTCCTGCGCAGCGACGCGCGCCGCGCCATGGAGCGGCTCCAGGAGCGGCTGCCCTTCCTCGAGGCGGCGAGCGTGGACTCCGACGAGAACGAAATCTCCCGCCGCCGCGCCGCGCGCATCGTCGAGGAGCAGGCGCCCGACGGCGTCCGCCACTACCACACGGAGGAGCTGAAGCGCCCCGAGCGCCGCCGCCGCGAGCGCGTCGAGTTCGAGCTGAGCTGGCGCGAGCTGTTCGAGGCGTGGAGCGAGCATGGCCACGGTGAGGGCGTCACGCTGGAGGACTCCCGGCTGGTCGTCCACGTGCGCCCGCGCCGTCCGGACGTGGACGTGGACCTGCTGCCGGTGCACACCCAGGTGACGGGCTTCGCGCCGGGTCTGTCGGGCAAGCTGCGCGTCTGGGACTCGAAGGACCGCGTCCACACCACGCTCGACGCCGCGGCCTTCTTCCCGCTCCGGCTGGGCGGCCAGCGCATCCCCGACGACGAGGAGGGCACGAAGCGTCAGCGACGTCCCAACCTGCTCGCCGGCGCGAAGCTGCGCGTCCCCGCCGCGGGCCTCGCGGAGCTGGGCGCCCAGGTCCACGACTTCACCGACACGCTCGACCGCTGGCGGATGAGCGACATCGACTCGTACGTCTACTCGTTCCTCATCAACCGCCCGGACCGCGACTACTTCCGCCGCAAGGGCTACGCCGGCTTCGCCACCTGGCGCTGGAACGAGTCCTTCCTCGCTGGCGTCTCGTACCACGACGACCGCTACCAGACGCTGCGCACGTTCTCACCGCCCCTCACCCTCTTCCGCCGCGACTCGACGCCCTTCCCCAACACGCCCGTGACCGAGGGCCGCTTCCAGTCCGTCGTGGCCAGGCTGGAGTACGCCAGCAATCCGGGGCGCGCGGACGACGTCGGCTCGCTGTTCCGCACGCCGGAGACGCCGCTGCTCGGCGTGGGGAAGGAGACCTGGCGCACGCCGTCGCTGCGCTCGCTCGTCACCCTCGAGGTGGGCGAGGGCCCGGGAGCCGATGGCGCGGACGAGCGCTTCTGGAAGCTGGTGGGCGACGTCTCGCTGGTGGTGCCGACGAGCTGGGACGACAGCGGTTTGCGGTTGCGCGTGCGTGGCGCGGGCGGCGAGCGGCTGCCCGAGCAGAAGCGCGAGGCGCTGGGCGGCTGGAGCGCGCTGCGGGGCTTCGGCTTCAAGGAGTACCGGGGCGACGCGTCGGTGCTCGGCAGCGCGGAGTACCGCTGGGACTTCTTCGGCCTCTTCGCGGACATCGGCACCGTGCACCAGGACGACCAGTGGACCGACGCGCGCATCGGCGTGGGCGCCACCTTCAACTTCTCCGATGACGTGCGCGTGGATGTCGCGTGGCGCACCGACGAGAAGGCCACGGCCACTCCCGAGGCACGGCTGTTCTTCGTCCGGACCTTCTGAAGCCCATGGCACCCATCGGGACGAGGACGAGACGCGGACTCGGCACGGCGCTGGTCGCCGTGGCGGGCCTGCTCGCGCCCGGGGCGTGGGCCGAGGAGCCCCACGTCGCCTGTACCGCCACCGTCGCCGGGCGCCGCGTCATCGCGCGCGCCCAGGCGCTGGGCTTCGTCTCCTCGGAGCTGGACCGGCTGGTGCGGCTGGGCATGGCGGGCCGGCTGGAAGTGGAGCTGACCCTCTGGCGACGCCGCTCGCTCTGGTTCGACTCACAGGTGGACATCACGCGCGTCACCCAGGTGCTCGCCTTCTCGCGAGGCGGCTACTTCCTGGATGGACGTCCCCTGGGCGAAGGGCCCGAGGTGCTGGAGCTGGAGCGCGTCGCCTGGGCCCTGGAGTCGAGACCCGAGCCCGGGGAGCGCTTCCGCGTGCGCGTGGAGGTGAAGCTGCACGTCGTCACCGCCGCGAGCCTCGGGCGCATGGCCACCTGGCTCACCCGCAAGGGAGACGATGACGAGGAGACGCAGGAGCGCTCCACCGTCACGGGGACCCTCCTGCGCTCCGTCGCGGAGGACCTCTCCAGACGCGCCGCCGGGCGCTGTGACGTCACACCCCAACCCTGACCCACCCGGTCTGGACGCGGGCGGTCACCTCGCCCGCGTCCTCGACGTTCCCATTCCCCACGACACGAAATGCCCGACCCCAGGTCGAGGCAAGGAAGCCCGTCATGCGCGCATGGCTGTTGTCGCTGCTCGTCCTGGTCACTTCGTGTGGCTTCCGGCTGGAGTCCCCTTCCCGCACCGTGGACGTCGTCGTCCCGTCCGACGTGGAGACGGAGGGGACCCGCGTTCCCATCCTCTACCTGGAGCGGGAGCGGGCCCTCTTCTTCCCCACGGGGCTGGGAGGCGGTGCCCGCCCCATCGAGCCCAGCGCTCGCGAGCTGCTCGAGCTGGGCCGTCGCCAGGACATCGTCATCATCGAAGTGGGCGCGGAGTCCGTGCATCGGGAGGAGCTGCTGCCGGATGGACGTCGACGCTACGTCACCCGCGTGAGCCCGTAGCGGACCTCACGCCACGCGCACCCGCCCGCGGCCGAAGCTCTCGCCTCGGAACAGGAAGAGGCCCGGCCTCCCTGAAGCGCAGGGGAGGAGGCCGGGCCTCCGGAGATGGCACCGCCGGGTGTCACTGACGGGCCATCATCGTCTTGCGCTCGGTCGGCTCGTCGTGGAGGTGCTCGCCGGAGACGTCCACGACCACCTCCCGCAGCCGGCCCCCACGGAACGCGAAGGGGGGCTGGTAGAGCGAGCTGACCGACGAGTTCTCGTCGCGGCCACACGTCAGCCCCTCACCCAGGCTGATGACGAGCGGCATGGTGGCGGTGATGTCGCTCTGCGCGACGAGCTCCCCGTCGATGAAGAGCCGACCGATGCCCGGCGCCCCCTTGCCGGCCTGCATGTCCGGCTGCCCCGTGGGCTCGAACTCGAAGCGCAGCTCCGTGCTCCCCTCGGGAATCTCCATCCCAGACTCGATGTGGAACTCCTGCTCGCCCACGAAGTTGTAGACGTAGTGCAGCCGCCGGTCCTGGATGAAGAAGGTGTAGCCGCCGGTGAGGCCGCCGTGGCTGAGCAGCACGCCCTCCGTGTCGTCCTCCATGTCCACCCGCGCGGTGATGGTGTGGGGGCGGTTGAGGACGTGGACCGCGACGTTCTCCGGGGCGGGAGAGGTGAACGGGCGGTAGACGTAGCGCGTGCGGTCCGGAGATATCTGAGGCCGCTCCTCCGCGAAGAGGGCGCGGTCGGGCGAGGCCAGCGGCAGGACCTTGTAGCGACCGGCCTCCACGTACCAGAGGGCAATCATCTCCAGCAGCTTGCCGCGTTCGCGCGAGGCCACGTCCCGCGTCTCCGAGCAGTCCTCCGCGACGTGGTACAGCTCCCAGCCCTGGGCGTCGAGCTGCCGCAGCCGCTCCTCGTCGAGCCTCGACTCACCGAACCCCACGCCGGCCTCCGCGAACGAGGGCCCCGGGAAGGGACACACCGCCCTCCAGCCGTCATGGTAGATGGCGCGCCCGCCGAACATCTCGAAGTACTGCGTGTGGTGGCGGCTCTCCGCCCGGGCGTTGTTGAAGGTGTGCTTGAAGCTCACGCCCTCGATGGGCGCCTGGGTGACGCCGCGAAGCTCCGCGGGTGGCTCCACGCCGAGACAGTCCAGCACCGTGGGCACCATGTCGATGGCATGGCAATACTGCGTGCGAATCTCCCCTCGAGCCCGGATGCCCCTGGGCCAGTGGACGATGAAGGGGTCCGTCGTGCCGCCGCGATACACCTCGCGCTTCCACCGGCGGAACGGCGTGTCGCCCGCCCACGCCCAGCCCCAGGAGTAGTGGTTGAAGTACTTCGGGCCGCCCAGCTCCTCCATCGCCGCCAGGTTCTGCTCCAGCGACTCCGGCGTGTTGTTGAAGAACTTCAGCTCGTTGACGGAGCCGTGCGGTCCGCCCTCCGGGCTGGCGCCGTTGTCGGAGATGACCATCACCAGCGTGTTATCCAGCTCGCCGGACTCCTCCAGGAACTGGATGAGCCGGCCGATGTGGTGGTCCGTGTGTTCGAGGAAGCCCGCGTACACCTCCATCATCCGCGCGTAGAGGCGCTTCTCGTCGTCGGACAGGCTGTCCCACTGCGCCACGTCCGGGTCATGCGGCGACAGCGTCGTGTCCGGAGGGATGACGCCCAGCTCCAGCTGGCGGCGGAAGACCTTGCGCCGGTACACGTCCCAGCCGTCGTCGAACTGGCCCTTGTAGCGGTCCGACCACTCCTTGCGGACATGGTGGGGCGCGTGCATGGCCCCCGTGCAGAAGTACATGAAGAAGGGCTTGTCCGGCGCGACCTGCTTCGAGTCGGCGATGAAGTCCACCGCGCGGTCCACCAGGTCCTCGGTGAGGTGGTAGCCCTCCTCGGGCGTGCGGGGCGGCAGCACCGGGTGGTTGTCGTGTACGAGGTCCGGGTAGTACTGGTGCGTGTCGCCGCCGAGGAAGCCGTAGTAGCGCTCGAAGCCCCGTCCCAGCGGCCAGCGATTGTAGGGCCCCGCCGCGCTCGTCTGCTCCGCGGGCGTCAGGTGCCACTTGCCCAGGGCATACGTGTTGTAGCCGTGCTCCAGCAGCATCTCCGACAGGAAGCCGTTCTCGAACGGGATGGTGCCGTTGTAGCCGGGGTAGCCGATCGAGACCTCGGTGATGGTGGCCATCCCGTTGGAGTGGTGGTTGCGGCCGGTGAGGATGCACGAGCGCGTGGGCGAGCACAGCGCGGTGGTGTGCATGTTGGTGTAGCGCAGGCCCCCCTGCGCCAGCCGGTCCAGGTTCGGCGTGCGGATGGGCGAGCCGAAGCACCCCAGGTGTCCGAAGCCGGTGTCGTCGAGGACGATGAACAGGACGTTGGGGGCCCCCTGCTTCGCGCGCAGCGGGCGTGGCCACGCGGGAGAGGACTGGTCCCACGTCCGGCCGATGGTGCCGGGGAACGCACTGCCGGGCTTGTATTCCTTGAGCGACATGAGGGCCTCCGCGAGTCGTGCCACGGGGCCAGCCGCGCGTGCGTCGTCCGGTGTCGCCGAGGCCGCACCCGACCCGCCCCGAGGATGAGGGATGGGCACGACATGCGACGGACACCGCTGCCCCCGAGACGCACCCGGGCGAGCGGGGCCCGGCCCGCCCGCCGCTACAACCAGCTCTCCGAGCGGACCTCGAGCTCCGCCAGCACGCGCTCGGCGGCCTTCACCCCGAACCAGTTCGCCTCCTCGAAGAGGGCCAGCCCGCCCAGGTCCGTGTGCGCGAAGTGCAGGTGGCGCCCCAGGCTCCGCGCGGCGGCGCGGCGCTCCGGGCCCCAGATGAAGCCCGGCGTGGGCCGCACCATGGCGTGCCCCCAGCGCTGCACCTCCAGCCGCTGCGCCTGCGCGGCGATGCCCGGGTGCGCGGGCCGCAGGTCCGCCATCACCAGCGCTTCCCAGTCCGCGTAGCGGGCCGACAGCGCCTTCTCCCGCTCCGCCTTCACGTCCGCGCCCGTCATGGGCAGGTACCACGTGAGCACCGTGGGCCCGCGCTCGTCCTGCCGCAGCAGCTGGTGCGTGGCCACCACGTAGCCCAGGCTGCGGCTCTCGTAGAAGACGTTGTCCCAGGCCAGCGGGAAGCCCCGCGACACCGGCGACGACGACAGCGTCAGGTTCGCCACCACCCAGGGCGCGTAGCTGAAGGCGCCCAGCCAGGACGGCCGCTCGCGCCGCCACGGCTCCACCACGTGCGCGGCGATGAAGCGCGGACAGGCCAGCACCACCTGCCGTGCCTGGAAGGCGCGAGGCTGCCCCGTGCGCGCGTCCAGGGCGTCCACCCGGCAGCCCTGCTCGCCCGGCGTCACCGTGTGCGCCAGCACGTCGCGCTCCACCGCGCGCGGAGGCAGGCTCGACGCGAGCTGCTGGACGAGCCGGCCGTTGCCCTCGGGCCAGCTCAGGAAACCCTCGCTGCGCTCACCCCGCCCGTCCTGGCGCGCGGCGAAGTACCAGATACCAGCCCACGCGGAGACATGCTCGGACATGGCGCCGTAGTCGTCGCGGCACGCGTAGTCCACCAGCCACTTCAGGCGCGCCGAGCGGAAGCCCTCGCGCGTCAGCCACTGGGCCATGCTCAGCGCGTCGAGCGCCGTCCACTCGGCGTCGTCACTGGACAGGGCCGTGGGCACGGCGAAGGCCTTGCGCCCCTTCGCGTCGCGCGCGGCGGCGAAGGCGTTCATGCGCGCCTCGAAGCGCGCCAGCTCCGCCAGGTCCTCCGGCGTGGCCCCCGCGCGCAGGTAGAGCCCCTCGTACCAGTGCCCCTGGTAGAACACGCGCTCGTCCGGCTCCTGGATGAGCAGCTCCTCCTCGAAGGTGGGCAGGCCGTGCGCGTCCACGCCCGTCATGGCGCCCATCTCCCGGAGCAGCCGCGCCACCGGCCCCTTGTCCTCCAGCGGCGCCGGCAGGTAGTGCGCGCCCCACGGGAACGCGGACACGCCGTTGCGCCCGGAGCGCGACGTGCCGCCCACCTCCGCCTCCAGCTCCACCACCCGCACGTCCTTCACGCCCGCGCCCATCAGCCGCCACGCCGCGGACAGGCCCGCCACGCCGCCGCCCACCACCAGCACGTCCACCGGCTCCACCGCCTGGGCGAGAGGCAGCGGCCCACCGCGCAGCCGGTGCCCCACCTCCACCGCGCGGTCCACCACGGCGCCGGGGATGGGAGGCAGCGGAGCATCGCCGCGCTTGCACGCGCTGGACGCCACCGCCGAGCCGAGGAACGCGGCGACGAGCTCTCGCCGCGTCAGTTCCACCGGCGCCACTCCTCCTCGTAGTAGTGCACCAGCACCTGGTTGTTCAGCCGGTTCACCTCCGCGGGCAGCGGGCCCATGTCCGGAGGGAACTGCGAGAGCGACTCCAGCGTGGGCGCGTCCAGGAAGCGCAAGCCCTCCGGCAGTGGCCGGTGGAAGCCCGGCGCGTCGTGGGCCACCAGCACGTAGCCCCACTCACCGAACGAAGGCACCAGCGAATGGTACGGCTGCGTCCAGAAGCCGGCGGCCTTCAGCGTCGCCTCCACGCACCAGAAGGAGCGCCGCGCGAACAGGGGGCTGGTGCTCTGCACCACCGCGACGCCGTCCGGCGCCAGCCGCTTCTTGAGCAGCTTGTAGAAGCCCGTGGTGTACAGCTTGCCCAGCGCGAAGTTGTTCGGGTCCGGGAAGTCCACCACCACCACGTCGTAGCGCTGCGTGCCCTCGGTGAGGAACCGCATGGCGTCCGCGTTGACCACCCGCATGCGCCCGTCCGTCATGGAGTGCCCGTTGAGCTTTGCCAGCTCGTCGTAGCGCGTGGCCAGCCCGGTGATGGCCGGGTCCAGGTCCACCAGCGTCACCGAGCGCACCTGCGGGTAGCGCAGCACCTCGCGCGCCGCCAGCCCGTCCCCGCCGCCGAGGATGAGCACGTGCTCGGCCTTGCCGGCGCGAATCATCGCCGGGTGCACCAGCGGCTCGTGGTAGCGGTACTCGTCGATGCTGGCGAACTGGAGGTTGCCGTTGAGGAACAGCGAGAAGCCCCGCTTGCCCCGCGTCAGCACGATGCGCTGGTAGGGCGAACTGGACGCGTGCACCACGTCGTCCGCGTAGAGCTGGTCCTCGTAGAACGTCGTCAGCCGGTCGCCCAGCGCGAAGCCCACCACCAGCAGCACCGTCAACAGCACCGCCTTGACGCGCAGCCGCAGCGGGTTGCCGAGCAGCGGCGCCAGCAGCCACGTGCTCCACAGGCCCACGGCCGCGTTGAGGATGCCGAACAGCAGCGAGGTGCGCACCAGCCCCAGCTTCGGCACCAGCAGCAGCGGGAAGGCGACGCTCGCCGCCAGCGCCCCCAGGTAGTCCAGCGAGAGGACCTGGCTGACCAGGTCCTTGAACTTCAGCTGGTCCTTGAGGATGCGCAGCAGGAGGGGAATCTCCAGCCCCACCAGCGTGCCGATGACGATGACGCTGCCGTACAGCGCCACGTGGAACAGGTCCGTCAGCGTGAAGGTGAGGAACAGCAGCGGCGCGCACAGGCCGCCCAGCAGCGCCACCGCCAGCTCCACCTCCACGAAGCGCTGGGCCACCCCCTTGTCGATGTAGCGCGACAGGTAGCTGCCGATGCCCATCGCGAAGAGGTAGCCACCGATGACGGTGGAGAACTGGGTGATGGAGTCGCCCAGCAGGTAGCTGGCCAGCGCCCCGACGACGAGCTCGTAGACGAGCCCACACGTCGCGATGACGATGACCGTGATGTACAGCAGCGTCTTGTTCAAGGCGTCACTTCACGAAGGGGGCGGGGCCCCTCAGCCGCTGATGGCGGCGGCGACGATGATGGAGAGCCCCAGGATGAAGGACCCGATGACGATGCCCACCGCCGTGTTCTGGTCCGCCTCCAGCTCCTTGTGCACGTCGAAGGGGAGGATGAGGCGGATGACGTAGAAGCCCGCCACGAACACCGCCAGGCCGATGAGCGAATAGATGACGCTCGCCAGCACTCCCTGCCAGCTGACCACTGCGCCCAGTAACAACATCACTTCCCTCCCTGAAAGCCACCAGTCCAGAGCAGGACGCCACTCGGCCCCCGCCGAACGTTGCCGGGCACCTTGTCCTTCTCCTCACCGGAGAAGGGCGCCCAGCCGGTCATCATCACCAGCGCGTACAGCACCAGCACCACGCCACCGAACCATTTCATGTCGCGGCCCCTCGTCGTGCCATGCGCGTCACTCCCCACCCAGGTTGCTGTCCGCCCAGCGCCGCGTCTCGAAGCCGTGCGAGCGGACGAACGCGAACACCGGGCCCAGGAGGATGAGCACCAGCGCCACGCAGAACCAGCCGCCCCGGGGCGGGTCGTGCGTGAGCGTCACGTTGAACGTCCGGGCCTTCGGCGCGCCCGCCTCGAAGGACGCCGTGGTGCGCAGCACGTACGTCCCCGCGGGCAGCACGCTCAGCGTCCTGCTCGCGCTGGGGCTGCCCTCGCTCCAGGCGCCGTCGCTGTCGCTGCCGCTGTAGGAGCTCAGCTCCTCGTAGAAGCCGACCACGTCCCCGGTGCCCTGGTCGATGAGGTCGCCCTGGATGCCCAGCCAGTCGTTGTTCAGCCGGGCCGACAGGTCCACCTTCACGTTGCCGCGCTTGGTCAGCTCGAAGGGCGGGCTGAAGCTCATCGCGGAGGCGGCCCCGGAGACGGACTCCGCGGGCACCGTGACGGTGCGCTCCAGCACCACCTTGTCGAGCGCGTTCGCCGCGAAGAGCCCCGACAGCAGCAGCAGGCCGAGGATCCAGACGAGGGACCAGAGCGTCGCGGACTTCACGCCGCCGGCGAAGGGGTTGGGCTGGCTGGGCAGGATGCCCCGCGGCGGCCCCACCTCCGGGAGCTGGAAGGCCGCCTTCACCGCCTCCGGCGTCAGGTACTCGCCGTGGGTGTAGGTCACCTCGTCATCCGTGGCGTCCACGTTGAGGGAGTACGGCGGCGCCACGTACTCGGTCGCCTCCGCCCACTCCCCCGCGCTGACCTCCCAGTAGAACTCGCCCTGCACCGTCTCCGTGACGGCGTGGACGTTCTGGAAGGCCTTGTAGCGCCGGCGGTCGAAGAACGCGGACACCATGGGGACCAGCGACACGTCCCCCGCCGCGACGGGCTCCAGGAACACCCAGTGGCCGTTGGAGTCCATCAGCCAGGTGAAGCCCTGGGAGCGGTTGTAGAGGAGGTACTCCTCCCAGGGGTAGCGCACGCCCTCCACGGTGCACGAGCGCACCAGGAAGCCGATGCACGTCCACTCCGTGTCCTTCAGCGTGCCCCGGGCGCCCAGCGGGATGATGGGGGCGTGGTCGGGCTTCTCCAGGAGGCGCAGGAAGGACAGCTTGCCCTTGCTGACGTCGAGCAACGCGCCACAGAACGGGCAGCCCACGCGCAGCGATTTGTCCGGCGCGCGCAGCTCCAGCGGGCCGTTGCATTCGGTGCAGCGCGCCTGCTGGAGTTCCACCTTGCGGCGGGCGCGGGTGCGCAGCTGCCCGGTGTCGATGCCCAGCTGCTCCAGCTTCAGCCGGGTGCCGACGAAGGCCTCCGGGTCGGTGTCCCGGGTGCCGAAGTCCAGCGTGAGGATGGCGCCCTTGGGGCCGGTGGCGTCGACGTAGTAGGAGTCCTGGGTGGGGTCCACGTCGCCAGGCAGCTGTCCCTCCGCGGCCACGACGCGGCCATGGCCCCGCTCCTCCACCACCCAGGCGCGCTCGCGCAGGTGCAGCCGCTGGCCGGGGTGCAGGTCCGACAGGGAGAGGTGCTCCTCCACGCCCGCGTCGAACAGCATGTGGAAGGCGCCCTCGGATTCACTCAGCCAGCCGTTGCGCCCGTCGTCGAACTCCACGTACCACTCGTCCCAGGGACCGGCGCCGTGGTCCTTCTGGAGGTGGCCGACGATGCGGAAGCCCGTGCGCTGGTGGCGCCCCTCCAGCCCCAGTTGGAGCGGGGAGTCGGTGGGCAGGATGCGGCCAATCTTCCCGTGCGCCTCGAAGGACGCGCCCCTGCGCGCCACCACCGTCTGGCAGTGACCGCACACCACCACCTGGGCGGAGCCCGCGGTGAACTCCACGTCCGCGCCACAAGACGGACACCTGCCCTGCGTCACGCCGTCACCCCCCGTTTCAGCTCACGCACAGCGCAGGACGTCGCCCCCACGTACCGGGCCAGCAGCGCCTCGAAGTCCGGGCGGGCGCGAGGGCGGCAGCAGTAGACGTTGAGCGCCGCGAAGCCATGCTCGGGGAACGTGTGGATGGCCAGGTGGCTCTCCGCCAGGAGCGTCAGGCCGGTGATGCCGCCGGGCTCCGGGAACACGTGCCACTGCGGCTGCCCCACGACCCGCAGGTCCAGCAGGACGATGAGCTGCTCGAAGAGCGCGGCCAACGCCGCCGCGTCCTTGAGCAACCCGGGCGAGCAGCCGCTCGCGTCAACCAGCCATTCCTGTCCGGTGGTCAGCTTCGAAGTCCTCCTGCCTCCCAGCTACTTAGCACGAGCCCCGCGCGACGAAAGCGCGCCGGCCACGAATGCGCGTGGGCGCGTTGGCGCGCCGCGCCCGCCTGCCGGTACGCTGCGCCGCAGTGATGGCTCCTCCGCCTGGCCCCGACACCGACGTCCCCGTCCCCACGCCCGCCCCCGCGCGCGAGCCCGGAGCGATCACCCGGCTGACGCGAGGGCTGAGGGGACTGCCCGCCGCCCCCCGCTGGTGGGGCCCCGGATGTGGTGGGTTGGCCGGGTGGCTCCAACGCGCCGCGACGGGGACGACGCCGGGCGCCGACGCGACGCCGCGCTTCCGTCAGCTGCTCGGCCGCGTGCGCGAGGGCGAGCCGGTGCTGCCCGCCGAGGCCCGTCGTCACCAGTACGTGCTGGTGCGCGGGATGCTCGGCGACGAGCTGCCGGGCTACCTGCTGGACAACGTGCAGCGGCTGGAGCGCCGGGGCCTGGACGTGCTCGAGGCGCCCGTCGACACGGAGGGGCTGCTGCGGGACAACGTCGCGGTGCTGCGCGAGGTGCTGCTGGACGCGGCGCACTTCGGGCGCTCGGTGGTGCTGGTGGGCCACAGCAAGGGCGGCGTCGAGAGCACCGCGGTGCTCGCGCTGTATCCGGAGCTGCGGCGCGTGGTGCGGGCGGTGGTGACGCTCCAGGCGCCCTATGGCGGTTCGTCCATCGCGCACGACCTGGCCACCGCGCCGGAGATGCGCAGGCTCATCGACTTCGCCTTCCCGCTCCTGTTCCACGGCGTGTCGCGCTCCGTGGAGGAGCTGTCCTATCCCCAGCGGATGGCCTTCGTGCGCGAGCACCCCTACCCCGCGGACATCCCCACCGTGTCGCTGGCCACCTGGCGCCTGTCGCGGCTGTCCACGCTGTATCCGCTCCAGCGCTACCTGCGCGAGCGCTACCAGTACGCGTCGGATGGGATGGTGACGGCGCTGGACGCGGAGGTGCCCGGCGCGAGGGTCGTCCGGCTGGACGACATGGACCACGCGGAGCCGGCCCTGCGGGCCTTCCCCGGGCTGTCGCGCTACCACCCGGGCGACGTCACGGAGGCCCTGGTGGCCCTGGCGCTCGAGCCCGGGTGACGACCGCCCCGGGGCCCGCGGGAATGCGGGGTGGGCGGGGGCCTCCGCCGTCGGGGTGACGCCTGGCGGCCCGGGCGCTCCAGGTCCTCGCCCGGAAGACGTGGGAGGTGGGCTAGGCTGCGCCCGCCATGCGAACCCGAATCCTGACCTCGACCCTCCTGCTGTGCCTCTCCGTCGCCGCTTGCAAGGACTCCGACAAGAAGGAGTCCTCGGGCAGCGCCACGCCGCCGCCCGCCGCCGCGCAGAAGCCGGCCGCGCCCGCGCAGACGCCCCCGGCGCCCGCCGCCACGCCTCCCGCCGCGACGGCGGAGGCCACGGGCGAGTGGACGAAGAAGGTGGTGGCCGGACAGGACCTGCTGGCCACGCTGGAGACCAACCAGGGCCCCATCACCGTGCGGCTGTTCTCCAAGGACGCGCCGAAGACGGTGGCCAACTTCGTGGGCCTGGCCACGGGCGAGAAGGCGTGGACGGACCCGCGCACCGGCGAGCGCGTGACGGACAAGCCGCTGTACGACGGCGTCGTCTTCCACCGCGTGATTCCGAACTTCATGATCCAGGGCGGCGACCCCACGGGCACCGGCCGCGGCGACCCGGGCTACCGCTTCGAGGACGAGTTCCAGAGCGGGCGCACGTTCAACAAGGTGGGCCTGCTGGCCATGGCCAACGCGGGCCGCAACACCAACGGCAGCCAGTTCTTCATCACCACCTCCACGCCCCAGTACCTCAACAACAAGCACACCATCTTCGGCGAGGTCGTGAAGGGCTATGACGTGGTGGAGAAGATCTCCAACCTCCCGACGGACCCGAGCGACCGGCCGGTGACGCCGGTGGTCATCCAGAAGGTCGTCCTCGCGGACGCGCCCGAAGGCGGCGCGAAGTGATGGGCGGCCGTCAGCTCCGCCGGGTCGCGACGAAGCTGGGCGAGCTCGACTGCCAGGTGGTGGACGGGCTCGCGGAGGGTGCCGCGCCGGAGTTGCTGGTGGTGCTCTGCCACGGCTTCGGCGCTCCGGCGACGGACCTGGTGCCGCTGGCGCCGGAGCTGCTGGGGATGGAGGCGTCGCTGGTGGACCGCGCGCGGTTCGTGTTCCCGGGCGCGCCGCTGTCCCTGGCGCAGTGGGGCATGCCCATGGGGCGCGCCTGGTTCCACCTGCCGGAGTCCATCATGCGCGGGCAGATGCGCGACTGGGACGAGTACGCGAAGAACATCCCGGACGGGCTGCCCGCGGCGCGCCGCGCCGTCATGTCCGTGGTGGACGCGCTGTCCACGGCGACGAAGCTCCCCTACGGGCGCATCGTCCTGGGTGGCTTCAGCCAGGGCGGCATGGTGACCACGGACGTCGCGCTGCGGCTGGAGGAGCGTCCGGCGGGGCTGTGCATCCTGTCGGGCACGCTCACGTCGGAGCCCGAGTGGCGGCAGAGGGCGGCGGCCCGCAAGGAGCTGCAGGTGTTCCAGGGGCACGGCCGCCATGACGACGTGCTCCCCTTCCGGGGCGCCGAGCGCCTGCGCGACATGCTGGTGGAGTCGGGCCTGTCCGTGGACTTCCTTCCGTTCGATGGGCCGCACACCCTTGTCACGGAGGAGCTGGAACGGATGGCCGCCTTCCTGAAGGCGCGGCTGGAAGGGCGCTGAGGCATGTACCAGGCGAAGGACTTCACGGTGTCGACGAAGGGCCGTGGCTTCACGGACATCACCGGGGAGGTGCAGCGGGTGGTGGCGGACATCGGCGCGAGGCAGGGCCTGTGCACCGTGTTCCTCCACCACACCAGCGCGTCCCTGCTGCTGTGCGAGAACGCGGACCCGGACGTGCGCCGGGACCTGGAGTCCTTCTTCTCCCGGCTGGTGAGGGACGGGGATCCGCTCTTCGTCCACGACGCCGAGGGGCCCGACGACATGCCCGCGCACGTGCGCACGGTGCTCACGCAGAACTCGCTGAACATCCCCGTGAGGGATGGCGCGGCGGACCTGGGGACGTGGCAGGGCGTCTACGTCTGGGAGCACCGCACCTCGCCCCACCGCCGACGCGTGACTGTCTCGGTGGTGGGCTGAGGCGTCAGCGCGTGGTCCCCGACGAGGCGACGCGGACCTTGCGCTCCTTGCGTTCGGGCGTGACGACGCGCGCCTGGCCGCGGATGCGGACCAGGGAGCCCGGCGCGTCCGCGGTGGCGTTCACCATGGACCAGCCGGTGGGGACCTCCGGCGCGGCCCAGCCATAGAGGGCGCGGGCATCCCTGGGTGACAGGTTGATGCAGCCGTGGCTCATGGGCTCGCCGAAGCGGTCGTGCCAGTAGGCGGTGTGCAGCGCGTAGTCGTCCTGGAAGAACATGGTCCAGGGCACGGTGGCCACGCGGTAGGTGTCGTTGCCGGCGGTGCCGTTGCCCGTCATGTCCGCCTCCGCGAATTTGATCCACACGCGGTAGAGGCCCTCGGGCGTGTCGGTGCCCGGCTTCCCCGAGGAGACGAGCGTGGCGTACACGGGGCGCTCGCCCTCGTAGGCGACGAGCACCTGTGCGTCCAGGTCCACGTCGAACCAGCGCTCACCGGGCTCCACGCCCGGCGGCGCATGGGTGAACCAGGCGACATGCAGGTCGTCGCGCGCCACCCAGTGGTCCTCCGCGATGAGCACCCAGCGGCCATCCGGGGACAGCTCCCGCACGGCGACGAGGGTCCTGGGTGGCAGCACCGTCTCGCGCGCGGCGCTCGCGTCGGGCGCGACCTTCACCTCCACTGGCGCGGAGGGGCGCTTGCGGGACTGGGCCCAGGCGAAGGGCGCGGACAGCTCCGACATGGCCTCGGCGTCGACGCCGACGAAGGTGGAGGGCCGGTACTCACGCAGGACGCGGGCCTCCAGGTACTGCCCGTCCGCCGTGCGCCAGAAGGTGCGGCGGCCCACGCGCACCTGTCCGCGCAGCTTCACCGTCACCGAGCCCTTGAGCAGCACGCCCTTGCGCTTCGCGCGCGCCAGGGCGAGGCTCGGATAGGCGCGCACGCGCTTGCCCACCACGCGCGCGTAGGTGCCCGGCGTCAGCTCGCCTTCCCGCAGGCGGGGCAGGTCCCTCACGCGAGGCTCGCGGAAGTTGGGCTCCAGGTAGCGCTCGCAGACCCACCCGCGCGGTTGGATCTCCACCCAGGCCTCGCACTCCGGTCCACGGACGGCCGTCTCGCCCTTCCATTGCACGCGCATGTCCTGGGCCACCGTGCCCAGCAGGGGCGCGTCCTGACGTGGCGCGCCGCGCACCGCGATGGAGCGCCGCACGCGCAGCGAGCCGGCATCCGGTGTGTAGGGCACGGCGACCGGCTCGGTGCCCGCGTCGGCGGCGCCCGCCACCGTGGTCTCGGGGTCGTCCTCGTCCTCGAGGGAAGGGTCGTCGAGCACGAGGCTGGTGTCCTCGAGCGGCTCGCCATCGGGGCCGAGCACCAGCTCCGCGCCCGGGTTCTTCCGGTCCGGGATGACCACGAGCTGCTCGGCGGGAAGCGGCTCGGACTCCGGCGCCTCTGCCTCGACGAGGTCCTCGCCGCGCTCCGGCTTCGACATGGCGCTGAGCGCGGGGTCGATGGAGAGCGAGGGCGCGGCCCCTTCCGCGTCGTTCGGCGCATGGGCTTGCGACACCATGGCGCGGGAGGTCCCGGCGTCCGACTCCAGCGAGGGCGCCGTGCGTTCCCAGGCCGCGTGCAGGTCGCCCGCGGATGTGACGCCCGCGATGGAGTCGCCTGTCACCGTGCCGCCATCGGCGCCCCGCGCGTCGATGGAGTCCACGGAGGCGCCGTGCCGAGCATCGGAGGGGGACGCCGCGCCCAGGCCCGGGGCAGCGACGGCGGCCGTCGTTCCCTGGGACGTCCGCGAGGCCGACGGCTCTGGTGCTCCGGCGCCGTTGCCTGCCATCAGCGGCCGGGCATCCGGTGCCCCCATGGCCGCCGACGCGACATTCCCGGATGCCGTCGCGGCGGCACCAGGGGTGGACGCGCCTTCCGTTGTGGCCTGGGGGCCGGCCCCGTCAATGCCACGCACCGCCGTCGGAGCCGTGGCCGGCGACGCGGCATTCCCGGACGCCGTCGCGGCGACCGCGAGCGCGGACGTCGCTCCCGTCCCATCCCTGGCGGCACCAGCCCCGATGGGCATCGACATGGCCTTCTCGAGCGCGGTCGGTGCGCCACCGAGAGTGCCCACGCCTTGCGTTGGTGCCTGGGCAGCGGCCGCTCCCGTCCCATCCTTGGCGGCGCCAGCTCCGATGGGCATCGACATGGCCCGCTCGAGCGCCGTCACGGCGACACCGGGCGCGGACGCATCCTCCGTTGGCGCCTGTGAACCAGCCACGCCAACGCCCCGCGCGGCCGTCGGCTCCGTGGTCACCGACGCGGCATCGCCGTACGCCGTCGCAACGCCCTCGGGTGCGGACACCGTTCCCTCCGACGACTGGGCGCCACCCCCGTCGGCACCGCGCGCAGCGGGCGCGGGCGTCGACCCGGTTGGCGGCCGGGGGCCCACCGCTGTCACTCCCGTCGAAGGAGAAGGCGAAGCCCCACCGGATGCATCCGGTGCGGCCCCGGTGAGCCTCGCGTCCGCGCCCCCGGCCGGGCGGTGCGGGTCCTCCGTCGTTGGCGAAGGTGTGCAGGCGATTCCAGGCACGAGCAGAACGAGCTGAAGCCAACGTCGCATGTGCATCGCAGGCTATCGATTGCATGGCTGCCCGCTCAACGTCGGCGGAGGTGGGGCCTGCTCCGCTCGGGTGCGTAATCCGTGCGCTGTCGACGGTGGATGTCACACGCACCGGAATGTGACGCCCGCATCAGTCCCGGAGTGCGGGTTTCCCGCATCATGTTTCACGTTGAGACATGACACAGCTCTTTCGCAAGACGTCACCGGAGCTGGCCGATGAGCTCCGGCGGAAGCGTCGTGCCCGAGGGCCACAGCACATACGCCGCGCCTCGCGAGTGCTGCCAGGCGCGCCACAGCTCGTCGCGTTTGTAGGTGACCTCCACCGTCTCATCGCTCTTGAAGGCGGGGTCGTTGCACACGACGTCGCCCGTCGCCGTGAAGCCCTTCAGCACGATGAGATGTCCATCCGAGCTGCGCACGGGCGAGCCGGTCAGCTCCCCTTCGTCGTAGGCGATGCTGATGCTGACGGGCACGCCCGCGGCGATGAGGCGCTCCACCTGCGCGAAGCCATCCAGGCGCAACACCGCGCCATGCAGGGCGCCATCGCCCATGGCGGAGGCATACGCGGTGTTGAAGGCCCAGTTGCCCGTGCCCTTGTAGACCCAGTCATACGTGCGGTCCGCCGACGAGGGCACCGTGGTCGCCAGCTCCGGCCGTCCGAGCTTCCGCCCCCAATACCCGAGCAGCATCGTGGTGGACGTGGGCGAGCACCACACCGGGCCGCCATCCGGATACAACATCTGCGAGTAGCCCGGCACCTCCAGCACCGTGCCCCACGACGTCCGGTCCGACACCGCGTCCTCGGCGACGCCCTGCTTGTCGCTCACCGCCGCCGACAGCGCACGCACGCGAGGCGACACCTCCGGCCGCGACGAGAACAGCCACACCGTCATCCGCAGCGCGTCCGCGCGCCGCTTCAGGTTGAGCGTGTCGGTGAAGACCTGCCCGTTCGTGTCACCCTGCCCGTCCACGCTGTGCCGCGCGACGGGCTCCTTGTCGAAGGCCCACACCCCCAGCTCGTAGTCCTTCGTCCACGCGCCCTCGATGCGCGCCGCGAGCGTCACCTTCACCCAGGTCCCCGGAGGCGTCAGCGCGTCGAAAGAGGGCACCACGCTGGTGAAGCCGCCCGGCACCGCCTGCACCTCCGAGACGGCCTTGCCGAAGCGATAGGTGGCCTCGTGGTAGCGGGTGCCCCCGTCCTCCATCCGCCCCGCGGGCACCGGCTCGCTGCCCGTCGGCGCGGACGCGTCCAGCACCAGCGTGCCGTCCTGCGCCAGCGCCGTGCCCTCGCGAAGGAAGCGCTCGAAGTCGCGCTCCAGCGCGCCGCGCCTCCACCACCGCGCCGGAGGTCCAGGCTCGTCCATGGACGCCTCCTCACGACCTTTCTGTTGCGAGACACATGCGGCGTGCACGCAAGCCGCGAAGAGGACCAGCGTCGTCAGGGCACGGGTATTCACGGCCCGGAAGTCTGGGAGTCCCGGCCCTTCCGACACAAGCCCTTGCACCCGGGGCGTCCAATGCCAGACGGGATGGAATCCTCGACGCCATGGGCCAGCACGCGGCGCCAGGGCGGCTCACGTGGACTCCGGCGGCTCCGCCCCGGACGCCTCCAGCAGCTTGTAGAGCGTCTTGCGGTCGACGTCGAGCAGCCGCGCAGCCTCGCTCTTGTTGCCGCCCACGGCCTGGAGCACGTGCGCGGCGTAGCGTCGCGACAGCTCCGCCAGGCTGGGCATGTCCCCGGCCAGTCCGGTGAGGCGCTTGGGCGCGTCGCCGATGGGCTCCGGGAAGTCCTGGGGCCCGAGCACCCCCGTCACGTTGAGCGCGAGCGCGCGCGCCACCACGTTCTCCAGCTGCCGCACGTTGCCCGGCCAGTCATAGGCCGTCAGCCGCGCCATCGCCTCCGGCGTCACCACCGGGCTCGCCCCGCCCCGCGCGTGCCGCGCCGCGAAGTGCTGCACCAGCGAGGGGATGTCCTCGCGCCGCTCGCGCACCGGCGGCAGGTGCAGGTGCACCACATCCAGTCGATAGAGCAGGTCCTCGCGGAACAGCCCCTCCGCCACCCGCTCCTTCAGGTCCTTGTTCGTCGCCGCCACCACGCGCGCGTCTACCTTCACCGGCACGCTCTCGCCCACGCGGCGGATCTCCCCCTCCTGGAGCACGCGCAGGAGCTGCGACTGGACCTTCATCCCCACGTCGCCAATCTCGTCCAGGAACAGCGTGCCGCCGTTGGCCTCCTCGAACACGCCCCGCCGCGCGCCCGACGCGCCGGTGAAGCTGCCCTTGGCGTGGCCAAACAGCTCGCTCTCCATCAGGGATTCGGTGATGGCGCCGCAGTCCACCGGGATGAACGGACCGGACGCGCGCGGCGAGCGCTTGTGCAGCGCCCGCGCCACCATCTCCTTGCCCGTGCCCGTCTCGCCCGTAATCAACACCGGCACGTTGCTGGCCGCCGCGCGCGCCACCTGCTTGTAGACCTCCAGCAGCGCCGGGCTGCGGCCCACCAGCGCGCTGCGGTCCACCTGCTGGCGCAGGGAGCGGTTCTCCTCCACCAGCCGCTTCTGCTCCAGCGCGCGCCGCGCCACGCGGAGGATGGCGTCCACGTCGAAGGGCTTGGCCAGGTAGTCGAAGGCGCCCTGCTGGATGCTGTCCAGCGCGCCCTCGATGTTGCCGAACGCCGTCACCACGATGACCGGCGTGTCCGGCAGGTGCGCCTTCACCTCCTGGAGCACCTTGAGCCCGTCGCCCGGCTCGGGCATGGCCATGTCCGTCAGCACCAGGTCGTACGCGGACTCCGCCAGCTTCTCCGCGGCGGCCTTCGGGTGTGGCGCCTGCGCCACCGAGCCCAGCGTCCCCAACAACCGTTGGAGCAGGTCGCGGGCCTGGGGGTCATCGTCCACGACGAGGATGCGGGCAGAGCTCACGAGGCCACCTTGCGCAACGGGGGAGCACCAGACGAGTCCACGGTCCCGGCGGAGCTCCCCGCCACCGGTCGTGTCACGCGCGCAAAGCGCACCACCACCCGCGTCCCCTTGCCAGGCTCGGAGCGCACCTGCAACGTCCCGCCATGGGCCTCCACCACGCGGCGGGTGGTGGCCAGCCCCAGCCCATGCCCCGGCAGCGCGCGCACCTCCGGCGCCCGGAAGAAGGGCTGGAACAACGAGGCCTGCACCGTGGCGTCCATGCCGATGCCGTTGTCCACCACCTCGAGCACCGCGTCGACGCCCTCGGTGGCCACGCGCACCGACACCTTCGCCTCCGGCCGCCCCGCCGTGTACTTCACCGCGTTGGTGAGCAGGTTGCGCGCGGTGACCTGCAACAGCTGCCCGGGGCAGTCCACCGCCACGCCGGGCTCCAGCGCGCGCTCCAGCGCCACGCTCTGCGCCGCCGCCGTCTGCGCCACCTCCAGCAGCACCGTCGTCACCGCCGTGTCCAGCTCGCCCACCGTGTGCTCACCGCGCGTGCCTGCGCGGCAGAAGCGCAGCAGCGCCTCGATGAGCTCCCCCATGCGCACCGCGCTGGACTCGCACTGCGCCAGCATCTCCAGCGCGCCCGCGTCCTTCACCGCGCCCGTGCGGCGGATGAGCGTGAGGTAGCCCTTGAGCGGCGCCAGCGGGCTGATGAGGTCGTGCGCCACGCGCCGCGTGAACGCGTCCAGCTCCTGGTTGTGGCGCCCCAGCTCCTCGAACTGCCCTTGAATCGTGGCCTCGCGCTTCTTGAGCAGCGCGGTGATGTGCCAGCCCACCATCAGGGACAGGAGCATCGCCAGCACCGTGGTGCCCGACCCCAGCGCCATGTTGCGCACGCGCAGGTCCCCCAGCGTGGCCAGCATCCTGCGCGCCGCGTCCGAATTCTCCTCCTCCAGTTCCCCACCCAGCGCGTCCAGCTCCGTGGCCAGGGGGCGGATGCTCTCCGCCAGGTGGCGCCGCGCCCGGTCCGCCTCGCGCCGCTGCGAGAACACCGCCGCCGTGCGCACCTGGTGCGCCAGGCCCTGGCTGGCGGCGTTGAAGCGCTCCCACATCGCCTTGTCGCCCGGCGGCAGGTTGCGCGTGTATGCCTCCGAGGCGTGGCGGATGTCGGCGAGGATCTCCTCCATCACCGCGTCCGCCGCCTCGCGCTCCGCGTCGTCCGTGGCGCGGATGTGCGCCTCGATGGCGGCCTCCAGCGACAGCGCGTCGATGCGGATGCGGCCGATGAGCCCCGAGCGGTTGAGCGCCTCCTGCACGAGCGCGTCCACCTCCGCGCCGGTGCGGACCTCCGTCCACAACGTGAAGCCGGTGACGGCCGACAGCAGGGCCACCACGAAGAAGAAGCCGGCCCGATAGCCGCGGATGGGCGTGCGAGTGCTCACCAGGGCCGAGACCTCTACCACGGCCGCCCGCCGTCGCGAGCCTGTCCAGCGAGCCTAGGGCGCCGCCGTCCCGCCGCCTGCCGCGGGAGCATCCGGTTGCCGCACGGACGGCAGCCGCCGCCGCGCCCGCTCCAGCGCGGACTCGTAGAAGACGTCCGACAGCTGCTCGTGCATCTCGCGCAGCTCGTTCAGCTCGCGCTCGCGCGCCATCAGCTGCGCGTTGTGCTCTTCCAGCAGGTGCCGGTCCGCCTCCGTGCGCACCAGCTCCTCCAACAGCGCCACCCGCCCCTGCTCCGCATCCGCCCGCTCCTGCTGCAATCGTTCGATGGCGGACTCCAGCGCGGCCAGCCGCATGGCCACGAGCTCCATGCGGTCGCGCTGCGCCTCGTACTCGCGCCGCCAGTGCTCGGTCTGCAGCACCTGCGCCTCGAGACGCTCGGGGGGAATGCGCACGCACCCCGCCACCAGCCACGCCATCGCTGTCGCGCACCACAGGGACCGCATACACCGTCTCTTTCGCGCCGCGACTGCGCGGGGCCGCGCGGCGATGTGCCGCGAACCCGCTTCCTCCCACCGCGGCGACGCACGCAGCTTGCTTAAAGCGACGCGCATCGTCAAAGCGTCAAGCGCTCGTCTGGGGAGCAAGCCCCCAATGTTGGAGCGTCAACTGAGGAGTTTCTCCCCAGACGACATGCGCGCCTCGTTCGAGGCCCCTCTGAGCGGCGGTGCTGGCACGCGCGCTGCTCAAGGGTCGCCGCGCTGATACGGCGCAATCCCGCGTCGTCCCGCCTCAACGGAGCATTCCATGAAGACCGTCTTCGCCGCCGCCCTGCTCGCCGCCGCCACCGCGTTTGCCAACACCCCGGCCCCGGCCGCCGCCGAGACCAAGCCGGCCGCCGCGGAGGCCAAGCCCGCCGAGGCCGCCCCCGCCGCCGAGGCCAAGCCCGCCGAGGCCGCTCCCGCCGCTGCCGCCGAGGCCAAGCCCGCCAAGGCCGCCGCCAAGAAGGGCAAGAAGGCCCCCAAGGCCGAGGCCCCCAAGGCCGAGAGCGCCACCGAGACCAAGTAGTCTCGATTTTCAGCTTTAGAGGCATCGCCGCGAGGGCGCCCATCCAAGGGGGCGCCCTCGTTGCGTTTCAGGGGTCTGTCCACACCCGGACACTCCGTTCCTGCGGGGTACCACTCGGGAGCGCACCTGTGTCATCTACACCCCGCCCGGGTCATTCGCGGCGGCACGCGCTCTTGACTTTCAGCAAAACTGGGATTTGACAGAAACACAGTAATCACGCTTAATGCGACTTCAGAGAATGACAGTTCGTTCCGGATACTGACGGAACCCACTACGAAATCGCTGTTTCCTGGAGTCGCCCATGGTGGAAGCCTTCACGAAGGTGTCGGAAGCCTCGAAGCTCCTGTTGGACCGGGGGTTGGGGGTCAGCACCGCCATCGAAACACTGGGGATGGTGGGCCACGCGCTCGGGGTTGATCGCGCCTACATCTTCGAGAACCGGGTCCAGCAGACCTACGGCCGCTTCATCACGGACCTGCGCTACGCCTGGGCGGAGCCGCCCACGGCGTCGCCGCTGGCCAACCCCGTGCTGCGCGCGTTCTCGTTCCGGGACTTCGCGCCGGGCTGGGTGGACATGCTGGAGGCGGGGATGGTGGTCGCGTGTCCCACGCGCGACGCGCCGCCCATGATGCGCGACCTGCTGGAGCGCCAGGGGACGCAGTCCGCGCTCCTGTGCCCCATCAACCCCTCGCGGCAGCAGTGGTGGGGGGTGGTGGTGTTCGAGGACTGCCAGCGGGCGCGGGCGTGGAAGCCGGAGGAGGTGTCGCTGCTCAAGTCCCTGTCGCGGGCGGTGGCGGCGGCGGTGCGGCACGGGCAGATGCGCTCGTCGCTGGACCAGGTGCGCACCAGCCTGCGCGCCGCGGTGGGCCGCACGCCCGCCTCGGGCCACTAGGCCCCCCTCACGCCCGGCCGCTCGGGGGGGTGGCGGTGACCCTGGAAGGGTGCGTCCACCACGGGCGGGCGTTTCTGCTACCCTGGCGGCCCCCTGTCTACCGCCATGTCCTCCATCGACCCGACGGCGATCAGCCGGCCCCGCTCCCCGGACCTCATCACCGGTTACCGCCTCGAGAAGCTCGTGGGCACCGGCGGCATGGGGGAGGTCCACAAGGCCACCCAGCTGTCGCTCGGCCGCACCGTGGCGGTGAAGCTGCTCAACCCGGAGCTGGCCAAGGACCCGTCCTTCATCGCCCGCTTCCAGAAGGAAGCCGCCGCGCTCGCCGCGCTGAGTCATCCGAACATCGTCTCCATCGTCGACAAGGGGAAGACGGAGACGACGTACTACCTGGTGATGGAGTTCGTGGATGGGCCGTCGCTGCGCGAGTTGATCCGCGCGCCGCAGCTGGACATCCCCGGCGCGCTGCGGCGGATGGTCGAGATCTGCCGGGCCATCGAGTACGCGCACGGCCGGGGCGTCATCCACCGGGACCTGAAGCCGGAGAACATCCTGCTGGATCAGCAGGCGGGCGGCATCGCCAAGGTGTCCGACTTCGGGCTCGCGTCGTTCCTCGAGGACGCCAGCCCCTCGTCGCGCTTCGCGCTCACCTCCACTCATGTGTCCATGGGCACGCTGTCGTACATGGCGCCCGAGCAGCGGGTGGACGCGAAGAGCGCGGACGCGCGCGCGGACATCTTCTCGCTGGGCGTCATCCTCTACGAGTGGCTGACGGGCGAGGTGCCGCTGGGCACGTTCGATCCCCCGTCGCAGCGCAAGCCGGGGTTGGACGCGCGGCTGGACACCATCGTCACCAAGTGCCTCAAGCCGGACCCGGAGGACCGCTACCCGTCGGTGGCGGCGCTCATCGCGGACCTGGAGCTGCTGGTCCCCGGCAGCCTGACGTCGCTGGCGCCGGTGAAGCTCACGCGGACGCAGCGCTTCAAGCGCGGCGTCATGAAGGCGGTGCACGTCGCGCTCAAGGGGGCGGCGGTGCTGCTGGTGCTGGCGGCGATGTTCGTGCTCGGCACGGCGTGGTGGCTGAGCGGACGCCGCGAGCGGCCGATGAAGCCGGGCGCGGCCATCATGACGTACCTGGGCGAGCCCGAGACGCAGATGGTACCCGGGCGCGAGGAGAGCCGTCCGGAGCGGCGCAGCTACACGCTGGGCGACGGCCCGGACAAACAGAGCCTCCAGGTCGCGGGCCGTCCGGTCGTCGTCGACGAGAAGACGCAGTCGCTCGTGTTCCCCTGGACGGACGACGAGCGCCAGGTGGGCCGCGCGCGCGTGGACGTCACCCGCCGCGACGGCGACATCCTCGCCTTCACCAGCCAGGTGCTGGCGGAGCCGCCGCCCCAGAGCTGGGAGCGCCGGCTGCGCGACATGTTCAGCCTGTTCCAGCCCGCCCCCGAGCCCATGGTGTCCATGCTGCTGTTGGGCAGCCAGGGCCGCTACGTGGCGCTGGTGCACACCGGCCAGGGGCAGCCGCTGCGCCTGGAGTGGGCGCTGGGCGAGCGGCGGGGCGCCATGCTGGGCACGGAGGCCCCCAAGCGGCAGGAGCCGCTGGCGCTGGAGCTGGCGGTGGATGCCGAGGGCCGGCTGGAGGCCTTCATGGGCACGGGCAAGGACCGGCGCGCCATCTTCGAGCCGCTGGCGCTGGGCACCGGCTGGGTGGAGCAGTTCGGCGACGCCCCCGCGCCCGCGTTGGGCTGCATCGGGGCGGTGTGCACCGTCAGCCACATCGTCTACACCCTGAAGCAGTCCCCGCCGGGGGGCACGACGGCGCCCCTGCCGCCGGTGGCGGCCACGCCGGCGCCGCCCAAGGTGGCCGCCGCGGTGCCCGTCAAGGCGGTGACGCCCCCCAAGAAGGCGCCGCCGCCGCCCCCCAAGAAGGCGCCGCCCAAGCCCGCCCCCAAGAACGGCAAGCGTCGCTAGGCGGCCGGGCGCGCCCGCCCCGGACACATCCGCGCAGGGGAATATGGCCTGGGACGGTGGATTGCATTATCCCTCGGCACTCCTATGCGCACCTTCCGCCGCGGCCTGACCGCGCTCACCCTCGTCGCCGGCCTCTCGGGCTGCTCCCACTCCACGTCCACCGTCGTCGCGCCCCGCGCGCTGGAGTCCGCGGTGGAGAAGGTGCGCAACGGCTCGCACGACGCGCGCGCGCTCGCGCTCGCCGGCTTCCACGCCTACCTGATGACGGGCGACGTCACCGAGGCGCGGCAGCGCTTCGACGCCGCCATCGCCGCGGACGCGGGTGAGCCGTACGGCCTCATGGGACAGCACCTGCTGGCGCGGCGCGGGGGCCGTCCGGACCAGGCGCTGACGGCCGCGCTGGAGCTGGTGCGCCGCTCGCCCACGCATCCGCTGGCCGTCATCGCCGCGCGCTACGCGCTGGAGTCCACGGGTTCGGCGCCGCCGCAGGACGACGCCATCCTGGAGGCCGCGCGGGCGGGGCTGGCCGCGGGCGCCGCGGGCGAGACGGCCTACCTGCTGCGCGGCGCGCGGCTGTCGGTGGCCCTGGCGCGCGCGGACACGCAGGCGCGCGACGCGGCCCTGCGCGAGCTGGGCGGCGTGTCCGAGGTCTCCCTCGTGGGTCCCCTGTCCGCCTTCCACGTGCTCGCCTGGGACGAGGCCACGCCGGCGCAGAAGGACGGCTCGCTCGCGGGCCCCTTCTCCGGGGCCTTCGGGCCGGCGGCGGTGCGCACCCTGCGCGCGCCGGACGGGCGGCTGGACCTGTCGGGCGAGCCGGGCGAGGGCGACCTGTACCTCATGGCCTTCGACGCGGAGGTGACGGAGCCGGGCACGTACGTGGCGCGCGCGGTGAGCGCGTCCTCGCACCAGGTGGTGCTGGACGGCGCGCCCCTGCTCGAGCGCGCCGCGTGGAGCCGCGCCACCAGCACCGTCGCGGCGCGCGCGGTGAAGCTGGGCGCGGGCAAGCACCGCTTCCTCGTCCGCCAGCTCAAGGGCCCCACCTCCGGCGTGTTCACCTTCTCCCTGATGCGCGCGGACGGAAAGCCCTCCGGCGCGCGCTTCACCCCGGCCACCGGCGCGGCCCCCGCCGCCTGGGGCGCCACGCCCCTGTCCACCGCCGACGCCGCCGGCGTGTACCCCACGGCCCAGAGCCTGAAGGACGCGCTGGCGGGCGAGGCGGGCGAGCTGTTGTCCACGGTGCTCGCGGCGCGCGACGGCCTGTCGAGGGACCCGGACGGCGCGCGGCAGCTGCTGGCGGGCGTGGAGGCCACGTCGCCGGCGCTCTTGTCGCTGCGCGCGGAGGTCGCCGCGGCGGACCGGACGGTGCCCTCCAAGGTGGCGCGCGGCCGGGCCACGCGGGACCTGGAGGCGGTGCTGACCAAGGACCCGGGGAACGTGGCGGCGCTGTTGCAGCGCGCGGACCTCTTCATGGACGACGGGCAGCCGGCGTCCGCGCTGGAGACGCTGAAGACGGCCGGCGAGGTGTCCCCGCCGGCGGGCTCCCCGCTGTACCTGCTGCGCGCGCGCGCGGCGCTGGCGCTGGACGTGGACTCGCTGGCGGAGGAGTCGCTCGTCCAGGCGCTCCAGTCGCAGCCCCGGCTGTGCGAGGCGCTGGGGCTCCAGTACAACCTGGCGCGGCGGCGCGACGCGGTGGAGCGCGCGGACGCGCTGGTGGAGACGCAGCGCGACTGCCCCGGCTTCCAGGTGCGGCTGGCCGAGCACGCGCGCACGCGCGGAGACCTGGAGACAGCGGCGAAGCAGTACGCGGACCTGTTGACCCGGGACCCCACCAGCGTGAGCGCGGGCGTGTCCCTGGCGAACATCTACGTCGGCCAGCGCAAGCACGACGAGGCGATGGCGGTGCTGCGCGGGCTGGCGGCGACGTGGCCGCGCAACACGGAGCTGCTCAAGCGCATGGCGGACGTGCGTGAGTACGCGGGCGCCCCCTCGGATGCGCTCGCGCTGCGCGAGAAGGCGCTGGCGCTGGAGGGAGAGGACCTGTCGCTGCGCCGCGCGGTGGAGCGGGCGAAGACGGGCAAGGAGCTGCTCCAGGAGCACGCCATCGACGGGCGCGAGGCGCTGCGCGCGTACGAGGCGGACCCCGTCACCGGGGGCGCGGCGGTGTTCGTGCTGGACGCGGCCGCGGTGCGCGTCTACCCGGACGGCAGCGTCGTCAACCGCATCCACACCATCCAGAAGGCGCTGGAGCAGTCCGGCGTGCAGGAGATCGCGGAGGTGAACGTGCCGCGCGGCGCCCAGGTGCTGGCGCTGCGCACAATCAAAGCGGACGGGCGCGTGCTGGAGCCGGAGAACATCGAGGGCAAGGACACGGTGAGCCTGCCCGGCGTGCAGGTGGGTGACTCCGTCGAGGTGGAGTACCTGCTGGCGGAGAGCCCGCGCGGCCCCGCGCAGCCGGGCTTCACCGCGTCCGCCTTCTACTTCCGCATCGCCAACCAGCCCAACGCGTGGACCACGTACACCGTGGTGGCGCCCAAGGGCACGGGCATGAAGGTGGACGCGCACGGGATGAAGGCGCCCGCGCCCACGGTGGTGGGCGACGAGGAGGTCTTCCACTACGAGGCGCACCGCGTGCCGCCGTTCATCCCGGAGCCGGACGCGCCGCCCTCCGGCAACGAGTACCTGCCGTTCGTCATGGTGGGCGCGGGCGCCACCGGCAACGACTCGCTGGTGCGCGTGTACGGCGACGCCTTCCAGGACCGGTGGATGCGCACCGCGGAGGTGGAGGACTTCGCGCGCAAGGCGGCCGAGGGCAAGCAGGGCCTGGAGGCGGTGAAGGCCCTGCACGCGGCGGTGATGCAGCGCTTCTCCGGGCGGGACAACGGCCTGGGCCAGTCCGCGGCGTCCACCGTGGCGCAGGACCGGGGCAGCCGGCTGTCGGTGATGAAGGCGGGGCTGGAGGCGCTGGGCATCCGCGCGCGCGTGGCCGCGGTGCGCACCTTCAACGTGGACCCGAACGACTACCTGTTCCCCTACGACAGCCTGCTGCCTTACGCGGCGCTGCGCGTGGAGCTGCCGGGCGCCGAGCCCCTCTGGCTGGACTCGTCCGTGCGCTACGGCCCCTTCGGCGAGCTGCCGGAGTACGCCATGGGCGAGCGCGACGCGTACCTGCTGCCGGAGCCCGGACGCCCGCTGGAGAAGGTGAAGACGCCGGCCCTCAAGGACGCGGTGGGCAAGAAGGTGAAGCTGACGCTCGCGCTGGACGGGGACGGCAAGCTGTCCGGCAAGGGCGAGGAGACGTACACCGGCTTCGAGGCGGCGCAGCTGGCGGAGGCCTTCAACCAGCTGTCCGCGGAGAGCCGCAACCAGGCGCTGCAGGGCGCGGTGGCGCGCTACTTCGGCGGCGCGTCGCTGTCGAGCGTGACGCTGGACCGCGCGGACCAGGTGGGCGCGCCCTTCGTGCTGCGCTACGAGTTCACCGTGCCCCGCTTCGGGCGGCTGGAGGGCGACCAGCGCATGGCCCTGGGGCCCCTCACCTTCCCGGCGCAGCTGGGCCGGCGCTACGTGCAGCTCAGCTCGCGCCGCACCCCGCTCTTCATCGACAACACGGAGGCCAGCAGCACGGAGGTGACGCTGAGCCTCCCCAAGGGCTGGAAGCTGCCGGACCCGCAGCCCGCGCTCGACGTGCGCACCCCCTTCGGCCGCTTCTCCCGCACGGAGAAGCTGGAGGGCTCGCAGCTCACCGTCACCGAGTCCCTGCGCGTCTCGCGCGAGCGGGTGCCACCGAACAAGTACGAGCAGTTCTCCGGCTTCACCGGAGACGTGGACCTCATCCAGACGCGTGAGTTGTTCCTGGTGAAGCAATAGCGACCCGGGGGTCGGCCGTTGAATACGGCGGGCCCTCCCTCCGTCGGAACCCGCATGGAACGCCCGGCCCCGGCGCCCACCTCCCGAGGTGGCGGGCCGCCGGCCGGGCACGCAGCAATGGAGATGACGTCATGAGTCCTCGAAGCTGGCTCTGTCTGGTGGCCCTGATGTCGGCCCCCGTGGTTCAGGCGCAGACCGCCCCCGTCCCCTCCCAGGACCCGGGCTATTCCAACGACGGACGCGGCGACGACGGCGACTTCGATGACGACTCGGACGAGGAGCTGGCGCCCATGGCGCCACAGCCGCCTCCCCCGCTGCCGGCCGAGCAGCCGACCCGCCGCCCGTACGCCGGCGCGGTGTGGGCCTCCGGGCATTGGTACTGGGACGGCGACCAGTGGCGCTTCAACCCGGGGACCTGGCTGGCGCCGATGGAGGGCTACCAGTTCGTCAACGGCTATTGGGAGCAGGACCGCGACGCCTGGTACTGGGTCTCCGGTGGGTGGGCGCCCTACGGCTCCTCGCAGGTGGAGATTCCCGTCGCCGTGACGGCCCAGGAGCTCACCACGCAGCAGGCGCCTCCGCCGCCGCGCGAGGAGGTGCGCCCCATCGCCCCGGCGACCAACCTCGTCTGGCAGCCCGGCTACTGGTACTGGGCCGGCTCGCGCTGGGACTGGGTGGGTGGCACGTGGGCCGCGGCTCCGCGCGCGGGGCTCGTCTTCGTGTCGCCGCGCTGGGTGCTGCGCGGCGCGAACTGGCACTTCGTGGGAGGCGGCTGGGCGCCCCGGGGTTCGGTGCACGTCACCATCCCCGTCTTCCGCCACGCCCGCATCGAGGTGAACTGGGGTCACCCCAACTACTTCGCGCACACGTGGTACCGCGCGCCGTCCGTCCGCTACTACTACCACCACCCGTGGCGGGCCTCCGGCCACTACTACCGGAACGACCGCGTCTGGCGCACGCCGCACTACACCTACTACCGGCACCGCGCCACGCCCGTCCGCAACGAATGGCGCGGCCGCCCGGACCACCCGCAGCGCTGGCGTGCCCCCAGCCACGACTCCCGTCGCCATGACGCGTCGCCCGGCCGCGGAGGCCCGCACCGCGGGGGCGGCAGGGGGCACGACCGGCACGACCGGCATCACTGAGTCCCCGTGAGCGTCCGCGCGGGGAGGCTCCGCGCCTCCTCGCGCCCCCGGAACCGGGGCCCCGTCACGTCGGAGGAAGAGACCGCGAGCCTCCTCGCGGCCCCCTCCCTGAGGCTTCGCTCAGAACTGGCAGACGGAGTCGGCGCCGCAGAAGCCCGGACGGCCATTGCAGCTGCAGTCGGAGTCCTCCGAGCAGAACTGCGCGTGGCAGAGGGGGCCACCGCCACCACCACCGCCGCCACCGCCCGAGTAGGTGTACTCGCAGGCGTACTGGACGCAGGCCACCGACTGGGCGGACGGACACGCGTTCCAGCAGTCGCTTTCGTCCGAACACAGCGCCTGGAAGCAGATGGCGCCACGGGCGGCCTCGGCCTCGCTCGGGCCGCCGAGACAGACCGCGTCGTCGGTGTCCGAGGCCTGGGCGGGAGCGGAGAAGAAGACCCCGGCGCAGAGCGCGAAGAGGGCCACGGCACTCCATGGCAGGTGCTTGCGAAGCGACGTCATGACAGATGCTCCTTTCGACTCACACGGGGACGCGCGGCAATGCACGAACCCGGGTGGACTCTACAAAAGTATCTGTGTTGCGCTCCAGGACGCGCTTCGTCGTCCCCGTCGCTACTTCGTCCCTCGGGTGTCCGGTTCCGGGAAGATGGCCACCCGGGGCGCACCGTCGTCACCGATGTAACCGCGATACATCCCCGTGGAGTTGAAGGGCATGGCGACGTGGCCGTCGGCGTCCATGGCGATGACGCCGCCCTCGCCGCCGGCCTTCACCAGCACGTCGTGGATGACGACGTCGGCGGCCTCCGTCAGGGACTTGCCCTGGTACTCGACGCGGGCGCAGATGTCGCGAGCCACCGTGTAGCGGATGAAGTACTCGCCATGCCCCGTGGCGGAGACGGCGCAGCGGGGGTCCGCGTACGTGCCCGCGCCGATGATGGGCGAGTCCCCCACCCGACCGTAGCGCTTGTTCGTCATGCCGCCGGTGGACGTCCCCGCGGCGAGATTGCCGGCCTGGTCCAGCGCCACCGCGCCCACGGTGCCGAACTTGTGGTCCCCCGTCACCGGGTCATGTCCCGGACGCAGCGAGGAGGGCGGCGAGGTCTGCTCGCGCTCCTTCTCCAGCGCCCGCTGGAGGCCCTGCCAGCGCTCCTCCGTGTAGAAGTACTTCGGGTCCACCAACTCCACGCCCTGCGCGCGGGCGAAGGCCTCGGCGCCCTCGCCAATCATCATCACGTGCGGCGACTTCTCCATCACCCGTCGCGCCAGCTCGATGGGGTTCTTCACGTGGCGAAGCCCGGCCACGGCGCCCGCCGCGCGCGTCGAGCCGTCCATGATGGCGGCGTCCAGTTCGTTGATGCCGTCGTGGTTGAAGACCGCGCCCTTGCCCGCGTTGAAGTACGGCGAGTCCTCCAGCACGCGGATGGCCGCCGTCACCGCGTCCAGGCTGGGGCCCCCGCTGGCGAGCACCGCGTGGCCGGCCCGGAGCGCCTGTTCGAGCGCCGCGCGCACCTGGCCCTCGCGTTCGGCGGACAGGTTCTCCCGCGAGATGACGCCCGCGCCCCCGTGGATGACCAGTCCCCACTTCGGCTGGGCGCGCAGGCCCGGCTGCTTGCGGGTGACGAGCGGAGTGTCCTCGGCCTGCTCGGCCCTGGTGCTCGCGCATCCCAGGGGCAGCAGGAACAGCGCGGTCCCCGTGACGAGGCCGCGGCGGAGGGGCGAGAGCGAGGCGGGCATGGGAGCTCCAGGGAGGAACGGGGCTTTCACGTCGGTAGCACGGCGACCGGGGAGGCACAACGCGCGCCGGCCGGGGCGGCCCACGGGCAGAGGGCCTTCTCGCCCGCCCGCTCGGGCGCGTGCCCGGGCGGCCCGGCGTGCACAGAGTCGTGGGCGACCTGAACACGGTGGGAGAGCGCGATGAAGAAGCTGAAGGGCTTGCGGGTCGCCGTGCTGGCGACGAACGGTTTCGAGCAGGTGGAGCTGACGCGTCCGGTCAAGCGACTCCAGCGCCAGGGCGCGGAGGTGACCATCGTGTCCCTCCACGCGGGGCACATCCGGGGGATGAACCACATGCTCCCGGGGCGGCGGGTGAAGGTGGACGCGACGCTGCGCGAGGTGAAGGCGGCGGACTTCGACGCGGTGTTGCTGCCGGGTGGCCTCATCAACCCGGACTCGATGAGGCAGAGCGCGCTCGCGCTGGACTTCGTCCATGACGCGGACTCGCTGAACCTGCCCATGGCCATCATCTGTCACGCGCCGTGGCTGCTCGTGTCCGCGGGGCTCCTGGAGGGGCGCACGCTCACGTCATGGCCCGGCATCCGCGACGACGTGCGCAACGCGGGCGCGCAGTGGCGGGACGAGGCCATGGTGCGCGACGACAACTGGGTGACGAGCCGAGGCCCCCAGGACCTGCCCGTCTTCGAGAAGGCCATGGTGGAGCTGTTCATGGAGAAGATGCCGGAGGTGAAGGCCCGGGCCCGACAGGCCGAGGAGCTGCCCCTGCCCGCTCGGCGTCCCCTGCCTGGAGAGGAGCGGCCCTCGCCGCGCTGGCCCCGGCTGCTGGTGGGCAGCCTCGCCACCGCGGCGTTGGGGTTCGGCATGCGCAGGCTGGCGACGCGCTGACGGCACGGAGCACGAGGGCCCGGAGCGTCCAGCGCGCCGGGCCCGTCGTGTCACCTCACATCCACCCGAGCTGGAGCCGCGCGACGTCCGTCATGCGGTCCTGGCTCCAGGGTGGGTCCCACACCAGCTCGACGTTCGCCTCCTTCACGCCGGGCACCGAGCCCACCTTCGTGCGCACGTCGTCCACGAGCACCGGGCCCATGCCACACCCCGGCGCCGTCAGCGTCATCTGGATGTCCACGCGGTGCCCGCCGTCCGCGAGCGCCTCCGTCTTGCAGCCGTACACCAGCCCCAGCTCCACGATGTTCACCGGAATCTCCGGGTCGTAGACCGTGCGCAGCTGGTCCCAGACCTGCTCCTCGTGGAAGGCGGACGCGTCACCCGCCTCCTTCTCCTTGGGCGCGTACTCCTCGCCCAGCGCCGCGCCGTCCTTCTCGTCCACCCTGAACAGCTGACCGTAGGGGTCCTGCACCGTGATGTTGCCACCCAGGGTCTGCATCACCCGCAGCTCGGAACCCTCGGGCAACATCACCCTGTCTCCACTGGGGATGATGGTCGCGGACACCTCCCGCGTCAGCACCGTCATCATGCCTCGCATGGCGCGCTCCCTCCTCCCCTACTCCGTCGACACCGCTTCATCCCGCCCCTCCAACGCCGCGCGCAGCGTGTGCCAGGCCAGGCTGGCGCACTTCACGCGCGCGGGGAACTCGCTCACCCCGGACAGCACCGCCAGCTTGCCCAGCGCGTCCACGTCCACCGCCTCCGGGCCCTCCGTCACCAGCGCGTGCACCTTCTCGAACAACGCCTCCGCCTCCGCCCGCGTGTGGTCCTTCACCGCGCCCGTCATCAGCGACGCGGACGCGCGCGAGATGGCGCAGCCCTGCCCCTGGAAGCCGATGTCGCGGATGACGTCGCCCTCCAGCTTCAGCGTCACCGACAGCTGGTCGCCGCACAGCGGGTTGTGCCCCGCCGCCTGCCGGTTGGCGCCCTCCACCACGCGGTAGTTGCGCGGTCGCTTGGAGTGCTCCAGCACCACTTCCTGATAGAGGTCCTGCAACTCACCCGAGCTCACGCGAACACCTCCCGCACCTTCTGGAGGCCCCGGACGAGCGCGTCCACGTCCTCCCGCGTGTTGTAGAGCGCCAGCGACGCGCGCGCGGTGGCCGGCACCTTGAAGTGCTGCATCACCGGCTGGGCGCAGTGGTGACCGGTGCGGATGCAGATGCCCTCGCGGTCCAGGATCGTCCCCACGTCGTGCGGGTGGATGTCCTCCAGCGTGAAGGACAGCACGCCCGCCTTCTCGCGCGCGGTGCCCACCAGCCGCAAGCCCGGCACCGACTCCAGCGCCTGCGTGGCGTACGCCATCAGCGCCCGGTCGTGCTCCGCGAGCGCGTCCAGCCCCAGCCCCTCCAGGTACCGGATGGCCGCCGCCAGCCCCACCGCGCCCGCCAGGTCCTGCGTCCCCGCCTCGAAGCGGTGCGGCACGCGGTTGTACGTCACCTTCTCCATCGTCACGGAGAGGATCATGTCCCCGCCGCCCTGGTACGGAGGCAGCGGCTCCAGCCGCTCCAGCCGCCCGTACAGCACGCCGATGCCCGTGGGCCCGAAGAGCTTGTGCCCGCTGAAGGCGTAGAAGTCGCAGCCCAGGTCCCGCACGTCCACCGGGAAGTGCGTCACCGACTGCGCCCCGTCCACCAGCACCGGGATTCCCTTCGCGTGCGCCCTGCGCGTCAGCTCCTTCACCGGGTTCACCGTGCCCAGCGCGTTGGACACGTGCGTCACCGCGAGGATGCGCGTGCGCTCGGTGAGCAGCGCGTCCACCGCGTCCAGCACCAGCTCGCCCCGGTCATCCACCGGAATCACCCGCAGCGTGGCGCCCTTCTCGTCGCACAGCATGCGCCACGGGACGATGTTGGCGTGGTGCTCCATCTGGGTGATGAGCACCTCGTCCCCCGGCCCCACGTGCTTGCGGCCGTACGTCTGCGCCACCAGGTTGATGGCCTCCGTGGTGCCGCGCGTGAAGATGATTTCGCGCGAGTCCCGCGCGTGGAGGAAGTCCTTCACCACCTCGCGCGCGCCCTCGTACGCCTCCGTCGCGCGCTCGGACAGCACGTGCACGCCCCGGTGCACGTTGGCGTTGTCGTGCTGGTAGAAGCGGACGATGGCGTCGATGACGGCCTGGGGCTTCTGCCCCGTCGCCGCGCTGTCCAGGTACACCAGGGGGCGCCCCCGGACCTCCTGGTGGAGGATGGGGAAGTCGCGCCGCACGCGCTCCACGTCGAACCCGCTCATGGCGTCACCTCCCCCCGGGCCGCGCCAGGCAGCTTCCGGGCCAACAGCCCCTCCACGCGCTGGCGCAGCGCGCCCGCGGGCACCGCCTCCACCAGCTCGCGCGCGAAGGCGTACGTCAGCAGCCGCTCCGCCTCGTCCCGGGGGATTCCGCGCGAGCGCAGGTAGAACAGCGCCTGCGCGTCCAGCCGCCCCACCGCCGCGCCGTGCGCGCACTTCACGTCGTCCGCCAGGATTTCCAGCTGGGGCCGCGCGTCCGCCTGCGCCTTCTCCGACAGGAGGAGGTTGCGGTTCTGCTGCCGCGCGTCCGTGCGCTGCGCGTCCTTGCGCACGCGCACCAGCCCATGGAACGTGCCGCGCGACTGGTCGTCCAGCACGCCCTTGTACAGCTCGCGGCTGGTGCAGCGGGGCACCGCGTGGTCCAGCGCGGTGCGCTGGTCCAGGTGCTGCGCGTCGCGCCCCACGTACAGGCCGTTGAGCGTGGCGTCAGCGCCCTCGCCCGCGAAGGCCACGTGCACCTCGTTGCGCGCCAGCGCCGCGCCCAGCGCGAAGGCGTGCGACGCGAAGCGGCTGTCCCGGCCCTGGCGCACGTGCAGCCCGCCCACGTGCAGCGCCGCGTCGCCCTCCGCCTGGAGGCGGAAGTGGTGCAGGCTCGCGTTGTCCCCGAGCGTCACCTCCGTCACCGCGTTGGTGAACGTGGGCTCCGCGCCGCCCGCGCTGGCGTACGTCTCCACCAGCGTCGCCTCGCTGCCCTCCTCCGCCACCACCACCACGCGGGGACTGGCCAGCACCGGCGCGTCGCCCCGGGTGAGGAACAACAGCTGCACCGGCACCTCGCTGAGCGCCCCACGCGCCAGCCGCAGCACCGCGCCGTCCTCCAGCAGCGCCGCGTTGAGCGCGGTGAACGGATGCGCCTCCGACAACGCGCGCTGGCCCAGCTCCGACTCCAGACGCGCGCCCTCTTCGCGCAGCGCGTCCGCCAGCGGCTGGAGCGTCACCCCGCGCGGCAGGCCCTCCACGGAGGACAGCGACGGCGCCAGCCGACCGTCCACGAACACCAGCCGGGGACCGGGCAGCGCGAGCGCCTCCACCTTCGCCGCCAGCGCCGCCGTGTCGCCCACGTCTCCCACGGGCGCGAAGTGTCCCTCCGCGATGGAGCTCACCGGCGTGTACTTCCACGCCTCGTCGCGCGTCGTGGGCAGGCCCTGTCGCTCGAAGTGGGCGAGCCCCTGCTGACGCACGCGCTTCACCCACGCGGGCTCGGACGCAGCGCCCCGCGCCTGGAAGCGCGAGGCCACGTCCAGGTAGCGCGCCAGGCCCGCCGTCATCGCCGCGCCTCCCCGGCCTTGCCGCCGCCCGGGCCGTCCTTCAGCCCCAGCCAGCCGTAGCCCTTCTGCTCCAGCTCCAGCGCCAGCTCCCGGCCGCCGGAGCGGACGATGCGGCCCGCCGCCATGACGTGCACCTTGTCCGGGACGATGTAGTCGAGCAGCCGCTGGTAGTGGGTGATGAGCACCATGGCGCGCGAGGGCGCGCGCAGCGCGTTGACGCCGCCGGCCACCGTGCGCAGCGCGTCGATGTCCAGCCCCGAGTCCGTCTCGTCGAGGATGCCCAGGCGCGGCTCCAGCACCGCCATCTGGAAGATTTCGTTGCGCTTCTTCTCGCCGCCGGAGAAGCCCTCGTTCACCGAGCGGTTCATGAAGGCCTGGTCCAGTTGCACCAGCTTGGACTTCTCCTTGGCCAGCTGGAGGAAGTCCATCGCGTCCAGCTCCTCCAGCCCCTTCACCCGGCGCTGCGCGTTGAGCGCCGTGCGCAGGAAGTGCAGGTTGCCCACGCCCGGAATCTCCACCGGGTACTGGAACGCCAGGAACACGCCCTCCGCCGCGCGCACCTCCGGCGCCAGGCCCAGGAGCGACTTGCCGTCCAGCAGCACCTCGCCCCGCGTCACCTCGTATGCGTCCCGCCCCGCCAGCACGCTCGCCAGCGTGCTCTTGCCGGAGCCGTTGGGCCCCATGATGGCGTGGACCTCTCCGGGCGCGACCTCCAGGTCGATGCCCTTGAGGATGTCCTTGTCGCCCACGCGGGCGTGCAGGTTCCGAACCGACAGCAGTGACATACCTACCCCACGCTCCCTTCCAGGCTCACTCCGAGCAGCTTCTGCGCTTCCACCGCGAACTCCATGGGCAGCTCCTTGAAGACCTGCCGGCAGAAGCCGTTGACGATCATCGACACCGCGTCCTCCTGCGAGATGCCGCGCTGCCGGCAATAGAAGAGCTGGTCCTCGCCAATCTTCGACGTGGACGCCTCGTGCTCCACCTGCGCGGTCGCGTTCTTCACCTCGATGTACGGCACCGTGTGGGCGCCGCACTTGTCGCCCAGGAGCAGCGAGTCGCACTGCGTATAGTTGCGCGCGTCCTGGGCGCTCTTGAGCACCTTCACCAGCCCCCGGTACGTGTTCTGCCCGCGCCCGGCGGAGATGCCCTTGGACACGATGGTGCTGCGGGTGTTCTTCCCGATGTGCACCATCTTCGTGCCCGTGTCCGCCTGCTGGAGGTTGTTGGTGAGCGCCACCGAGTAGAACTCGCCCACCGAGTCATCCCCCTTGAGGATGACGCTCGGGTACTTCCAGGTGATGGCCGAGCCCGTCTCCACCTGCGTCCACGAAATCTTCGCCTTCTCGTGGGCGATGCCGCGCTTGGTGACGAAGTTGTAGATGCCGCCGCGCCCCTCCGCGTCGCCGGGGTACCAGTTCTGCACCGTGGAGTACTTGATGGTGGCGCCCGGCAGCGCGACCAGCTCCACCACCGCCGCGTGCAGCTGGTTGGTGTCGCGCTGGGGCGCGGTGCAGCCCTCCAGGTAGCTGACGTAGGAGCCCTCGTCCGCGACGATGAGGGTGCGCTCGAACTGGCCCGTCTCCGCGGCGTTGATGCGGAAGTACGTGGACAGCTCCATGGGGCAGCGCACGCCCTTGGGCACGTAGACGAAGGAGCCGTCGCTGAACACCGCGGAGTTGAGCGCCGCGAAGAAGTTGTCCGAGTGCGGCACCACCGTGCCCAGGTACTTCCTCACCAGCTCCGGGTGCTCGCGCACGGCCTCGGAGAACGAGCAGAAGATGACGCCCGCCTTGGCCAGCTTGTCCTTGAACGTCGTGGCCACCGACACCGAGTCGAACACGGCGTCCACCGCGACGTTCTGCAGCCGCTTCTGCTCCTCCAGCGGGATGCCCAGCTTCTCGTAGGTGCGCAAAATCTCCGGGTCCACCTCGTCCAGGCTGTCCTTCTTCGGCTTGAAGCGCGGCGCGGAGTAGTAGCGGATGGCCTGGTAGTCGATGGGCTGGTACGTCACCGCCTGCCACGTGGGCTCGCGCATCGTCTGCCAGTGACGGAAGGCCTTCAGGCGCCAGTCGAGCAGGAAGGACGGCTCCTCCTTCTTCGCCGACAGCTTGCGGATGACGTCCTCGTTGAGTCCCGGCGGGAAGGTCTCCGCCTCCACCGGGGAGATGAAGCCGGCCGCGTACGGACGACGCGTCAGCTCCTGGAGGGTGTCGGTGGTCATGAGCGCACTCCTGTCACGGATGGAGATGAGGAAGTCGAGGGCGCGGCGGGATGGGGCCGCGAAGGGGTGCCCAGGCCCACCAGCCGCTCGGGCATGCGGGGCGCGGGGGCGATGAGGTCCGCCAGCGTCAGCCGGCCCAGGGCCTCCTGGATGGCCTGATTGATGAGGCGCCAGTGGCCCCGCACCTGGCAGACGGCCTCCAGCTCACAGGGCCCCGCGCTGGTGGCGTGCACGCCACATTCGGTGAGCGCCACCGGCCCCTCGAGCGCGGAGACCAGCTCCGCCAGCGACAACGACGAGGCCGGCCGCGCCAGGCCGTAGCCCCCGTTGGCGCCCCGCTGCGACACCACGAGGCCCGCCTGCAACAGGCCCTTGAGCACCTTGCTGACCGAGGGCAGCGGGACCCGGGTGCGCGCCGCCAGCTCACGCGTCGTGCGGGTGTCACCCTCCGCGCGCGCAAGCTCGGTCATCAGCACGATGCCGTAGTCCGTCATCTTGCTCATCCGGAGCATGGGGCCGCTTGCGTCCTTTCCGGGTCCTGTCCCAATCGGAGGCCAGGGGGCCTCCGCGCGGACGTCATATGTAATCTGGACCGATTCAGTCCACATTGCATTTCGACCTGGCGGGTGGGGAGGCCCGGTTGGAGGGCCGGGGGGAGAGGGCTAGGGTTCGGATCCGCTCACTTGGAGTGGAGGGAATCCACCGATGCGTCGTCCCCTGATGCTGCTCGCCGTGTTGGCCCTGGCCCTGGCGGGCTGTGAGAAGAAGGCCTCCCCGCCCCCCGTGGAGGCCCCGGCGACCGGCCAGGCCCCCGCTGCCTCCGACCCGAAGGGCGCCCAGGCGACCGCGACGCCCCCCGCCCCTGGCGCGGCCCAGGGCGCGGCCCCGGCGGACCCGGACGTCATCCTCGTTGGCGAGGTGGGCAGCCTCACCGGCCCCGAGGCGACGTTCGGCGTCTCCGCGCGCAACGGCATCGAGCTGGCGCTGGACGAGGTGAACGCGGCGGGTGGGGTGCGGGGGCGCAAGGTGCAGGTGCGGGTCTACGACAGCCAGGGGCGGCCGGAGGAAGGCGCGCAGGCGGCCACGCGGCTCATCACCCAGGACAAGGTGGTGGCCATCCTGGGCGAGGCGGCCTCGTCGGTGTCCATGGCCATGGCGGAGAAGGCGCAGGCGGGCAAGGTGCCCATGATCACCCCCACCTCGACGAGCGCGGAGGTGACGAAGAAGGGCGACTACATCTTCCGCGTCTGCTTCATCGACGAGTTCCAGGGCCTGGTGATGGCGAAGTTCGCCAAGGAGAACCTGGCGCTGTCGCGGGTGGCGATGCTGCGCGACAACAAGAGCGCCTTCTCCATGGGGCTGGCGGACGTGTTCAAGGCCAAGTTCGAGGAGTTCGGCGGCAAGGTGGTGGCGGACGAGAGCTACTCCAAGGGCGACACGGACTTCCGCGCGCAGCTGACGGCGCTCAAGCAGGTCAAGCCGGAGGCGGTGTTCGTCCCGGGCTACTACACGGACGTGGGCATCATCGCGCGGCAGGCGCGCGAGGTGGGGCTCAAGGTGCCGCTGCTCGGGGGTGACGGCTGGGACAGCGACAAGCTGTTCGAGCTGGGCGGCTCCGCGCTGGAGGGCAGCTACTTCTCCAACCACTACTCGCCGGGCAACCCGGACCCGGTGCTCCAGGCGTTCCTCGCGCGCTACAAGCAGCGCTACGGCTCCGTGCCGGACAGCGTGGCGGCGCTGGCGTACGACGCGGCGCGGGTGCTGGTGGAGGCGATGAAGCGCACGTCGGACCTGAGCGGCCCGGCGCTGCGCGACGCCATCGCCCAGACGAAGGACTTCCCTGGCGTGGCGGGGAGGATCACGCTCGACGCCAACCGCGACGCGGTGAAGGAGGCCGTCGTCCTCAAGGTCGCCGACGGCAAGGCGGAGTTCGTGACGACGGTGAAGCCGTAGCGGTCGCCGAGTCGCTCGGGCGGCGCGCGCGGGGCACGGCGCGCCCGTCCGGCCCCACCGCCGCGCCGCTCAGGGCACCGGCGACTGGATGACGTAGTAGATGGAGCCGAAGTAGCGGTTGAGCGCGTTGAGGAGCTGGACCAGGAACGGCCAGCCCAGCACGGTGAAGCCGAGCAGCGCGGCGGTGACGGTGGCGTACTCCACCGCGGCCTGGCCGCGAGCGCGCCGGAGGGTCTTCGCCATGGATGCGTCCTTCCTGTGAGTCATTGCACGGACCCTCGCTGCAACATCGAGAGTTGAAGCTCCACGCCGCCTTCCGGGACGCGGTGGCGCAGCAGCGCGCGACCGGTGGCGTTCTCACGCGTCAGGTCGAAGGCGATGCCGTCCGCCTCCACCTGCTCCATCTCCGCCACGCTCCACCCCTTCGACTGGAGGAGGTCGCGGTAGCGCTCGGCGGCCTCCGCGGGCGTCTGCTGCGGCAGCGGCCCGGAGACGTGGTGGTGCGCCACGCCCTCCATGACGAAGGTGACGGCGAGCGGCTCCGTCAGCTCCTGTGGGACGGGAATCCACGCGGGTACCTTCGAGGCCCGCTTGAGCAGGGGCTCCATCTCCCCCGCGGACACGAAGCCCAGCGTCTCGCCGCCCTGCGAGAGCACGGACACCAGCCGCATCTCCTTCAGGTCCGGGCTCCAGTAGCCCACCCAGCCGCCGTTCTGGCCGTGGCGGCGCTCGAGGACGGGAATCCCCTTGTCCTCGAGGACCTTCCGGTAGTGCGACAACACCTGGTCCGCGGAGTCCTGCGTGGAGAACCACGCCACGGAGATGGGGACGTCGGGCCCCAGGTAGTCCACGGCGAGCAGCTCCGCGCGACTGCCCCGGGGGTACGGCGGGAAGTGGACCAGGGCGCGCTGGAGCGCCGCCTCCTCCTGGGGCGTGCGCGTGGGCGACTTCTCCGGCCCCGCGTGGACGGGCGCCGGCGGGGGCGTCCACTCGTCGTCATCCGCGCCATGCCGCCCGTAGACCACGCCCTCCCAGGCGGTCCCGATGAGGATGCCCACCACCGCCACCGAGAACAGCAGCGCCGGCACACGGACGACGAGGCGCGAGGCGACTCCCGCCATCAACACTGCTCCGCGTTCTTGCAGCCCAGGTAGTACTTGCCGCGCGCGTCGTGCGTCTTCTGGTTGTTGTCCTTCTCCCAGTCCTTCCACTCGCTGTTGAAGTACGTGGCGCTGGACCCACCGTTCTGCTGGATGTCCTGGGTGGGGCCGCCGCCCTGCGGGAAGGGCTTGATGGACAGGCTGGGCTCGGCGGGGTTGTCGCCGGGGTCGAGGCTGCTGAGCTGGATGCCGCTGGCGAGGACCTCCGATGTGGCGTCGCTCACGAAGGCCTCCGCGGACTGCGTCATCTGGGTGTACCCCTGGTTGCCGCCGTCCTTGTAGACGTGGGCCACGCGGTCGTAGATGCCGTACTCGTCGCCGCTGCCGTCGCTGGAGCCCGGCTCGCTGTTGGCCTCCTGCGACAGGGCCCAGGTGTCGGTGACGATGGCGAGCCGCTCCCAGGGCAGCAGGTACACGTTGCCCGCCAGGCCCTTGGGGTCGTCCACGACGTTGCCGCCCGTGGCGTTCGCGTGGATGCCGCCGCTCGTGCTCCGGCTCTGCGTCTCTCGCGCCATCTCGACCTTGCTGAAGCTCTGGAGGAACGTCTTGGGCAGCAGGTAGTTCTGCACGCCCAGCCGCGCCGAGCAGCGGATGACCCCGCCCTTGCCGAACTTGTCCATGAACGACTGGTGGAGCTCCACGCCGTACGCGCCCGCCGGACCGCCGCTGCCGTTGCCGGACTTGTCGGGACCGTTCAGCGTGCAGATGACCTGCTGGGCGCCGGGGTTGAGCCAGCACGCGTGGGCCGACAGCTCCTGGTGGTGGGACTGGTCGTCCTGGCACTCGGGGCCCCGCCCGGGGCCGAAGCTGTCGAGGCCCGACTCGTGGTCGCAGAACATCCTGCGCGCGAAGCTCTGGGCTCCGAAGAAGCCGTTGAAGGGCTCGCTCCCCGTGGAGTCCTCGTCGTCCGAGGGCGGCTTCTCCGGCTTCTTGCCGTAGTTCTGCACCGTGTAGTCCCAGACGGTGGACAGCGCCGTCTCCTGGGCGTCGAGGACGTGGCGCAGGAGGTCGTCCAGGAACAGCGCGTACATGAAGACGGGGATGATGACGAGCATGCACACGGCCGTCTCGACCGCTGCGGCGCCCCGCTCGTTGCGACGAAGGCCCCTGCTCATAGCGACACTCCATCCGCCTGGGACGCCTCGGACGCGTCCGAGTTGCCGGCGGCGTCCAGCACGCTCTTGGCGTCGCCCTTGTTGAAGGGATGCAGCTTCGCGCGCCAGTAGGGCGCGAAGAGGTTGGGGGCCTCCTGCCAGCCGTTCTCCCCGAAGCGGCGGTAGTAGACGAGGGACTTGGACATGGCGACGCCGTCCCCCGGCGCCACCTTCAGCTCGCCCTTGCCCTGCGCGCCGTGCTCGAAGCGCACCTGCCCCTGCGGGTTGAGCTCCCACGGCGCCTGCCGCGTGTTGCCCACGCGGAAGGGCATGGTGAGGTAGCTGTAGACGCGCGGCTGGCCCCAGTCGCGGTTCGAGTTGGGGTTGGCCCGGTACTTCATGAAGCAGTTGCCCGAGCCCGCGCAGCCCGTCAGCGCCCGGGCGTTGACGCCCTCGAAGCGGTGCTGGCCAGAGTGGGCGCCGCTGCCGGTGTGGCCGCCCCCGCCCTCGTCGCTCCACACCGACGAATCGTAGGAGGTCGAGCCCATCAGGTTGTGCTTCCACCAGTGGGTGACCCGGCCTTCCTCGGCGGCGGCGATGGTCGTGCCCTCGTTGCCCCCGGACTGCCCTCCCGAGTCGACCGCTCCCTTGTTCTTCACCGTCTTCGCGGTCCCCTTGTGGCCGGAGACCAGGACGCGCCCCTCGCCAGGGATGTCCTTCAGCTCCTTGTAGAAGTCGCTGTTCAGGTACTTGGGGCCGCCGTAGGTGTTCCCCGAGGCGCTGACGGAGATATCGCGGTTCGCGGGCCAGCCGGAGCGGGTGGCGTTGGAGATCTCCGTCATCGCCCGCGCCCGGGCCTCCGCGGAGGTGTTGGCCTCGCTGCCCGTGCACTCCATGCCGTCCACGGCGCAGTTGAACTCGTTGGCGTTGATGGAGCCCACCGCCGAATCCAGGTCGCTGGCGCCGGGCGCGGAGTACTCCTTGAGCTGGGACAGGCCATGGCTGGAGCCGTCCTTCACCGCCTGGAGGGTCTTGTCATGCACGGACCGCTGGGCGGTGTGGATGGAGTCCACCATGTCGTCCATGCCCTGCATGGCCTCGTTGAAGTCGGACTCGAAGCCCTTGACCTTCTGGTCGTAGTCATCCCCCTTCTGGGAGAACTCACCGGAGATCTTCAGCGCCTCGAGGCCATGGAGGCAGTGCTCGTAGCACCCGTAGCAAGAGCACTTGGCGAACTCCAGGCCGGCGATGATCACGAAGTTCTGGGACGAGGCCCGCAGCATCTGCCCCGTCACGCTGGCGGCGGCCATGAACGCGTGCAGGCTGTTGCCCGCCACGTAGGCGCTGGCGACGGCCCGGTTGCTCACCGCGTAGTAGTTGAGCGCGCGCGCCTCCAGCACGGCCATGGAATACGACAAGGCGTCGCTGTGCTGCTGGAGGCTGATCTTCCTGCGCAGCGCGTGGCTCAGGTTGAAGCTGAGCGTCACCATCAGCGCCAGCAGGAGGAACGAGAGCGCTCCCAGGACGATGGCCTGGCCGCGCTGGGCGCGACGCGTCCGGCTCAGTAGGAGAACGGGAGGACGCATTCGTTCTTCTCCGGGATGGGTGCCTGGTTCATGAAGATGCTCGACTGCATGCGCATGTTGTACGTGGCGCGGATGGGCATGATGTAGATGCCCTGGCCGGCGGCGGTCTCGTACGGGCTCTCGCCCGTGGCGGCGCCGCCGAACTTGCGCCCCTGCGTCTTCTGCTTCTCCTCGTCCTTGAGCTTCCCCATGCGCAGCATCATGGGAATCTCACGCGCCCGGGCCGACTGGTAGATGACCCAGTCCGCGAACGGGACGACGAGCCGGAAGTTGAGCGTGACCTGGATGCGCAGCTTGGTGCGGTGGTTGGCCCGCCAGCCGTCCTCCGAACTGACGTTGTCGGGCAGGTCGAAGTCGAACTCCTCGCCGCCGGAGATCTCCTCCTTGGAGGGGCCGCAGATGGTGACCTCCGCGTACTTCAACCCGATGCCCTGCATCTGGTTGTTGCGCATCTCGTTCCACTTCTCGGTGAACTCCTGGCCGCTGCCCACGGGGCGCACGTACTCGGCGCCCTTGGGGCCGCCGGACCGGGCGCTGAGGATGGGCAGCAGCACCGCGAGCGCCGCCGCCTCCATCTCCTTCACCTTGGCGCTGTGCAGCGACCCGGCCCGCACCGCCTTGTAGGCCGCGTACTTCGTCAGCAGCCGCGCCTGGTGCATCAGCCCCAGCTGCAACGTCCCCAGGATGAGGAACACGAACAGCGGCAACACGATGGCGGACTCCACCGCGGCCTGACCTGATTGCTTTTTGAGGAGAGGGGAAAGCATCCGGCCTCGCATGGATGGAAGACTACCGCACGCCCTGGGGGCCAACGAAGTTACACTGACAATCAGATCTCGCGAATCGCGGGCCAAATGTTGCCCGCCCCACGCGACATTCTTCACGTCGACGAGCACGCGGCGTAGAGGACATCACCCCTCGGGGAAAAATCCACCCGAAGAAGCCCGCTCCGGCCACCTGACCGATGCGGAGAACCACCACTGGCCACCTGACCGATGGGTCCTCGAACACTCTCGACGGCCGCGATTCCCAAGAGGCGCGACAACCGTCGTTCCCGCACGCCCGCTCGGCGGCCTGACGCGCGACGACGTGGCTAGCGCCGCTTGACGAGCTCCTGGACGAGGTCGACGTAGCGACGGTTCTTGGGGTTGAGCTTGAAGGCCTTGCGGAAGGCCTCCTCGGCCAGGGCCCACTGGCCCTCGCCCTGGGCGACCTCGCCCAGGAAGGCCCAGCCCTCCTCGAGGGCGGGCTCCTGGCGGGTGAGCTCCTGGAGCTCCTGGAGGACGAGCCGGCCGTGGGCCTCCGGCTTCAGGAGGTAGCGCGCCCAGGCGCGGTGGGCCTGGTACAGCGGCCGGGGCTCGATGTCACAGGCGTACTCGAAGTACTCGAACGCGCCCGCGAACTCGCGGGCCGCGAGCCTGCGCTTCGCCTCCTCGAACTGGGCGGTGGCGTCGAGCAGCTCCGTGCGGATGCGGAACTGGTCCGCCGCGCTGGGGCGTCCGGTGGCGCCCTTCTCCTTCTCCCGCTGCGCCGCGCGGCGCCTCCTCCACAGGTGGGCCTGCTCCGCGTCGGCCAGGGCGGCGTAGGCGCGGGCATAGGCCACCAGCAGCGCCTCCGCCTTCTCCTTCAGCTCCGGCGTCTGGAAGCGCAGGGGCGAGTAGCGCTCCGTCCAGCCGAGGAACGCCCGCCGCAATGGCGCGGGCTGCACGTCCTCGGGGACCTCCAGCAGGGCGAACGGGTCCTTGCTCCGGTGCGCCAGGAAGGCCCCCACCAACGCGTCGCGCGCCGCCACGTCCTCGTCCGCGAAGGGCACGCCCCCGGGCCGCGCGGGCTCGGGGGGCGGGGCCACCGGCTCCGGCGCGACGGGCGCGCGCGCGGCCAGCTCCCGGGCCCGCGCGTCCGCGTCCTCGGCGAAGCCGGCGACGCCCAGCAGGCACAGCGCGTACAGCCTCCGCAGCACCGTCTCCGTGTCGAAGCCCGTGCGCTCCATCAGTTCGCCGAAGGTGGGGCGCTGGCGCAGCAGCTGGAACAGGCGCGCGTCCTTCGACGACAGCTTCGGCCCGGACTCCACGCCGGGCAGCTGCGCGAAGCGCCGGTCGTCCGTGAAGGTGAAGTGCGTGGCCACCGCGTCGAAGGGCATCACGCTCGCCACGCCGGTGAGCACCAGCTGCGCGGTGTTCGTGCGCACGCTCGCCTCCGGCGACTCCTCCACGTCCGGGATGAGCCGGTAGCGCGCGTCCACCCACCGGAAGCAATCCAGCAGCTTGTGCGCCAGGTTCGCCTGGAGCTGCTTGTAGAGGTCGAACGGGCTGATGAGCGACTTCTGGATGAGCAACGGCCCCATCCTCACGCCCGACGACACGCTCTCCGCCAGGCACTTCTGGTAGTCCGCCTCCGACAGCCGCCCCTTCTCCACCAGGTACTTGCCGAGCGTCTCGTGCAGCAGGTTCGACTGGCAGGCCACCGGCGCGCCGTCCTCGAAGAGGATGCGCTTCTCCCGCTGCCGCACCCGCAGCTCCACCGTGCACGTGCGCTCCTCCACCATCAGCGCGTGCAACAACAGGGGGAAGGGCGTGTCGGACAGCAGGCCCTCCCGCTGACGGAGGACCTGCGACGGAGTCGGGAACATGGGAGCCGAAGGCCTCGTCGATGGATGCGGGAGCAACCCCAGGGGAATGCCAACGCCCCACGGTGGCTCCTGTCCAGTCCCTCCTCCTCCCGTACCAACCGTACTTTTCAGTTATAACTGAAAAACAAGGATTCAAGAACGCGTCTGGGTATGCTGGCGGCCACACCCCTGCATGGAGGCGACGATGGTTTCCCTCACTCGAATCTTCACCCTGGCGGTTCCCTTCCTGCTCATGGCCTGTGGCGGCGGCGCGCCGCAGACGGCCCTGGAGGCGGAGGTCGGCACCACGGAGCAGCAGTCCCGTCCGTGCACCTCCGACTCCGGCTGTCCCAGCACGCAGACGTGCGTCGTCGGCACCTGTCTGCCGCGCTGCGAGCCGTCCGCGCCCGCCTGTGACGGGCTCCAGTGCTGCCCGCCCTTCCAAAGCCGCGAGGGAGGGCCGCTCAGCCAGCCGTATTGCGCGCAGATCTGCTTCGGCTGACGGCGTGTCCCGCCTCGTGACGCATCGACCTCACACCCCGCAGTCCCACACCTGGAGGAGCCCATGAAGTCCCTGTCCCGCATCATCGCCCTTGGAGCGCTGTGCCTCGTCGCCGCTTGCGGTGGCGCCCCCGCCGAGCAGGAGACGGCCACGCCGACGGAGTCGACGGAGCAGGAGCTGATCAGCTGCAGCTTCAACTCCGACTGTCCGTCCGGTCAGACCTGCGCGTCCGGGACCTGCTACGCCAAGTGCCCCGAGAAGGGCGCTTGTTACGGCTTCACCACCTGCTGCCCCGCGTACACCATGCCCAACGGCAACCAGACCGAGGACTACTGCGCCCGGGCCTGCTACGCCCTACACTGAGCACGCGCGCGCTTCACACGACGCCCCCGGTCGCCACGCGCCCGGGGGCGTCGTCGTCTCCAGGCAGCAACGGCTACTCGTACACGTCCGGCTCGACGACCTCGCCCGGACCCGAGGCCGCGGGGTACCCACCTCCGTAGCCCGCCGGGTAGCCTGGGTAGGGAGAGCCCGGGGAGAACAGGCCCGCCCGCCGCGCGAGCATCCCTCCCCCGCCCAGCACCAGCGCCAGCAGCACCGCGTACATGAGCGGACGGCTCGGCCGCGACAGCCAGGCCCACCGCCGCTCCCGGCGACGCTGGAAGCCCGGCGCCGCGACGTACTCGCGCCAGGCCTGCTCGCGCATGGCCTTCGCGTCGGCGCTCCGGCCATCCTTCGCCAGCGCGCGCGCCAGCAGGTAGCGCCCCTCCACCGAGCCATGGCGGATGGCGCAGAAGCGCTCCAGCGCCTCGATGGCGCCCTTCAGCTCGCCGCGCTCGAGCCGGAAGCGGCCCCGCTCCAGCTCGATGGCGCCCTGCCGGTAGCCCGCGTCCAGCTTCGCCGCCTCGTCCAGCAAGAGCTCCCCGCGCCGCGCGTCGCCCGCGCCCAGGTACGCCACGCCGAGCAGGAACAGCGTGTCCACGTCCTCGTCGCCCGCCTCCAGGTTGGGCTTGAGGATGTCGACGGCCTCCGCGTAGCGCCGCTGCTCCACGCGGATGTCCGCCAGCTCGTGGCGCGCGCGGCGCTCATGCGGGTTGGTGAGGATGGTGCCCGCCAGTTCTCCCGCGCGCTGGAAGCGCTTGAACAGGCGCACCGGGCTGGGCAGCACCCGCCAGGTGAAACGGTCCGCGACGAAGAGGATGAAGATGACCAGCACCATCGACATGAGCGGGTTGCCCGTCAACATGGTCAGGAGCATCCACAACATCCACTTGCTCATGCGTTCCTCGACATCCTCACGATGGGGGTGACACGGCCGCTACAGCAGCCGCGCGCAGATGGCGCTGTGTACATCCGCGCCCTTCTCCGTCAAAGCCAGACGTCCATCCGCCAGCGTCGCGAAGCCGTGCTCCACCAGCCGAGCCACCTCCGCGCGCCGGGGCTCCACGGGCTGACCGTGGCGCCGACACACCTCTTCCCAGTCCACGCCGGACACCAGCCGCAGCCCCATGGCCAGCCGCTCGGCGAACAGCTCCTCGGGGCCCAGCGCCTCCCGGCCCTCCTCCGGCAGCCGCCCCGCCTCCACCTCGCGCAGGTACTTCTCCGGGCTTCGCAGGTTGACGTACCGGAAGGGCGCCGGCCCGAGCAGCATGCCCGTGGCCCCCACGCCCAGGGCCAGGTACTCGCCCCCCGTCCAGTACAGCGCGTTGTGCCGGGAGCTGTAGCCCGCCCGCGCGTGGTTGGAGACCTCGTAGCGCCGCAGGCCCGCCGCGCCATACACCTGGCGCACCACCCGGGCCATGTCCACCACCGTGTCGTCCGGGGGCAGCTCGAGCTCCCCCCGCTGGAGCTGCTTCGACAGTGGCGTGTCCACCGCCAGCACGTCGCGCTCGACGGTCAGCGCATACGTGGACAGGTGCTCCGGCGCCAGCGCCACCGCGCGGCGCGCGTCGTCCTCGACCTCGGCCAGCTGCTGGCCGTGCACGCCATAGATGAAGTCCATGGCCACCACCGGGAAGTCCGCGCGGCGCGCCAGCGACACCGCCAGCTCCACCTGCGCCGCGTCGTGCGCGCGCCCCAGCGCCTTCAACGTCCGCGCCTGGAAGGACTGCACGCCCAGGGACAGGCGGTTGACGCCCGCGGCGCGGTAGCCCTCGAAGCGCTCGGCGTCCGCGCGCTCCGGGTTGGCCTCCAGCGACACCTCCGCGCCGGGCGACACGGCCATGCGCGACGCGATGCCCTCCAGCACCCGGGCCACGTGGCGGGGGTGCCACAGGGACGGCGTCCCGCCTCCCAGGAAGATGGACTCCAGGGGGCGCGTGCGCAGCGAGGGCAGCGCCGCCAGCCGCGCGTCCAGCTCCGCCAGCACCGCGCTCGCGTAGCGCTCCTCCGGCACCTGCCGGGCCACCGCCACGGCGAAGTCGCAGTACGGGCACTTCGCCAGGCAGTAGGGGAAGTGCAGGTACAGCCCGAAGCGGGCCGCCGGCATCCCCGTGAGCGGATCCACTGGTGCGTCGAAGGGCATGCGAATCGAACCGCTACTTGCGGCCCTTCAATTGCGCCTCGAGCCTGGCGATCTTCGCCTTGTAGCCAGCCGCCGCCTCGAGCGCCGTCTCCGCCGTCACCAGCTTGCGCTTGAGGTTGGCGACGTCCGCCTTGAGCCCCTCCCGCTCCGCCTCCCAGTCGGCGGGCGCTCCCGAGGGCGCCGCCCCGGCGGCCGGCCGCTCGCGCGCCTGGGCCTCCAGCCCGGCCAGCTTCTCCTCCAGCGCCTTGCGGGCCGCGGCCTCCTCCTGCCGGGAGACCTCCACGTCCTTCAGCCGCGACTCCGCGGCGCGCGCCGCGTCGGCCTCCTTCGACTTCGCGGCCTGCGCCGCCTGGGCCGTCTGGTTCGCCTTCGCCATCTCCGCCTTCGCCGCCTCCAGCGCGCCCTCGAGCATCTTCAGCCGCTGCTGGAGCCGCTCCACCTTGTCGGCCTCCGCGCGCGCCGCCTCCAGCTCCTCGCGCAGGCCCTCCAGTTCGGCCTGGGCGCCGCCCTGGCCCTCCACGAGCGCGTCCGCCCGCGCCTCGAGCTCGGCGAGCCGCACCTGCGCGTCGGCGCGCTCGGCCTCCGTCGCCTCGCGGCGCACGCGCTCCAGGTCGACCGCCTCGCGCGCCTGGGCCAGCGCGGCCTGCACCCGCGCCAGCTCCGCCTCCCGCTGCGCGGAGGCGGTCTCCAGCATCGTCACCCGCGCGGCCAGGCCCACGCGCTCGGCGTCCGTGGTGGCCGCCTTCATCTCCGCCGCGCCGAGCTGCTTCTTCAGCTCCTCGCGCTCCAGCTGGCCCGCCTCCACCGCCGCCATCACCTCGGCCACCTTGGCCTCGGCCTGGTGCACGGCCTCGCCCAGCGCCGCGGCGTCCGCCTCCATCCGGTCGCGCAGGGCCACCTGCTCGACCTCGGTCGCCTCGAGCGACTCCTTCAGCGCGGCCACCTCGCCCTCGGCCACCGCCGCGCGCTCGCTGGCCTGCGACAGCCCCTCCTCCAGCGCCTGGGCGCGCTCGGCGGCCGTGGCCGCCTCCGCCTCCATCCGGGCGGTGAGCCGGGCCAGCTCCGCGGCGCGGTCCTCCAGCGCCTGGCGCAGCGCCGGCAGCTCCGCCGCCTCCGCCGTGCGCGCGGAGAGGGCCGCGCGCAGGCCCACGATTTCGGCGTCCTTGAGCGCCAGCGCCCGCTCCAGCTCCGCCACCTGCTGCTGGAGGGTGCGCAGCCCCTCCTCCACCACCGCCAGCCGGCGCCGCGCCTCGTCGCGCTCGCCCTCCAGCGTCTGGGCGCGGGCCTGGGCCTCCTCCAGGGAGCTCTTGGACCAGTCGCTCTCGCTCTCCACCGCGCTGAGCGACGCCTGGGCCTCGCCCAGCGCCGCCTCGAGCTGACCGGCGCGCAGCGCCAGCGAGTCCCGCTCCTCGGTCACCGCCGCCAGCTCGCCGCCCAGCCGCTCCACGTCCGCGATGGCCTGCTGGTACTGCTCCTGGACGGCCTCCAGCGCGCCCTGGGACTCGGACTTCTCCGCCGCCAGCTCCGCGACGCGGTCCTGCGCCAGCGACAGCGCCTCCTTGGCGCCCACCAGCTCCTCGGCCACCGCGCCGCGCGACTCGCGCTCGTCGTGCAGCTCCGCCGTCAGCCGGGGGACCTCCGACTCCACCTCCGCCAGCGCGCGCGACAGGTCCTTGCGGTCCGCCTCGACGGAGTCCAGCTCCGCCTGGAGCGAGGCCAGCTTCTCCTCCGCCTCCCGCGCCCGCTGTTCGGCGCTCGTCAGCGCCTCCGACGTCTGGGCCAGCTTCGCCGGCGAGTCCTTCACCGCGGCCAGCTGGGCCTTCGCCTCCGCGGCCTCCTTGCGCGCCTGGGTGAGCGACTGCTTCAGGCCGGTGACCTCGCCGTCGCGCTCCGCGTAGAGCGTCCGGGCCCGGGCGAGCGTCTCCGTCTTCTGGCGGACCACCGCCCGGAAGTACTCCAGCTTCTCCTCCGGGGAGGCCCCCATGGGCATGCGGGGCTCGGCCGGCTCGTTGAAGGGGTCCTGGCCGGGGACGCGCACCGCCCGCGAAGCCGCGCCCACCACGGGAGCGGGGGTGGTGGCCGGAGCCTTGGGCGCACCCGTCCCCACCGGCGCGGAGGCCGGGGACGCTGCCGGGCGACGCGGGGGCAGAGGGGGCGGGGCGGCGGGTGGTGGCGCCGAGGGCGGGGGCTTGGCCTGGGGTCTGGGAGGAGCGGGGGCGGGGGCGGCGGGGGCCGCTTGGACGCCAGTCTCCTCCAGGTCCAGGCTTTCGCGCAGGTCCGCCAGCGGATCCACCTCTTCCGGAGGTGACGGCATGGGCGTGGCGCAGGTTACAGCCCGGCGGCGCGTCCGACCAGGGACGGAATGGGGGGAGGGGCCCCCAGGAGCCCTCCGGCCGGACGCCGGCTCCTCGGTCCCCCTCGACGCGGGGGGGCCGGGGCGTTAGCCAGGAGAGGGAAACATCACACCCCGCCTTGCCCTCACGGGGGGCGAGTGCCAGCTTCGGACGTTCCTTATGGCCATCCGCTACGCGCTGCCCAACGGGCTCACCGTCGTCTTCGAGGAACAGCACGCCGCCAAGGTCGCGGCCTTCCAGGTCTGGGTGAAGGTCGGCAGCGCCGACGAGCGCCCCGACCAGGCGGGCCTGGCCCACCTGCACGAGCACATGCTCTTCAAGGGCACCGAGCGCCGCGGCCCCGGCGAAATCGCCCGGGACGTCGAGGCCCACGGCGGCGAAATCAACGCCTGGACGTCGTTCGACCAGACCGTCTACCACATCGTCATGGCCAGCCAGTTCGCCCGGGTGGGCCTGGACATCCTGGGCGACGCCGTGCGCCGCTCGGCGTTCGACGCCGAGGAGCTGGCGCGCGAAATCGAGGTGGTCTGCGAGGAGATCAAACGCAGCCAGGACACGCCCGCGCGCCGGGCGTCGCGCGACTTGTTCTCCACCGCGTACCAGGAGCACCCCTACCGGCTGCCGGTCATCGGCACGGCGGAGAGCGTGCGGAGCTTCACGCGGGAGAAGGTGCTGGAGTTCTACCACCGGCACTACACGCCCCGGAACATGGTGCTCTCGGTGGCGGGGGATTTGCGCGAGGAGGAGCTGCGCGCCTGGGTGGAGGAGATCTTCGGCGGGGACTGGGGCCGCCCGTATGCCGGCGCGGTGCCGCACGTGGCGGAGCCGACGCCCCAGGCGCGACGCGTGCTGCTGCGGCCGGACGACGTGAAGGAGGCCTCCGTGCACCTGGCCTTCCACGTCCCCCAGGCGGGGCACCCGGACACGCCCGCGCTGGACGTGCTGGCGATGATCGTCGGCCAGGGCGAGGCGTCGTGGCTCACCCGCGAGGTGAAGCGCCGGCACAACCTGGTCAACGACATCCACGCCTTCGCGTACACGCCGCAGGACCCGGGCCTGTTCTCCGTGTCCATGAACCTGCCGGCGGACAAGGCGCCCAGGGCCCTGCGGGAGACGACGCGCGTGTTGGCCACGCTGCGCGCCTCCACGGTGTCGGCGGAGGAGCTGTCCACGGCGAAGGCGCTGATGGAGGCGGAGGCCGTCTACCAGCGCGAGACGGTGCAGGGCGTGGCGCGGAAGATGGGCTACTACCAGTCCGGCCTGGGCAGCCTCGAGGCGGAGGCGCGCTACTACGAGGACATCCGCGCGCTGACGCCGGAGAAGCTGCGCGAGGTGGCGCGCAAGTACCTGCGCTTCGACCGGGCCATCGTCACGGCGCTGTTGCCCGGGGGGCAGGGCCTCACCGAGGCGGACGTGGCCGCGGCGCTGGACGGCGCGGAGCAGGAGCCGCCGGCCGCGCCTCCGGAGCGCAAGCCTCGCAAGGTGGACGCGGGCGAGCCGTCGCTGCGCCTGGGCGGCGTGTCCAAGGCCCCCGCGCGCACGGTCATCGAGAAGCTCCCCTCGGGCGCGACGGTGCTGGTGCGCGAGGACCCGTCCGTGCCGCTGTTCGCCATCCGGGCCGCGTTCCTGGGCGGCCTGCGCTACGAGACGACGGCGGACAACGGCATCACCACGCTGCTGGCGCGCAGCCTCACGCGGGGCACGCCGTCGCATGACGCGGAGGACATCTCCCAGCTCATCGACGCGTACGCGGGCAGCATGGGCGGCCAGAGCGGGCGCAACTCGACGAGCCTGCGCGGCGAGTTCCTCTCGCGCCACTTCGAGCCGGCCTTCCGCCTGTTCGCCGACAGCGTGTCGCACCCGGCGTTCTCAGAGGTGGAGGTGGCCCGCGAGCGCTCGCTGATGCTCCAGGACATCCTCACGCGCGAGGACAAGCCGTCCGCGCTCGCCTTCGAGCTGTTCCACAAGACGCTCTTCCACCAGCACCCGTACCGGATGCCGACGCTGGGAGAGAAGGCGTCGGTGGAGGCGCTCACGCCCCAGGCGCTGCACGACTGGCACGCGCGCCACATGGACCCGTCGCAGCTGACCCTGTGCGTGGTGGGCGACGTGAAGGTGGACGCGGTGTTGGGTTTGGCGCGGGAGTTGTTCGGGGCCTCGCGCGGCAAGGCCGTGGCGCCGCCGCGCCTGCAGGCCGAGCCCCGGCCGACGTCCTCCCGCCAGGAGAAGCGGGTGCTGACGCGGGCGCAGTCGCACCTGGTGCTGGGCTTCCAGGGCATGCGCATCGACGACCCGGCGCACTACGCGCTGGAGGTGCTGTCGGGCGTGCTGTCCGGCCAGGGCGGCCGGCTGTTCGTGGAGCTGCGCGACAAGCGCTCCATGGCCTACAGCGTGAGCAGCTTCGGCGTGGAGGGCATCGAGCCGGGCTACTTCGCGGTGTACATGGGCACCAGCCCGGAGAAGGTGGACGCGGCGCTCTCCGGCATCCGGGAGCAGCTCGAGCGGCTGCGCCAGGAGCGGGTGCCGGAGGAGGAGCTGGCGCGCGCGAAGCAGAACCTCATCGGCACGCACGAAATCGGACTGCAGCGCAACGGCGCCCGCGCGGGCGTCATCGCCATGGACTCGCTGTACGGGCTGGGGGCGGACAACTCCCTGCGCTACGCGGAGCGCATCGGGGCGGTGACGTCGGAGCACGTGCTGGAGGTGGCGCGGCAGGTGCTCGATTTCGACCGGAGCGCGCTGGCCATCGTCGGCCCATGAAGCGCCGGGCCCGTCCCTCCCCTCCCCGGATGGTGGACGGGCCCTTTCAGGGTGCTTCCGCGCCGCGCGGGGCGCGATAAAAGGGCGCCCCATGTCACAGACCTATCTGTCCCTCACCGTGGAAGTGCCCGAGGAAGCGTCCGAGTCCATCCAGGACCTCCTCCACGAGTCCGGAGCGCTCGGACTCGAGGTGCGCGACCGCGAGACGCCCACCATGCCCGGCGTGCGGGCGCCCGACGCGGGTGAGGTCATCCTCATCGGCTACTTCGAGGACCGCGACACCGCGGAGGCCGCTCGCGACGAGGTGGCGGAGGCGCACCCGGGCGCGCGGTTGAACCTGGACGAGCAGCCGCAGCAGGACTGGAGCAACGAGTGGAAGTCGCTCATCAAGTCCGTCCACGTGGGGCGGCTGTGGGTGGGGCCGCCGTGGGACGTGGAGAACGCCCCGAAGGAGGCGGTGCGGCTGGTCATCGAGCCGAAGATGGCCTTCGGCACGGGTGACCACCCGACGACGTCGCTGTGTCTGGCGGCGGTGGACGCGTTCATGGCGGACCACCCGGGCGCCAGCGTGCTGGACGTGGGCACGGGCACGGGCGTGCTGGCCATCGCGGCGAAGAAGCTGGGCGCGGGCCGCGTGGTGGCCACCGACAACGACCCCACCTCCGTGGAGCTGGCCGGGGAGAACATCGCCGACAACGCCACCCCGGACATCGACGTGTCGGGCAAGGAGCTGACGGCGGTGGAGGGCACCTTCGACCTGGTGCTCGCCAACATCCTCGCGAATACCCTCATCGAGCTGGCGCCGCTCATCGCCCCCAAGGCCAAGGACCGACTGGTGCTCGCGGGCGTGCTGGCCCACCAGCGCGCGGACGTCGAGGAGGCCTACCGCAACCTCGGCTTCACCGTGCTGCCCGGCGCCACCCAGGGCGAGTGGGTGCGCATCGACCTGAAGCGCTGAGGTCCGCGCTGGCGATGGAGCCGAGCGCGGCGGCACGAGCCTCCGCGCACCGGCGCTCTCCTCCTCTCGCGAGGCGACACCTCGCGTGGTGGGGAGCGCTGGCTCCGTGAGTCGGGGTCGGGACGCGGCACCTCGCCCGGCGAGGCGGCGCGAATCCGAGGTCGGACTCGCGACACGGCATTTCGCCCGGTGGGGCGGCGCGGGGCCGAGTTCAGGCTCGCGACAGAGCGCCTGATGCAGCAAAGCAGCGCGGGTCCGAGGTCGGGCTCGCGACGCGGCATCTCGCCCGGCGAGGCGGGGCGGGTCCGAAGTTGGGCTCGCGACACGGCATCGCGCCCGGTGGGGCGGAGCGGGTCCGAGGTCGGACTCGCGACGCGGCATCTCGCCCGGCGAGGCGGCGCGAATCCGAGGTCGGGCTCGCGACACGGCGCCTGACACGGCGAGGTGGCGCCGTCCGCGCCACGCGAGGCCGAGCGCGCGTCAGTGCCCCGCGTCGCGCCGCAGTGGCCGCAACGTCTTGTCCAGCTCCACGACAGCGGAGCCGAGGCTGCTCCCGCTCTGCCGGAAGTAGCGCACGTCGTCGATGGCGACGCGCCACCCCTCGGCCGTCTCCGTCACCTGGAAGGTGGGCAGCCGCAGCCAGTTGGCGAGCCCTCGTATCTGGGGTGCACGGAGCGCCGCCTGGATGACGGGGCCGGGGTCGGGCTCTCGCGGGACGCTCGGGCCGCTGAGTTCGAGATGCCCCTCGCCCGCGCGCAGGAAGTCCGCGCGCACGAAGTGATAGCGGTCCGGCCCCAGGACGATGATGTCCCGCACGAAGGGGTTGGCGGGGATGGGCCCGGCGATGGCCCGCTCCACGGTGTGCCCCCGCGAGCGCAGCCACGCCAACGCGCGCGGCGCCGCCACCCACGAGCCGACCATGAGCGCCCCCAGATAGAGCGCCAACCCCACGCCACACACCCGGGCCACACGCTCGGCGGAGAGCACGCGCGTGCCACGCAGCCTCAGCCAGAGGATGGCCGCGACCCCCACCGCCCACAGCACCTTCGCCGGCCACGGCACGAACGCGGGCACGGTGACGAGCGCGGTGGTGGCCACGCCCAGCACCAGCCAGCCCGCCATGGACCCGCGCGAACGCGCGTCCGCCATGATGACCGCGGCCCCGGCCAGCAGCCACACCCATGGGTCGATGATGAACAGCGTGTCGCCGTAGAACCACGTCCCGTCGAACGGCATCAACAGCCGCACGCCATACGTGTTGAGCCAGTCCAGCGCGGGGTGGCTCAATATCGAGAGCGTCGAGAGCAACAGCAGGGGCCCCGCCCGCGCGGGCGCCCGTTCAGGATGCCGCCGCCTCCGCACGAAGCGGTCCCACGTCAACATCACCCCCGTGAGCACGAAGGGCCACAGCGCCAGGGCCAGCACGCCGTGCGTCCAGCCCCGCCGCCAGTACAACGAGGCGTCCGAACCCGCGAAGGCGATGAAGCCATCCACGTCCGGGAGGTTGGCGCCGATGACGAGCGTCGCCGTGGCCAGCGGCGTGGCGCGCTTGAGGCCCGCCTCCGCCATCCAGGCACCGACGAGTGAGTGGGCGAGGTTGTCCATCGGGAAGCCAGGAGTCGAGTGGAGGACCGAGCCACGGGCGGCGCGGTGTCATGCGGGCAGCGTACTCCACCGGCACGCCCCACCGCGTCATGCGCGGGACGCCACGAACGACGTGCCTTCACCACGCCGTCGTGCTGGAGTCCCGCCACCCATCCACCGAGCCGTCGCACGACGGCGACGAGGAGCGCCCCATGTCCCTCTCGATGTACCAGGCCTCCATCCCGGTCTTCATCCGCGCCTTCGACGTGCTCTCCCACCTGTTGGACAAGGCCGTCGAGCACGCCCGGACCCACGACCTAGACCCCGTCGAGCTGCTCAACGCGCGACTGGCGTCCGACATGTTCACGCTCGTCGGACAGGTGCAGCGCGCCAGCGACACCGCGAAGGCCACCGCCGAGCGCCTGAGCGGCATTCCCGCCCCGCGCATGCCGGACACCGAGGCGACCTTCCCCGAGCTCCAGGAGCGCATCGCCAAGACGGTCGCCTATCTCAAGAGCCTCGACGCCGCCCTGTTCGAGGGCAGCGAGCAGCGCACCATCCAGCTGGCCCTGCGCGACTTCTCCCCCGTCTTCAAGGGCGACAGCTACCTCTTCACCTTCGCGCTGCCCAACTTCTACTTCCACGTCACCACCGCGTACGGAATCCTCCGGCACAAGGGCGTGCACATCGGGAAGCGCGACTTCCTCGGCCCATATCCGCCCGCCTCGAACGGCTGACACCGCACGCGGCTTGGGCCCGGTGCATCGAACGCGCTAGCGTCCGCCGCGCGTGGAGACTCCGCCCCCACTTCCACCGCCGAAGCCCCCGGCCGAGGTCCGCTCCCAGCTCGTGGGTCCGCTGCTCGCGTACCTGCGCGCCACGGGGCACGACCCGGCCCCCCTGGTCGAGCGCTTCGGCCTGCCCGTCGACGCGGGCGCGCTGCCCGAGGTGAGCCTGCCGCTGGCCACGCTGCACGCCTTCCTCGACGCCGCGGAGGAGCTCTCCGGCGACGCCTTCCTCGGACTCCACGTGGCCCAGCGCGTCCCGCGCGGCAACTACGGCCTCGTCGAGTACATCGCCCGCGCCTCGCCCACGCTGCGGGCCACCTTCCACGCGCTCGCCCGCTACATGGCCCTGCTGGAGCCCGCGTGGCGCGCCACCTTCACGGACGCGCCGGACGGGAGCGGGACGTTCGCCTACGGCATCACCGGCGCGCCGCTCGCGTACGGGCGCCACGCCAGCGAGTACGGCCTCGCCCTCTTCACCCACGTGGGGCGCCAGCTCACCGAGCACGCCTGGCGTCCACACGCCGTCGCCTTCGCCCACCCCGCGCCCCCCGACCTCCGCCCGCTGGTGGAGCACTTCGGCGTCCTCCCCTCCTTCGGCGGCGGCCGCAACGCGCTCACGCTCGACGCCGCCACCCTGGACCTGTGCGTGGTGGGCGCCGACCCCGCCCTGCTCACCGTGCTGGAGCGGGCCGCCAGCGCCGCGGCGCCCCCCTCCGAGCCCCCCGTCCCCGAGTTCGTCCGAGGCGTGCGCGACGTCATCCGCGCCGGACTCCAGGAAGGCGCCCCCCAGGTGGGCGACGTCGCCAGGAGGCTCCACCTCAGCGCGCGCACCCTCCAGCGTCGCCTCACCGAGCACGGCACCTCCTTCCAGGACGAGGTCGACGCGGTGCGGCGAGAGCTGGCCTTCGGCTATCTGCGCGACGCGAACCTGGGCATCAGCCAGGTGGCCTTCCTGCTGGGCTACGCGGAGCTGAGCACGTTCGACCGGGCCTTCAAGCGCTGGACGGGCATGACGCCCCGCGTCTGGCGCGAGGGCTCGGAGCGGGGCTGAGGGCGGCGCGCGTGGCGTCCCGGGTCAGGAGATTGGCGTGACTCGCCAGGACACCCGCCGGGACATCCCCTAACGTCGGCGCGCTCCAACCCCCTCGGAGGACGCCATGCTCAAGCCTCGAATCGCCGCCCTCTTCGACGAGTACTACTCGTCGCACCAGCACCCCATCAACCGCCTCACGCACAAGGTCGCCATCCCGGTCATCATCCTGCACATCATCGCGATGCTGGACTGGGTGAAGCTGGTGTCCGTGCCCGCGCTGCCCGGAGGCATGTTGACGCTGGGCATGGTGTCGTGGGTGCTGGTGACCCTCTGGTACCTGCGCGCCGACGTGAAGCTGGGCCTGGTCGTGGCGCTGTTCATGGCCGCGTGCTTCCCGGTGGGCCGGATGATGCCGACCTGGAGCGTGGTGGCCATCGCCCTGTTCGGCTGGCTCATCCAACTGGCGGGCCACGCCGTCTGGGAGAAGAAGTCGCCCTCCTTCCTCACCAACCTCGTCCACGCGCTCGTCGGTCCGCTCTTCTTCGTGGCGGTGCTCTTCGGCGACTATGTCATCAAGCCGCAGCCGGCCACCTCCACCTCGCCGGTGCGCGCCTGAGCCTCCCGTGACGAAGCGCTTCGCCGACACGCTGCGCGCCTGGATGCCCCTGCACGAGAACGGCGTCAGCCGCGCCGCGCACTTCGTGGGCGCCTACCTGTTCATCTTCTCCCTGGCGGCGCCGCTCGCCCTGCTGCGCGTGAGCGTGGGCGGCACGGAGGTGTCCGCCGCGCACGTGCTCATGGCGGCGGTGACGCTCCAGGCCATCCGGCTGGAGTGGACCGCGGGCCTGCTCATGGCGCTGCCGCTGGTGCCCACGCTCTGGCTCGCGGAAGCAGCCTCCCGCCTCCCGGGCACCACCGTCGCCCTCATCGCCATCTCCGTCATGGTGTTCCGGTTCGCGCTCGTCGTCGGCGCCCACGTCCTCTTCGAGAAGAAGACGCATGGCCTGTCGCTGGGCGGGCCCCTGCTCTTCTTCATCGAGCCGGTGTACCTGTTGACGCTGGCCCTCTTCGCCCTGGGCCTCAAGCGCGAGCTGCGAGCGCGTGTCCTGGCCGGCGACCCCGCCGCCGCGCCCCTGGCCACCTGACCCCGCGGGCGTCAGTGGACCTGGAGGGCCCCGGCCACCCGGAGCCCACCGATGACCTCGCCCCGCGTGTTGCGCAGCTCCGGCGCCAGGTGGTGCCCCAGCTCCGACCAGGGCAGCCGCGGCCCCTGGCGCTCCCCCACCTGGCGCAGCACCTCCAGCAGCGCCGGTGGCGAGCAGCGCGCGTCGCCGTCCTCCACCTTCAAGGCCACGCCCAAGCCCAGGGAGGGCAGGGCCGCGCAGTAGACGCCCTCGGCCCCCACCTTCGCCACCACCTCGCCTCGCGACAGGGCGATGAGCTCCGTGCACAGGCGACGGGTGCCCGCCACCAGCTCCGGGTGCGCCACCATCGCCTCGCGCACGCGCCGCGCCCCGGGCGCGTCCGAAACCCCCAGGCGCGCATAGGCCCCGGCCATGGCCACCAGCGGCAGGCCGAAGCACATCGCCGTGCAGCCATCCACGCCGAGCCACAGCTGCTCGCGGGCCACGCCCGTCCACCGGGCCACCGCCTCCGTGATGCACGCCTGCACCGGGTGCCCCTCTCGCGCGTAGCCCGCCACGTCCCAGCCCCGGTGTCGCGCCAGCGCGAGCATCCCCGCGTGCTTGCCCGAGCAGTTGCTCCAGCGTGGGGTGATGACGACGTTCGCGCGCAGCGCCTCGTCCGCCACCGCCTGGGACAGCGGCGGATGCGGCCCGCACGCCAGGAGCGACTCCTCCACGCCGCACGCGCGCAGCATGGACATGGCCAGCGCGCGGTGGACGGGCTCGCTGGAGTGCGAGCCACACATCAACGCCAGCTCGCGGGCGCCGAAGCCGAAGTGGTCCGCCGCCCCCTCCTCCACCACGGGCAGGGCCTGGAAGGGCTTCGCGGCGGAGCGCCACCACGTCATCCGCTGGGGCGCTCCCGCGGAGGCCACCAGTCGTCCCGCCACGTCCACCACCGCGACGTGGACGGAATGGACGGACTCGACGAACCCCGAGCGCGTGGACTCGATGGCGAAGGCGTTCATGTCCACGGCGAGATAGCAGGCCCCACGGGATTCTCCATTCTTCCCGCCGCCCGCTCGCCCGAAACGTCGTGTTCCTCAAGGAAGCGGCCCGACAAGCCCTGGCGCCGGACGGGGCTTGCTGTTGAAGTCGGCGCCCCCTGAAGCGGACGGGAGCCCGTCTCGTCCGCCGCGCTGGAGAACACCGCCGTGGTCCGCCTCTTCGCCCCCATCCCCGAGCCCGCCCCCACGGAGGTGACGCTCACCGGGGACCGCCGTCACTACATCGTCCACGTCCTGCGCCTGGGCGAGGGAGACGCCGTGGAGGTCTTCGACGGGAAGGGGCGCGCCTTCGCCAGCCGCGTGGCGGCGGTGGACGAGCACGGCGTCCGCGTGACGCTGGGCGACGCGAGGCGCGCGCCCGCGCGCCGCGAGGTCAGCGTGCTCCAGGGCCTGCCCAAGGGCGACAAGCTGGAGCTGGTGCTCCAGAAGGGCACGGAGCTGGGCGCGAGCGCCTTCCTCCCGGTGGACACCGCGCGCAGCGTGGTGAAGCTGGAGCCCCAGCGCGCGCGGGAGCGCACCGCGCGGTGGGCGAAGATCGTCGAGGAGGCCGCCCGCCAGTGCCGCCGCGACGACGTGCCCCGCGTGGAGACGCCGCGTCCTCTGGGGGAGGCCGCGCGCGCGCTGGCGCCGGGCACGGTGGTGCTCGTGCTCGACGAGGAGGAGTCCGCGGTGCCGCTGGGCGAGGCCTTCCGCGCCGCGGGCGCCACCACCCCCGTGGCGCTCGTGGTGGGCCCCGAGGGCGGGCTGGCGCGCGAGGAGGTGGAGGCGCTGAAGGCCCTGGGTGCCCGGCCGGTCACGCTCGGCGCGCGCATCCTGCGCACGGAGACGGCGGCGCTCGCGGCGCTCGCGGTGATGATGCACCTGGACGGCGAGCTCGGCTGACCGGAGGGCGGGCAGGCGGCCATTCCACGCGGTTCCCACCCCGAGGAGGCGATTCCTACGTTTGACCCGACCGGGACCTCCACGGTCCCCACAAACAGGAGACGGGTTTCATGGGGATCATCGCCTTCATCGTCATTGGGCTCATCGCGGGCCTCATCGCGCGCGCCATCCTCCCCGGCAAGCAGAGCATGGGCCTGCTGGCGACGACGCTGCTCGGAATGGTCGGCTCGCTGGTGGGTGGCCTGATTGGTTCCTTGTTCTCTCGCAACGGCCACTTCTTCGATATCCGCCCGTCCGGCATCATCATGTCCGTGATTGGCGCCATCATCGTGCTGCTCCTGGTCGGAGCGGTGGGGCGGCGCCGCGCCCATGCCTAGCGTGGGGCGTCCCCGTACTCGACGTCCCCGAGGGGACGGAGGGGTGCGCCACGTTGACGAGCCCCTGACGGTTCCACGAGCAAGGGACCGCGGGGGCTCGCACTTTTCTTGCCCACCGCGCGCGGACGTCTTTTCATGGCACGGCTGACGTCAAGCCCGGAGGAGTCCGTTGTCCAAGTGCCTGAAGTGCGGTGCCCAGCTGCCGCCTGTCGGAGAGTGCCCCGCCTGCGCCGCCCACGCCGCTCGCCAGCCCGCGGCGCCCGCCGTGCCGAGCCTGCTCGACCGCGACCTCCAGATCGACCGGCGCCGCTCCCCGGACCGCGCCGACGACGTCCCCGCCTTCGCCGACCTGGGCGCCCAGCGCCCCCCGCCCCCGCCTCCGTCGGTGGCGCCGCTGGCCGGCCCCCTGCCTCCGCCCGCCACGCCCCGGGCCGCGCCGCCCATGCACCAGCCCGGTGTCGCCCGCCCCACGCCGCCGGGAATGACGCCGGCCGCGCCGCGCGCCGCGCCCGCCGCCCCCGTGGCCCAGCCCCGCGCCGCGCAGCCCGCCCCCGTGGCCCCACCGCGCCCGCAGGCCCCCGTGGCCCAGCCCCGCGCCTTCGCCGCGGACATCCCGCCCGCGCCCGAGGCCCAGCCCTCCTTCTCTCCCATGACGCCCGCCTACGGCACGCCGAGCGCCCCGCCGCCGCGCGCCCCGTCGATGCAGCCGCTGCCGGGGGTCGCGGCCCCCGCGCCGCTGCCGCGCATGGAGGAGCCCGACACGCTGAAGGACCCGGTGTTCGCGCCCGAGCCCCAGGCCCCCGTCGCCGCCCCGGCCAGCCTCCCCGCTCCGGGCCTGCCTCGCATGGAGGAGGCGGCTCCCCGGGTGGAGAAGTCGCGTCCGCCCCAGCCCGCGCGCCCGGCGACCCCGGAGGTCACCGAGGTCCACGCCCGCCCCGCGTCCCTGTGGCGGCGGCTGCTCTCCTTCGGCATCGACGCGGCGGCCATCGCCGGCGTGGCGGCGCTCTACATCACCCTGGCGTCCTCGGTGACGGGCCTCAAGGCGCCGGAGGCCGGGTTGTCCGGACTGGATGGCTTCGTGGCCTGGCTGCGCGCGCTGCACAGCGTGCTCCTGCCTGGGTTTTTCCTGGTGCTGATCCTGGCGCTCGTGTACTGCGCCGTGGCGGCCTTCCTGTGGAACGGACGTACACTGGGTCGCCTGCTGCTGGGGCTTCGGCTGGTGGACACCCACGGCCTGGCTCCGGCGCCGGGGCGGGCCATCATCCGCGCGATGCTCTCCAGCGTGTCGTTCGTCCTCTTCCTCGGTGGATTCTGGATGGCGTTGTTTGATCGCCGCGGGCAGACGCTGCATGACAAGCTGACGTCCACCTTCGTCGTCCAACCCAGCTGACCCAACGCTTCATTGTGCCTTGCGGCCGCGGCCGTAAGATGCCGCGCCCTACATGCCAGCCCGCCTCGCCCAGCTCCTCGTCTCCCGCACACTCCTCTCCCAGGAGAAGGCCGGCGAGTTGCTGCGCCACCAGCAGGCCCACGGCGGGCACCTGGACACCCTCCTGCTGGAGCAGGGGGCGCTGTCCGAGGCGGAGGTGCTCGGGCTGCTCGGGGAGGTCTCCGAGTTCCGCCCGGTGAACCTGGTGGACTTCGAGCCGAACGCGGACGTCGCCACCTTCATCCCGCCGAAGATCGCCGAGCGGCTGTGCGTGGTGCCCCTGTCGCTCGACGGTCAGACACTGCACGTCGCGTGCGCGTATCCGGTGCCGAAGAAGGAGCTCGACGAGGTCGGCTTCCTGCTCGGCAAGCCGCTCGAGCTGTGGGTGGCGACGGAGGTGCGCATCCGCGAGTGGATCTCCGTCATCTACCGCCAGCCGCTCGCGCCGCGCTTCGGCCAGCTCGTCGCGTCGCTGGACCCCACGCGGCAGCCCGTCGCCGTCACGCCTCCGCCCCCGCCGCCTCCGGACGAGTCGTCGCTCACGGCGGACATGGTGGAGCGGCTGGCGCGCTCCGTCGCCGAGGAGCCGCTGGCGGGCGACATGCGGGCCACGCCCCAGCGCGCGCCGGAGCCGCCTCCCGCGCGCGCGTCCCAGCCGCCGCGCCCCCCTCCGCCTCCGCCGCCCGAGAGCGCGACGCCTCCCCCACCCGCCTTCGTCCGGGCCCCGCTGCGCTTGAACATGCCCGCGGCCGAGTCGCGCGCCGCTCCGCAGCCGAAGCAGCCAGCTCCGCCCGCGCAGCCGCTGCCGCCGACGACGCGCGTGGACCCCAACCGGCAGGCCCCCACCCAGCCGCCGGTCCTCTCGCCCACCGGAGCCGGCGCGCCGGGGCCGGCCATCGCGAGCACCTCGACTCCACCGACCGCGCGCGGTCCGTCCGCCCCTGCGACGAGCCCCCAGGGCACGCCGACCGCCCCTCGGGGCATGAGCGGCCTGGGACACCCGACTTCCACGCCCGCGACTGGCGCCATCGCCCCGCCCCACGCCTCGACGGGAACCGGAGCCTCCGGGCCGGCTCACGCCGCGACGGGCGGACTCCCGGGTCCGACCTCGGGGCACTCGCACGCCGCGACAGGCGGACTTCCGGGTCCGACCTCCAGTCCCGCGCACGCAGCGGCGGGCGGACTCTCTGCACAGGCCTCGGGGCACTCGCACGCCTCGACGAGCGGACTCCCTGCACAAGCCTCGGGGCACTCGCACGCCTCGACGGGCGGACTCCCTGCACAAGCCTCGGGGCACGCCGCGACGGGGCGCCTCCCGGCACAGGCCTCCGGTCCCGCGCACGCCACGATGGGCTCCTCGCCCACGGGGACCTCTCACGCCGCGACGGGCGTGGGCCCGTCCCAGGGGGCGACGAGCCCCACCGCGCGAGCCTCCGCGCCGAGCGCTCCCGCGACCTCCGCGCCTCCCCAGGTGTGGCCTCCCGCGCCGCCCCGTGACAACGCGCCGCCACAGGTCTGGCCGCCGGGCCCCGTGGCGCCACCGTCCGTGTCGGACGGCGCGCCGCCGTCCACGCTGCGCTTCGGCACACCCATCGGGGGCGCCCGGGAGTTGCCCCTCCAGCCGCCGCCCAAGGCGGAGCCAGCGTTCCTCGTCTTCCCCAACCCGACCAAGGCGTCCGCGCAGCCTCCCGCGACCAAGGCGCGCCCGGAGCCCGAGCCTCGCCCCGCGCTGACGCCCGCCAGCCACGAGGTCCCCGACTGGACGCTGGCCCAGGCCCGCGCGGCGCTGAAGGAATCCACGCGGGACCGCGACCGGCTCATCGACGTGGCGCTGCGCTTCGGGCGCCGCACGTTCGACTACGTCGCGGCGTTCGCGGTGCTGCGCGGCGCGGCGGTGGGCTGGGAGTCGCGGGGCGACGGCATGGACGCCGAGGGCCTGGCCCAGGTGTCCGTGCCGCTCGACGCCAGCAGCGTCTTCCGCACGGTGGCCGTCACCCGGGGCAGCTACGCCGGCCCGCTGCCGCCGGACGCGCTCACGCGACACTACCTGGAGCTGTTCGGGCGCCAGACGCCGCGCACCGTCTTCCTGTACCCCGTGGAGGTGAAGGGCCGGCTGGTGGCCATCCTCTACGGCGACTGCGGCCAGAAGCCGATGAGCCAGCGGCGGCTGTCCGACTACATCCTGTTCTGCCAGGACCTGTCCTCCGCGTTCCAGGAGCTCATCCTCTTCCGCAAGCAGCGCGTCACCGAATCGCGCGCGCCCGAGGAGGACATCTCCATCGACGTGGACGTGCCGGCCGCGCCCACGCCGCCGGTGCCCGCGCCCGCGGTGGTGGCGGGGCTGGGGTGGAGCCCGTTCTTCGGCCGCGGTGGCACCGGCACCGTGGGGCGCGCCGCGGCGATGCCTCCGCGCGTGCAGTCCCAGGAGGAGCGCCCGCCCCCGGACTTCGCGCCGCTGCTGCGTCGGCTCACCGGCCCGGACGCCGCGCAGCGCGCGGGCGCCATGGTGGAGCTGGCGCGCTCGCCCGAGGCCAGCGCCCGCGTCCTGGCCCAGCACTTCCCCGGCCCCACCGCGTGGAGCCGCCTGCCCGTGGTGGAGCTGCCGGAGGCGGACGAGCTGGGCCCCATCCCCGCGGCCATGTCGCGGCTGGGCCGCCCCGCCGCGCAGGCCCTGGCGCCGCTGCTCGACTCGCACGACCCGGACACGCGCTACTTCGCGCTGCTGACGGCCGGCAACCTGCCCTATGTGGACCTGGTGGACGGCGTGCTGCGTGGCCTGTTCGACCTGGAGCCGGACATCTCCAGCGCCGCGCGCGTGGCCGCCGCCGCCCTCAAGCAGCTGCCCCGGCTGGACGCCGCCATGCGCGAGCTGCGCCAGGAGCTGCAGAGCCGGGACATGATGCGCCGCGCGCTCGCCGCCAGGGCGCTGGGCACGCTGCACGACCGCGACGCCGTCGAGGGGCTCATCCAGCTCACCAGCAGCGACGACGAGATGTGCGCGCAGGCCGCCGCCGAGGCGCTGCGCGAGGTGACGCGCATGCCGCTGGGCCTCGGGCCCCGGCAGTGGGCCGCGTGGTGGGCGGAGAACCGCAGCCGTCGCCGCGCCGACTGGCTCATCGCCGCCCTGCGCCACCGCGAGCTGGACGTGAGGCTGGCGGCCATCGAGGAGCTGAGCCGCGCGCTCAACGACACGCTCGGCTACTACGCGGACGCGCCGGAGTCCGAGCGCGAGGCGGCGGTGCGCCGGTGGGAGGCCGCGGCGGTGGACCCGGCCAACGCGCGCCGGCTCGGCCTGCTCTAGACTCCTCCGCCTGGAGGGAGTCCCCATGACGGGCGCGATGTGGATCAGCCTGGCCACCTGCGCGGGGCAGCTCGCCCTGGCGGGGCTGGCGCTCGCGCGCGTGGGCCGCAGTCCGTTGGCCCTGCCGCTGTCGTTGCTGTCCATCGCGCTGTCCACGTGGAACTTCACCCACTTCGCCATGGAGCGCTCGGACGAGCCGGCCTGGCGGCTGGTGGGCTTCGCCGCCGCGCTGATGACGGTGCCGTGCACGCTGCACTTCAGCCTCGCCTTCGTGGGCCGGCGACGGCGCTCGGCGTGGGCCATGTTCGGCACGTACGCCGTCTTCGGCGCCCTGGCCACGGCGATGCTCGTCGCGCTGGGCACGCCCGCGCTGGCGAGGACGATTCTCACGCTGCGCTTCGGCCTCACCGTCACCGCCCTGGTGGTGCCTCCGCTGGGGGGCGCGTTCGCCCTGCTGGTGTGGCACCTGCGCGGCGCGCGGCGGCCGGACGAGCGCGCCCGCGCGGGCCTGGTGGTGCTGGGCCTGACGCTGCTGGTGGCGCTGCTGTTGACGGAGCTGGCGGTGGAGCTGGGGCTGCGGCAAGTGCCGAGGCTCGGCAACCTGGGCACCCTGCTGGGCCTGCCGGTGATGGCCATCGCGTCGCTGCGCTTCGACCTCTTCGGGCGCGACGAGACCGCGCCGCGCATGGCGCTGCACGCGGTGGTGCTCGCGGGGGGCGGCGTGCTGGCCTACCTCACCGGCTTCCAGCTCTTCGCCGGCGAGACGGGCGTGCTGGTGATGTTCACCACGGCCATCACCTTCGCGCTGCTGGCGGCGACCCGGCGGGGCGTCACCGCCTACGTCACGCGCGGCGAGCGCATGGAGCGGCTGGCCACGCTGGGCCGCTTCTCAGCGCAGATGGCGCACGACCTGAAGAACCCCATCGCGGCGATGAAGGGCGCGGCGCAATACCTCAAGGAGGAGCACGCGCGCGGCCAGTCCTGGGACGGGCACGGCGAGTTCCTGGACCTGATGCTGGAGCAGGTGGAGCGGTTGGGCCGGGTGGTGGACACGTACCAGCGGCTCGCGCGCGTGGAGCCGCTGCCGCGTCCGGTGGACCTGGGGCGGCTGGTGGAGACGGTGCTGTCGCTCCAGGCCTTCGCGAACCCCGGCCGCGTGGTGCTGGCGCGGCAGCTGGAGGCGGACCTGCCGCCCTGCGCGGGCGACGCGGACCTGCTGGCCAACGCCCTGGAGAACCTGGTGCGCAACGGCCTGGAGGCCATGCCCGACGGCGGCACCCTCACCGTGCGCGCGCTGCGCGACGGGACACGGGTCGCCCTCGAGGTGCGGGACACCGGCGACGGCATGGACGCGCGCACGCGGGAGCGCGCCTTCGACGACTTCTTCACCACCAAGGCCTCCGGCAGCGGCCTGGGCCTGGCCTTCGTCCGACGCGTGGTGGAGGCCCATGGCGGCGAGGTGGTCCTGACAAGCAGGGAAGGTCACGGTACCGTCGTCCGCCTGCGCCTGCCGGTGGACACCGGGCACACCGACGAAGGCGCCCGAGGAGAAGCCGCGTGAGCGAGTCGTTGAGGGGAAGCGTGCTGTTGGTGGATGACGACCCGGCGGTGGCCAAGGTGCTGGGCGCGCTGCTGGCCCAGGTGGGGCTGACGACGCACTCGGCGAGGGACGGACGCGAGGCGCTCGCGCTGCTGGAGCGCAAGGCCGTGGACGTGGTGGTGAGCGACGTGCGCATGCCCGGCATGGACGGCATGACGCTGCTCTCCGAGGTCTCCCGCGGCTGGCCGGACGTCCCCGTCATCCTGCTCACCGCGCATGGCACCGTGCCGCTCGCGGTGGAGGCGATGAAGGCGGGCGCGGCGGACTTCGTGCTCAAGCCCTTCGACCGGGAGGAGCTGCTCTTCACCATCCGCAAGGCGCTCGTGCGCGCCCAGGGCGAGGCGTCACGCGAGCCCGCGCGGCTGGGCGGCGGCTTCGTCGGCGACAGCCGGGGCCTCGCGCAGGTGCAGGCCCTGCTGGCGAAGGCCGCGTCGGGCACCGCCACCGTGCTGCTGCGCGGCGAGTCCGGCACCGGCAAGGAGCTGGCCGCCAAGGCGGTGCACGACCACAGCCCCCGGCGCGCGGGCCCCTTCGTGAAGCTGCACTGCGCGGCCCTGCCGGACACCCTGCTGGAGAGCGAGCTGTTCGGCTACGAGAAGGGCGCCTTCACCGGCGCGGCCACGCGCAAGCCCGGCCGCGTCGAGCTGGCGCACGGCGGCACGCTGTTCCTGGACGAGGTGGGCGACATCTCCCCCGCGGTGCAGGTGAAGCTGCTGCGCGTCATCCAGGAGCGCGAGCTGGAGCGGCTGGGCGGCACGCAGACGGTGAAGGTGGACGTGCGCTTCGTGGCGGCCACGCACCAACCGCTGGAGGAGTTGGTGAAGGCGGGCCGCTTCCGCGAGGACCTCTTCTACCGGCTCAACGTGGTGCCGGTGTGGCTGCCGCCCCTGCGCCAGCGCCCCGACGACATCGCGCCGCTCGCGCGCCACTTCCTCGACGTGCACGCGAAGGCCAACGGCCGCCCGCCCTTCACCCTCACCCCCGACGCGCTCGCGGTGCTCCAGGCCCAGCCGTGGCCCGGCAACGTGCGCCAGCTCCAGAACTTCCTCGAGCGGCTGGTGGTGCTGTCGGACGGACAGGAGCTGACCGGGGCGGACGTGACGCGCGAGCTGGCGCGCCAGCCGGGCCTCTCCACCCTGTCGGGCCCGGCCTCGGACGCCGCGCCCGCGGCGCCGCCCCCGGTGGGCACGGACGCCGCGCGCACGCTGGAGTCCCAGCGCAAGGACGTGGAGAAGCAGGCGCTGGTGGACGCGCTGAAGCGCGCGAGCGACAACCGCACGCTGGCCGCGCGCCTGCTGGGCATCAGCCGGCGCACGCTCTACAACAAGCTGGAGGAGCACGGCCTCGTGTAGTCAGGCCGCGAGCGAGGACAGCGCCTCGAACTCCTCGTGGAAGGCGCGCACGAGGGCCCCGGGCTCGGGCACCCGCTCCGCGTCCGACGCCACGCCCACCGTCACCTGGCCCGCGTAGCTGAACAGGCTCACCCCCAGGCCCAGGTGTCCCGTCTGGGGCACCCAGAACGTCAGCTCGCGCAGCCGCGCGCCCGCCAGCGTCACGGGCCGCCGGGGGCCGGGCACGTTCGTCGCGACGAGCGTGGCCTTGGAGCCGAACAGGTCCACCACCGCGCGCTCCAGCGGGGCCGGCGTCAGCCCCAGCAACTCCAGCGCGCTGAACGTCACCACCGCCTCCGGCGAGCGCTTCACCGCCAGCATGCGCCGGGACAGCTCCCGCAGCCGGCGCCGGGGCTCCTCGATGTGGACGGGCAGCCGCAGGAACACCACGCCGAAGCGGTTGCCCAGCTCCCGGGGCACCGGCACGTCCAGGGGACGCAGGTTCACCGGGACCAGGGCGTGCAGGTCCTCCGGCGCCACGTCGAGCGACTCCAGGTAGCGCCGCAGCGCCCCCGCCAGCGTCGCCAGCAGCACGTCGTTCACGGTGCCATCCAGCGCGCGCCCCAGCGCCTTCACCCGCTCCAGGGAGAGGCTCGCGGACCAGGCCGCGCGCTTGTGCACGCCCAGGGGGCCGTGCAGCGGCGTGCGCGGGTCCGGGGGAATCGCCATCAGCTTGCCCAGCGCGAGGGCCCCGAGCGCGCCCTGGCGCATCAGGTCCCCGGCGAGGATGGGCTCGGCCACCAGCTCCGCGCCCTTGCGCAGCACCGCGCGCGCCGTGCCCGCCGCGGACAGCGCCCGCCGCGTCCACTTCTCCAGGCCCACCACCGCCGGACGTGACGCGGGCGCCTCCGCCACCGCCGAGTCGTCCCCATCGTCGGAGAGCGTCAGCAGCACGCGCGCCAGCGCGATGCCGTCCGCCAGACAGTGGTGCACCCGCGACAGCAGCACGTCGCCGCCGGGCGCGCCCTCCAGGACGTGCAGCTGCCACAGCGGACGCGAGCGCTCCAACGGCGTGCTCATCCACTGCCCCACCAGCGCCTCGAGCGCCCCCGGCTCGTCCGCCGAGGGCACGGGCAGCCGCACCAGGTGCGCGTCCAGGTCGAAGTCCTCCGCGTCCACCCAGGACGGGGTGCCCAACCGGCTGACCACCACGCGCTGCCGGAAGCGCGGGTAGCGCTCCACCAGGCGCGTGCGCACCAGCTCGCGCAGGCGCGCGAAGTCCATCCGTCCGTCGAAGCCGAGCACGGAGGTGATCATCATCAGGTTGTCGGGCTCCTCCATGTGGAACCAGAGCGCGTCCACGCTCGACATCCGCTCGTGTCCCAGCCCCATGCGAGTCCCTCCGTGCGCGCGCCCGTGACGGGAAGCGCCCTCGCACTCTCGCACGACGCGCGTCGCCTTCGGGAACGGCCGTGGGTCTATTTCGCGGTGCGAATCCGTTCGAACTGGAAGGTCTGCTGCGAGGGGTCATCCACCGTGAGCGTCAGCGTCCGCCGCTCCACCTCCCAACGGTACGCACCGCCGCGGAAGCGCAGCTTCCCCTTGGCGAGCGGGATGACGCGCGCCTCTGCGCAGACCGGCCCCACGGCCTGGCCGTCGCGGGTGCGCAGCTTCAACGTGTCCTTGCCCACCACCTCCACCGAACCCCAGGCGCGCACCGCCAGCGAGTTGCCTTCGCCCAGCGTCGCGTCCTTCAAGGCGGTGCTCAGCACGAAGCACCCGTCGGGGGTGATGAGCAGCGAGCGCGCGTAGTCCGACCGGGGATGGGGCTCGATGCGATGGGGACGCCCGTCCTCCACTTCGGGGAGGCTCGCCGCCGACAGCCGCCACGTCCCCACCAGCGCCTTGGGCACGGGCGCGGACGAGGGCCGCCGCGCCGCCTCGCACGGCCTGGACACCTCCTCCTCCGGGCTGGGCGGGGCGGGCTCGAAGGCCTGGTGGCAGGTGGCGGAGCAGGCGCGCGCCGGGCACTGGGTATCGTCCGGCGCGCACTGGGCCTTCAGGGTGCAGGACTTGAGGCGCGCGAGCGCCTCCTCGCACCCCTCGCGCAGGCACTGGTCGATGCAGTCCGCGTCGATGCACTCGGCCACGCACACCCAGTTCGCGGTGCCGCACACCCCCGCAACCGTCCGGGGAGGCTCGGACGCCTCCTGCGCCCACGCGGCGCCGAGGCTCGTCGACAAGAGGAATCCCAGGGAGATGAACCATCCGATGGAGCGCATGCCTTGGAGCAACCTAGGCATGCCCCCGCGCGCGCGGACCCTCTCCGCCCGGAGATGTCCACCCGCGAGCACTGCGCCGCTGGCTCCCCTCCCCGCTCAGCGCAAGTGCCAGCGCCAGGTGCGCACGTCGGTGGGGTCCGCCAGCTCCACCTCGAAGGAGAGCGTGTCGAAGCGCTCGAACTCGCGCGAGTCGGTGCGCAGGAGCGTCATGCCCGCGTGGTTCTGCCCACGCAGGGGCGACACGGTGAAGGACAGCTCCGCGTCGAAGGCCACCTTGTAGAAGAGGCAGATGCCATCCACCCGCCCGCCCTCCACCACGGGCCGCTCCAGGCGCACCCGGTGCGGCAGGCCGTCGACGGTCATCGTCTCCAGGTCGAAGGCGAAGGCCGGCTCCGGGTCGCACAAGAGGTGGTCCACCTCGTACGAACGCACCACGCGCGTGAAGTAGGACGGGTTCATCGCCTCGCGCAGCGTCTGCAGGCAGCTGTAGTCCACGCTGGGGAAGCGCTGGCTCCAGATGAAGGGGATGCACGCCTCGTCGCGCAGCTGCACCGGCTCCATGAAGACCTCGAAGCGGTTGGGGAGGATGCGCCCCCCGGGCTTGAGCAGCCGCGAGCGCAGGTCCAGCATCCTCGGCACCATCCCCGCGTCGAACAGCGCGTCGCCCAGCAGCTCGTGCAGCAGCACGTCCATCTTCTCCGGCGGCTGGTAGTGCCACGGGTGCGAGCGCACGAAGTCGATGTTGTCCAACCCGTTGCGCCGCGCCACCCACTGCGCCGTGTCCAACAGCCGCGTACCGTCCACCGCGTACAGCCGCCGGGGCCGCCGCGACGCCGCCAGGAACGTGCGCAACCCCGTGCCGGAGCACACGTCCATCACCGCTTGCCCCGGCCGGACATACCGCTCGCACGCCTTCTGCCAGGCCAGCACCCGCGCCGGGTCCGCCAGCGCCGAGTCCTGCGGCGCGGGACTCGACAACGAGAGGCTGTCCGGCACCACGTTGCGCAACGGGAGCTGGGAGACCAGTGGGAGGTGGCTCAGCCTCGAGCGGAGGTCCATCAATGCCTGGCGAGGCAGGTCGAGAAGATTGGGCATGTCATTCCCGCGAACAGGGGGTCCTCGACGCCGGCGGGGGCCGGGCCTCGGAACAGGAATTCCAGACCATGCCGGACAATCCAGACATTCCCCATCGAGCGCGAGGGCAGGGAGACTGTCCCCGCCTGAACAGGGCCCCGCCCGCCCCTCGCTCGCTCAGGGGCCCTTCGCGCCCGTGGGCCCCAGCTTCGCGCCGAAGGCCTTCAATCGCTCACACGCCTGCAGGAGCTTCTCGCGAGGGATGGAGAAGACGGCGCGCACGCGCTCCGGGTCACCGCACCAGGGGCCGCCGTTCACCACCACGTGCGTGTGGGCATACAGCACGCGCGGCAGGTTCTCCGGGGTGAGCGTCTCGCCGTCCACCTCGCGCCCCAGCCACGCCGTCACGCGGGGCGCGACGAAGAGGCCGCCCACGTCGCCCACCTCCGCGCGGCCCTCTCCCGGCAGGGCCTCCGTGATGCGCTCCCGCAGCTCCGCCAGCTCGCGGCGCATCTTCGTGAGGAAGGCGCGCAGCGCGCGGTGTCGCGAGGGATAGAGCAGCTGCCCCTCCGGCCCGCGAGCATAGGCCGCGTAGAGGTAGGCCGCCGCGCGCGCGGTGACCAGGTGCAGCACGCCGGGCCCCGCCTCGCGCACCGCCGCGGCGAGCGCCCGGTCGCGGGTGGCGAGCCAGCCCACGCGCAGCCCTCCGGCGGCGAACTCCTTGGACAGCCCCCCGAGCACCACCGTGCGCGCGCCCACGCCGGGCACCGCGCCCTCCAACGTCACCGGGCTGTGCACCGTCTCCGCCGTGGGGCTGGTCAGGTTGACCAGCCCGAAGATTTCGTCGGACACCAGCAGGCACCGCTGCTCCACCACGTAGCTGGCCAGCGCCACCAGCTCCTCGCGCGCCACGTAGACGCCCGTGGGGTTGGACGGCTGCGAGACGACGACGGCGTCCGGCGCGCCCGCGCCCTGGCCCCGTCGCGACAGCAGCTGTGCCAGCGGGCCCTGCTCCACCTCGCAGCCGGCGGAGACGAAGGTGGGCGCCAGCACGCCGTAGCAGGGCGTGGCGACGAAGACACGGGGCGCGCGGCCCAGTCGCTTGCGCAGCGCCACGCCGAGGTGGTGGATGAGCGGCCACACGCCGGGGGCCACGACCAGCTCCTCCGGCACGTAGCGCGACGCGCGCGTCTCCAGCAGGAAGGCCGCCACGGCCTCCGACAGGCCCGTCTGCGCGCCGGACTCGCGCGGAGCGGCGGCGGCGGCGACGAGCCCCTCGATGAGCGGCTGCGGCAGCGGCCCCTCGTTCTCGCCATAGTCCAGGCGCACCAGCTCCGCGTCGTCCTCCTGGAAGACCTTGGGCGCGAAGGCGGGGTAGCGCTCGAGCCTCCGGATGCGCTCGGAGCGCGGCAGCGTCGTCACCGGCGCGCCGCGCGGCCCGGGCGCCTCTGGCTCCGCGAAGGAGATGCGGAAGGACAAGAGGTCCGCGAAGGTGCGCTCGTAGAACCACTGCGCCAGCGTGCTGATGCGCGAGTACGTCACCTCCGCCGCCACCTCCAGGTCGCCGCGCAGCGGCGCCGGCACCGGCAACAGCAGCGTCAGCTCCAGGTCCGGCCACACCGCGTTCTTCACCAGGCCGTAGAGCACCACGAGGTTGGGGGAGTACGGCTCGCGCGCCAGGAACTCGAACAGCGTGAGCGGCTCCACCTCGCCGGTGATGTTGAAGAAGGCGCTCTCGTCGAGCACCACCCAGATGCCCCGCCGCGCCGTCTCCGCGAGGATGTCGCGCAGCACCGCCAGGTTGGTGCGCTCGCCCTTCTCCACCGTGAGCAGCACCATCTTCACGTCGAAGGCGGAGACCAGCCGGCGAATCTCCGACAGCGTGCTGTGCGTCACCGTGGCTCGCACGCCCGCCTTCTCCAGCGCCCGCGCGTAGAGCGGATGCAGGTTGCGCGACACCAGCACCTCGTCGCCCGGGTCACACGTCGCCATGAGCAGCGAGTACACCGCCTGCTCCCGCTCGGGCGCGACGAACACCTCCTCCTTCGCCAGCCGCAGGCCGAAGTAGCGCTCCAGGTAGCGGGCCACCTGCGTGCGGAACGACGCGTCCCCCGCCTCGTGCGCGTACGGCAGCAGGGGCCCCTTCGCCAGCCGCCCCGCCAGCGCCGCGACGAAGCCCAGCTGCTCCGGCGACGTGGCCCCCAGGTCCAGCTCCTCCTGCAGCGCCGACGCGCCCAGCTCCCGCAGCGCCTGCCGCAGGGCCAGCGTCTCGCGCGGCCGCGTCAGGTGCGCCTCCCACACCGCGACCTCGTGCCACACCGGGTGCCCCGCCTGCAGCCACCCCAACGCCGTGGCCGCGCGCAGCGGCTCCGGGCTGCGCGCCTCCATGAAGAACTCGAACTCGCGCCCGGTGCGCTGCTCCAGCGCCACCAGCGGGCGGATGTCCGTGTCCGCCGCCTGCATCACCCGCCGCGCCACGCGCACCCGCGTGGTGAAGCCGCGACGGGTGAACATGCGCTCGATGATGGGCCGGCCTGGACGCCCCGCCAGGTTGAGCAACAGCCGCCCCGTGGGCGCCAGCCGCTCCGGCACCTCGTCCAGCAGCTTCGCGATGAGCCCCAGCCCGAAGTGGTCCTCGTACACGTTCTGCAACGTGCAGTAGTTGGACAAGTCGTAGAGCGCCTGCTCGTCCGCCTGGGACAGCTCCGCCGGCAGCTCCTCCGTGCGCAGCACCTGGGGAATGCACCCCACCACGAAGTCCCACGGCGGCTCGGACGCCACCCCGCGCAGCAGGTCGCTCTCGCCGAAGGACAGGCGTGAGACGAGCGTCTCGTCTCCGTTGAGCCAGGCGTTACAGCGCGCCACCACCGGCGAGTGCGGATTGAGGTCCGCGCCGTGGATGTGCGAAAGCCGCGTGAACTTCGCCAGCGCGATGCAGATCCACCCGGAGCCCGCGCCCACCTCCACCAGCCGCTTGCCGGCGTACTCGTCCAGCGGGACGTTCAGCAGTCCCTCCAGGAAGGTATAGGCCCACGCCTCCGGGGCGAAGATGGACGGCAGCAGGAACAGCTCCAGCCGCTCCTGGGACGCCCCCGCCGCCACCGTCACCGTCACCAACCGCAGCGGCGCGGACTCGGGGCGCTCCCTCGCCAGCTCCGCCAGCTCACGCAACTCCACCCGCGCCCGGGCGCGACGCTCGGGGTGGGCCAGGTCCTCGGAGAGTGCGCGCAGCAGGTGGAAGGCTTCTCGGGGGGACGCGGGGTAGGTCGGCATGGGCCGCGGACTGTCACGGGCGACCCGCCACCTGTCAACGGAGCCGTGGCGTCCGTACACAACCGTTTGGCGCGGCGGAGTGCATCAAGGATCGCCCCGGGCCGCGTCATTACGCACGGGGTAGGTGGGATGGAGGAAGTCATGACGTCGGTCACGTTCGTGGACGGACCCCGTGGTGGAGAGGGGGCACTGATGAACCTGGACTTCGGAACGCCGGCCTTCACCGGCATGCAGGCTCGAGTGAACACGCCGCCCAGATGGAACCGGGTCTCCCGGGACCCCGCTCGTGTGCGCTGGGAGGCACAACCGTGGCGTCGCCAGCTTCGCGACCCGCAAGAGTTCGAGACGCCGGTGTCGCGGACGGCGCTGGTGAAGGCGCTCGTCGACGAGGGTCTGGAAGTGGACGCGGAGGTCGCGCGCTTCGCGGGGCTGGCGGAGGACACCGACTGCATCAGCATCGCGCAGGTGGTGCGCTTCTCGGACCTCCTGACGCGGCGCATGACGCTGGCGGAGTCGGACGACCAGCTGCTCCAGCTGGCGCACCTGCGTCGCAACACCCAGGACCTGGCGGAGCGGATGATCGACTGGGCCAACAGCGGCCGGCTCTGACGACGGGCCGCGAGGGCGCGAGCAGCTTCGAGGGGGGAGCGGTGGGGCAGCGGTGCGGACTGGCTTCGCGCCGTTGCTCCACCGGGAAGTTCCTCGCGCCCGGCGGGCCTACCGCACGCTGCTCAGGGTCTGCACCTGCGTGCGGATCCACCCGATGTAGTTGGACACACGCGTGTAGATGCCGGGCAGCCCGGCCCGCGCGCACCCCACGCCGAAGCTCACGATGCCCTGCTGGACGTACTTGCCGGAGCCGTTCTTGAAGACGAACGGGCCGCCGCTGTCCCCCTGGCACGAGTCCTTGCCGCCCTGCGTGTAGCCAGCGCCGAACATCGCCGCCTTGTCGATGTCGATGCCTTCACGCGCGTACGCCTCGGCCACCGTGCGGTGGGGCACGACGGGGACGCCCACCTGCATCAGGATGGACGAGGTGTCGTAGCCGCCCTCTCGCGTCAGCCCCCAACCCGCGACCGTCCCCTCCGCTCCGTCCGCCACCTGCGCTCCCGCGGCCGGCAGCAGGATGGGTTGGATGGTCGACGAGAACCGGATGGGCCGCTCGAGCTTGACGATGGCGATGTCGTGGAGGGTCGTGTCCGGGTCGTATCGGGGATGGTAGACGGTCCGCGCGGCTTGAACAGTGACCTGTCCCGCGGGGGGGCTGTCGAGGTTGTGCGCGCCCGCGGTCGCGGTGAGTCCGCTGTTGCCGTCATAGACGCAGTGCGCGGCCGTGAGGACGATATCGGACGCCTCCACGTTCGCCGAGACCCGGATGAGCGAGCCCCCGCAGAAGTGGCTCCCGTACTCCTGCAAGCTGACAATCCACGGGTGGGAGTTCGGGCGCGCCTCCACGCCTCCGACAATCTCCTGCCCCACGCTGTCCACCACGGCGACCTGCTCGTGCTCCACCAGCTCGCCACCACAGCCCGACAACCCCACCGCGGCCACCACTGCCCAGACAGAACGCATGAAACCCTCGTTGTTCGACTCCGCGAGGAGCGTGTGCAAGCCATGCGCCCGGACAGCGTGAGTCATTCATCGACGTGCGCCACGCGAACCTCGGGAGGAGGCGGCGACGCTGACGCGTCATGGACGTGACGCGAGGCGGGGATGACGTGTCACGCGCCAAGCACCGCGCGTCGTCCCCCGCTCCGGCCTCGACACGGGCGGCCCGGGCGAGGCCAGGCGAGCGGACGCGGTCGGCGGTCTCCCATCGTCCACCACTGGCCGTTCGGTGAGGGAGGGACCGGGATTGCCTCGTCCGGGGCGTGCGAGTGCCTTGACAGGGGTGGAGTCCCGCTGCTCTCACGGGGACCATGCTCTCCTCGCTCGTCCTCGCCGCGGCGCTGACCGCGGCTCCCGCGCCCCGTTCGGCCGCTTCCGCGCAGACGGTGGTGCATGTCCCGAAGCTGGATGCGCTCACGGGTCTGTCGGCCTTCCTGGAGCGGGCGGGGACATACGCCGCGCTGCTGCGGCCCTCCGCGTGGAGCGCGGAGCTGCATCCGTTCCTCACCATCGACCCGACGCGGCCCCAGACGCTGACGGCGGTGGGCCTGGACGTGACGGGCCCGGCGACGGTGTCGCTGCGCGAGGACGGCCGCGTGTCCTGCATGCGCGTGGCGGACGTGGCGCTGTTCCAGCAGAAGGCCTGGGAGGCCATCGAGGCGGCGGGAGGAGAGCCGTCGAAGCCCACGACGTCGAAGGGCGTCACCACGGTGACGACGAAGCGCACGGACGGCGGGGGCATGGGCTACGCGCTCAAGGGCAAGGACGTGTGCGCCTTTGGCGCGGCGGAGGACGCGAGCGCCGCGTTGCTCAAGGAGTCGGTGAAGCTGGTGGGCAAGGCGCCCGCGCCGGACGCGCGGCTGGGCAAGGTGTCCGGCGTGGCGTTCCTGACCACGGGTGGCACGGTGCTGGGGCTGGATGGCACGGGCACGGTGCTGAAGGTGGACGGCACGGCGACGAAGCTGCCGCTGCCGCCGTTCCAGGCGCGCGCGGCCAGTCCCTATGGCGGGATGAAGCCGGAGGGCCTGCTCTTCTCGCGCGTGGCGGTGGCGCCCGGGGGCGTGTCGCAGGCGGTGGGCTCGCTGCGCGCGAACCTCCAGGCCGTGTGCGCGTCCTGCCAGAAGGAGCAGGTGCAGGCGGTGGCGGACCTGGTGGCGAAGCAGCTGACGGGCAACATGCTGGTGAGCATGCGCAACGTGCAGGTGCGCGGCTCGCTGCGGACGCAGGAGGCGCGCTTCTTCGCGGTGAAGCAGGCGGTGGCCGCGGAGGTGACGGACGCGGCGGCGGTGAAGAAGGCGCTCGCGCCGCTGGCGGAGTTCCCCGGCGCGAAGGTGCTGGAGGACGGGTGGTCCCTGGGAGTGAAGGGCGGCACCGTCTTCGTGCGGCTGAAGGGCAAGCAGCTGGTGGTGGGCAACGACGAGACGGCGACGCAGGCGGTGGTGTCGGCGCTGCCGGAGGCTGGCGCGAAGCTGGAGCGCGCGGCGGACTTCTCGCTCGACCCGAAGCTGCTCGCGCAGGGGCTGTCCCAGGTGTCGCTGTCGGACGTGATGTCGAACGAGCAGCTCGCGGCGATGTTCGCGGCCAGCTCCGAAATCGGCCCCCTGCTCTCGCGCAGCGAGCGCATCACCGGCTGGCTCGACAGCGCCCCCGGCGGCGCGCACCGCTTCGCCTTCGACTGGACGCTGCCCGAATCGCGCTAGGCGCAATGCCGGTCAGTTAGGGCGGGGGCGCTTCACCCACTTCTTGTCGTAGTTGCTCATCTTTATCTTTACGACTCGTGGGTAGCGCCTCTCGCTTCTTCGTTCCGGTAGCAGCAGCAGT